>JAISFS010000291.1 GCA_031263485.1 Deltaproteobacteria bacterium | reverse complement strand
AACATGCCGTCATATGCCGAATGGCTGCCATACTCCCCGGTCTGTTAACGGTATAGATCCGGCTGACGCCACAAAAGAAAACCCGGCTGATCCCTAAGAATTCAGCCGGGTTTAGAACGTTTTGGGCGGACATCAGAAAAGTCCGAAAATTAGCATTGGCTCCTCAGGACAGACTCGAACTGCCGACCCGGTGGTTAACAGCCACCTGCTCTACCAACTGAGCTACTGAGGAAAATGTCCTGGCGGCCTCCGCAGCCCAGAAGGGGGCCATCTACCGCGCAAGAAGGGATTTTACTGAAATCGGGGAAAATGTCAACGCCAATTGCGCTTTTATGGCCCCTGGACGCTCCGGAGGGCACTCGCGTCCGGGGGTACCGTCCGGTCGCAAACGGACGGGAGCGGGGAGTCCGGAGGCTTGGCTTTCACGGGCCGGGGGCTCAGGCGTCCCCGGAACCCTCGGGACCGGTCCCGGCGGCTTCTCCGACAGCGGCGACCTCCCGGTCCGGGCCTTCGCCCACCTGGATCTGGAGGTCAATGATATCGTTTCCCTGGATGGACTCGTCCACCTGGATCGGCTCGTCCCGAGGGTCCTCGGCGGCCTCGCCATCCGTGTCCCGACGATGATCGTCGGCGGGTCGGCTCTCCGGGTCCTCAAAGGCCCCTCCATCGGTCAGGGGCGCCTGGACCTCGGCGTCCTCAGACGCCTGGTCGGCGTCCGCAGGCCACTGGATTTCGGCGTCCGGAGGGGTCTGGGCGGCTTCGGCGACCGCCGCGGAGGACGCGTCCCGGATCTCGATACGGGTCGCCGTCCCCTCGGCGTGACCCCGGGCCGGTCCGGCGGCCCGTGTCTCGCCGGGGTCTCCGTATGACGCGGGATCCGCGGCTGCGGCGTCCTCGTTGAAGCCGTTAATCTTCTCCTGGTATGCCAGGGCCTCGGCCTGGTAGCGGCTGGCCTCCGTGGGGGACGAGAAGTCCAGGAAGGCCCCCTTCCTGTCCTTCTTCTCCTCCCAGCCGAAATATGCGATGACGCCGCCCACGCCGATAAGCGTCAGGGGCAGGATGGCCTTGATGAGCTCCCAGAGGTACTCGAACCAGACGGCGAAAAGCACGCCGCCGCCCAGGATGATCACCAGTCCGATTATTAGTAAGGCGGGCATAGACTCTCCGGATGGGCTTGGGGCAGCTGGGACCGGCCCCTTGTGGGCGCTAGGGACGCTTGCCGCAGACGACGCAGCGTCCGTCGGGGCCTATGATGCCGATGCAGGAATCGTCGGAGCAAAGGCGGCGCTTCTTCTTCGCCTGGGTCTTGGAGAGCGGCGAGGTCAGGGTCTTGCCGCAGAAGGGACAGAACTTCGCCCACAGTGGGGCGGGTTCCTTGCAGTTGGGGCAGAGATCGGAGGGGATATCCGCCCCGCACGTTTCGCAGGTGAGGTTCATATGGCGGGCCGAGCGGGCCCTGGCTCCTTCGGGATCCGTCGCGCGGGCGCGCGGCATGGCATGCCGGTCGGCGCGGCATGCGGCAAAGTTTGTGGGTCGATGCGGTATGCTGTGAGGCAAGCGGGTCTGCGAGGCATGTGGGTCTGCGAGGCAAGCGGGCCGATGCGGCATGCGGGCCGACGAGGAAAGCGGGCCGGCGCGGCATGCGGCGATGCATGTCGGGCGCATCGGCCAGCGATAAGGCACGGTGTCCGACCTGGCGTCACCCGCGTGACCGGGACTCGCGAGGCGGCGGGGCAAGTATGCCGCAGGCGCCGGGGCCGGGGAAAGGCGAACGGTAACGAACCCCGCGCTCGCTCCCGCGATCGTGGTCGCCCCGGAACGGGCGGGACTGCGGTTGAAAAAGGGATGCCGGGTGCTATAATGGCTGAAACGCTTCAGAGAGGCGGGGGTTCGGGCATGATGCCCGTACAGGGTTCCGGTGGGGCACCTTGTCGCTCTCATGTTACTATACCCGATGCCGGAGATCCAGACCGGCTTCGCGGGCAAGGGGCCTTGCCCCAGGAGGGTGCCCCGGAGGATCCCAGTGGCCAAGCGCATAGCCGTCGACCAGGCCCGTCCCGGCCAGATCCTGGCGGAGGAGATAACCCGCCAGGACGGCGTGCTCCTGGCGAGCAGGTCCTCGGAGATAACCGAAGGCCTTATCCGCATGCTGGGCCGCATGAACATCGATACCGTGGTGATCGAGGAGGCCGAGCAGAGGACCGAGGAGGACATCCTGGCCGAGCACCGGGTCGAGCTGGACCGGATATCCCGCGCCTTCAGGCGAGCGGGGGACTCGCCCGTGCTCACCGCCCTGAGGCGGACGCTCATCTTCATGTCCGAGCAGGAGCGTGACAAGGCCCTGGAGTTCCTGGAGCTTGCCCGCGACCCCGAGCCGCCTGAAGCCCACGCGGCGGCCGATGCCGAATCCGCCGGGGATGCCGATTCCGGGGCGGCGCCGGGTATCGGGCCCGGAACGGTGATTGAGATGAAGGAAGACGCCCCGCCCTTGCCGAGGCTTGCCGCCGAGGACGCCGCCCCGGGCGCGCGCGGCGCGCGGGCGTCCGGGCGGGGGGGGAAGTCCGGGCGGGGCCCCGCAGGCCCCGCCGCGGGCAAGGACAGCTAGCGGGGGTATTTCAGGATGGCGGCGGATTCCGTGACCGTTCAGGACAGGATGCAGGCGAAGAAGGAGGTGAGGCGCATCAAGAACCTCCCCACCGTGCCCGGCATCGTGGCCAAGATCTCCCGCATCGTCGAGAACCCGGAGACCTCGGTCGCCGAGGTGGGCAGGCTCATCGCCCAGGATCAGGTGCTCTCCGCGAAGGTCCTGAGGATGGCCAACAGCGCCTTCTTCGGCATGTCCCGGAAGATAAGCTCCATCTCCCAGGCCCTGGTCATATTGGGATTCGAGGTCGTGAAGGGCCTGGTCCTCACCTCCAGCGTCTTCGACATGATTCAGAAGAGCATGGCCGGGCTCTGGGAGCACTCCATCGGCTGCGCGGCCGCATCTGGCGTGATAGCCGCGCATCTGGGCCGGGACGATGCCGAGGAGGTACTGGTGGCCGGGCTCCTGCATGATCTGGGCAAGGTGGTGCTGGCCCTGAACCTGCCTGCGGAGATGCGCCTGGTCCAGGAGAAGGTGGAGGCCGACGACGTCTGCTTTTACGAGGCCGAGGCCCAGGTGCTGGATTTCGACCACGCGGAGATAGGCCAGTGGCTGGCGGAGCACTGGAACCTGCCCGAGAGCATAGCCGAGCCCATGCGGCTCCATCACCGCCCCGAGAAGGCGGTCCTGAAGCCCGAATGGACGGCAATCGTGCATATGGCGGACATCATAGTCCGCGCCAAGGGGTTCGGGCACGCCGGGGACGACATGGTCCCGCCGGTCTCGGCCCGGGCCTGGGAGATCCTGGGCCTGAGGAAGACCGATTTCCTGCCGATCCTGGAGAAGCTCGACCCCAAGCTCGCGGCCCTCAAGGATTTGACGGCCCTGAACTAGGCGGCAGTTGAGATTCGATCCGACAAAGGCCCGCTGGACGCTCGTCTCCGCGGCGCTAGCGCTCGCCCTCGATCTGGGCGCCAAACTCCTGGCGACGGGCGCCCTCGCGTCGGGGGAGATGCGGGAGATCACGCCGTTCTTCAGCCTGGTCCTGGTCGAGAACCGCGGGGCGGCCTTCAGCCTGTTCGCGGCTTCCGGGGACGGCCAGGGGCTCAAGATGACGATCCTGGCCCTCCTCGCCATGCTTCCGCTGGCCTGGTTCTACAGGCGGGCCGGAGCCGGCGACCGTTCCGCGCTGGTCTCGCTGGGGGCCGTCCTGGGCGGGGCGCTCGGGAACATCCACGACCGGCTGAGGCACGGCGCGGTCACGGACTTTCTTGACCTCCACTGGGGGGACTACCACTGGCCCGCCTTCAATCTCGCCGACGTGTTCGTGGTGGCGGGTATCCTGTGGCTCATGCGATGCGCCCTGTTCGATGCCTTCGGCGCCGAAAGGCGGGCTTCCGGCGGAGCCGCGAGGCCTCCGGGTCCGCCCAGGACGGCCAAGGCGGGGAACGGCAGGCAACGCTCCGGGAAAAAGGGGAAGCGGGGTTGAGGAGCGCGGTCGCGCCGCTCCGGACCCGCAAGGAGCCAGACATGCGGCGGTCGGCCCGCGTATGGCCCGCGGTCCCTGGCCAGGACAGCCGGACCATCGTCAGCTTGCCCGGCCCCCGCTACTCTGCAAGGGCGAAGGGCCTAGCGTCCGCCGACATCCTCGCGTCGGCTTGACGCGATCCTCCGGGCGCCGAACCCGCTGCCCGAAAAAGAACCCGTAAGGCTTGGCCCGGTCCGTCGGGATGGCCTTGCGCGGAAGCGTCCGTGCCGCGTGTCCCGGCCCCATGTTTCAGGCGGGTCCGGACAACGTTGGCCGAGGGCAGGACCGGAACGGATTGGGCGGCTTCCGGCAGACGGAGGATCTTCGCGCCGCCCGATGGGATCTTCACGTCCCGCCGTCGGGAGCCGTCGGTATCGGGCCGATCGGCCGTGGCGTCCGACCCGCGCCGCACCGGCGCGCGCGAGCGAGGTCCGGGATCCGCGAGCTCGCGGCCCGTCAAGGTTTCCGGAACATTCAGATGCCGCCTTGTCCCGCTCCGGATTGGCGGATCCGGTCGCCGCACGGCTTCAGGCTTTAACTTTTTGGCGATTCCTGCTAGATTTCTTCCGGGGTCGCCGCGAGCCCGACAGGGTACCATTGCGGCCTGAGGATGGTTGCCGCGTCGAGGCCTTCTCCCGGCACCCGAAGCCCGATGTCCGAAAGCCCGGAAGCCCGGAAACCGCGCGGCCCGTCCTGCCGCCCCCCGTGCGCTCACCCGCTCACGAAAGGGCTTTTCAAGCATCAGTCGCCTTTTCGCCGTGCCCGGCGGCCATCGGCCCATGGCCCGTCCGGGCAGCTCTGTGCCTTTCCCCGCGGGAGGGGAATCTTGACTCTGGTACTTGTCGCAGAAATCAACATGGTCACGGCGGAGTACGTGGCGCAGACCCTGGCTTCGGCGGGCTTCGAGACCCGCGCGACCGACGGGCAGACCGATGCCATGGCCATCTACCAGGAGCGCAAGGCGGATCTCGTCTTCATCAACTTCTATCTGGGGGACGGGACCGGCATAGGCCTTCTGAAGGCTCTGGCCAAGGTGGACCCGGACTTCCTGGGGGTGGTCGCTACCGGGATAGGGAGCGAGGACATCGCCCGCGAGGCCATGATTTCGGGGGCCTTCGACTACGTCGTCAAGACCGGGGACTTCTACCGCGAGCTCCCCGACATGGCCGAACGCTACATCCGGAGGCACAGGGAGTACCTGGAGCAGAGGAGGTTCAAGGCCGATGCCGAAAGGCTTGACGCCCAGGTGGAGCTGGCGGGTTGGCTGGACCACAATTTCAAGAATATCCTCTCTGCCGCCTCTGGCTTTCTGGGGCTGCTGGACTTCGACAGCCCGACCCAGACCGTCGAGAAGCGCAGGGAGTACGTGGCCGACACCCTGGAGGCGCTTCGGACGGCAATGAAGCTGCTGGACCGGCTGTCGGCCCTGGGCCGCTCTGGAAGCCGCGAGGGGGCGAGGCAGGCGCTGGTCTCCCGCGTGGCGGACGATGCCTACCGGTGCGCCAGGGATCCCTCCAAGTCCCAGCCGGAGGACCGCGCGGCCTTCACGGCGGCCTCCGAGCGGACGTCGTTTATGAACCTCACCCGCGCGCTCCCGCCCCAGCGGGTGGTCTTCGAGGATCTCTTCACGGTCCTGGAGGCACTGTTCCGGAACTCGCTAGAGTCGCTCACGGCGGCCAGGGAGTCCCCGGAGATCACTGTCAAGGCCGAAAGGGAGGGCCCGTACCTGGTCTTCGAGGTTTCCGACAACGGTCGCGGCATGGACGGCAAGGTCCTGCGTCGCGTCTTCGACCCCCTTTTCTCCACCAAGGGCCAGGTGGGCGTGGGGGTGTCCCTCACGATCGTGAAGACCCTGGTCCAGCGGCACCTGGGGGAGATAACGGCGAAATCCGATCCCGGTCGCGGCACGGAATTCAGGTTCACGTACTTCGTGGGGGAGGACGAATCCGACGCTTCCGGGGGGGGCGCCGACTGGTGAGTCGGGGGGCGCCTGAAGGGCCGGAGGCCGCGGACGCCGATTCCGCTGACACGGACGTCTCCGGGCGCGGGAGAGACGCGGGCGACGCCGCCCCGGAAAGCCTACTCCTGCACGCCTGTTGCGCCCCATGCTCCGTCTATACGCTCAAGGCCATCTTCGCCCGTTTCCCGAGGACGCGGGTCGTCCTCTGGTTCTACAACCCCAACATCCATCCGGCCGCGGAATACCGCCGCCGCAGGGACGCGCTTGCGTACCTCCACGCCCGCCGAGGTGATTTCCTCGCGGGCGAATGCGCGCTCGCGCTGGACGTCTCGGAACCCTACCGCCCGGACGGGTTCCTGGAGGTCGCGGCGCGGTCCCCGCGCAGGCCGGAACGTTGCGCCGCCTGCTACCGCCTGAGGCTCCTCGCGGCCGCCAGAAAGGCGCGCGAGGCCGGGATCGAGGCCTTCTCCTCGACCCTCCTTTACAGCCGCAAGCAGGGCCACGAGCTGATAAGGGAGGCGGGGGAACGGGCGGCCGCCGGGATCGGCCCGGCATTCCTTTATATGGATTTCCGCGAGGGCTGGAGGGAGGGACGCGAGCTTTCCCAGAAGCTGGACGTCTTCCGGCAGAACTACTGCGGATGTCTGTACGGTGAGATCGACAACTGAACCGGGTGCGCCGGGCTTTCGCGCGGTCTGCCTCTCCGTGCGCCCTCCCGACGAAGGGGCGAGGGGAGCCGACGGAAGGCGCGACGTTTCAGGTCGTCTTCGGTTCGTTGTCGGCTCGTTGTCGGCTCGTCTAAGCCCTTCTCCCCGCGACAAGGCGCCGGGCCCATGGCGTGGACGTGAAACGTCGAGGGGCACTCCCGGCAGCCAAGGTTTTCTCCGGAAGGCGAACGGGAACGCTGTTCCGTCGGTTTGAGGGAAGCCAGGCGGGCAGACAATGCAAGGCTGGCAGGCCGTAGCGCAAGGCTGGCAGGCCTGGCAAGCTGGCAAGCCGGGCGTCAAGCGTCAAGGAAACTCGCGATCGCGTCCAACGCCCTACGGGTGAAGCGTGTCAAGGCGGGGGACTTCGCGATGCGGCTCGCCAGCGGCGGGCTGAAGGCGTAGTACAGCCTCACTACGGCCCTGCCTGCGGGGGAGCCCAGGAGCAGCTCGTCCCTGAAGCGCCTGAACGTCAGGACCTCCGGGGCATCCGGGTCCCCGTAGACGGCTGAGGCGATGAAGCACCTGCGGTCCGGGGTCCGGTGGGTTCCTCCCGCGCAGGTGTCCGCCATGGCGAGCGGGCGGTCCAGGAATCGGAAGGCGTACTCCATCACGAGCTCCGCCTCCTTGCCCTTGGGGGCCAGGCGGGCTGCGTTCACGAGCCGCGTCCTCAAGGGGTCCAGGGACACGGCGAAGCTGTCCCTGAAGGCCTGCCACTCGCGGAGCGCCTTGCGGCCCCCGCCCGCCGCGAGCTCGGCGCCCGGAAGAGTGAACCCGGCGTAACGGTGGACGGTTGGGCCCAGGATGACCGCCGCGATCTCCCCGGCCGGCGTCTCCGCCGACGGGGCGCCGCAGGCCAGTATCGCCCCCGATGCCTCGTGCCGGAGGTAGCCGAGACGCCCGCGCTCGTCTGCGGGAAGGGCGCTTTCCACGAACTCGGGTTCGATGTCGGCCTTCAGGAAGTCTATCATCCTGATGCCCTTGAAGACCCCGCCGGCCGGCCGGTGCAGGATGCATTCGGCCAGGCCTTTCCAGGCCTCGTAGCTGTCGGGGTTGAGCTCAGCGGCCTTCCGGAAGCATTCCTCGGCGGAAGCGAGATCCGATGACCTCATCGCACGGCGTCCCCGCCACGCGAAGGCCGCGTCCTCGGCGAGCGCCTCGCTCTCGGCCGCGTCCGGCCAGTCGTCGGGAGCCGCCGCCGCGGGTTCATCGTCGGGAGCCGTCGTCGCGGGTTCGTCAGCGGGTCCGCCAGACTGGGCGTCCGCAGGGTGGAGAGTCGGTTGCCCGATGCCGTCCCCATCCGTTGGCAGGAGGGAGCCGGGACAGTTAGCCGCCGTTTCGGTGGCCCTGTCGGTATCGCCGGAAGGTTCAGGTTCGGATGCCGTGTCCCCGGCCTTGCGGTCGACCGGGGCAGCTTCCGGGGAGGATGCCGGTTCAGGGGCTTTACGGGCGCCGTCGGAAGTCGTCGATTCGGATGCCGCGTCCGTCTTGTCTGCCGCGTCCGCCTTGTCCGCCTCGTGAGGCGACCAATCCTGTGAGTCCCCGCCTGCGGTCCCGTAGTCTTCGAGGGGAGCCGTCGGCGCGGGCACCGTGCCCTGGGCCCTGTCCGCGGCGCGTGAGGTTTCCTGCGCGGATACCGAGCCCTTGGCCCTGTCGGCGATGATGGGAGCTTTTTGCGCGGAAGCGGCGTCAATAGCCTCTTCCGAGTCGGCGGTCAGCCCCGAAAGGCGCGGCAACGCCTCCTCCGCCACCCTGTCTGCGGCCAGGGCGGCGGACGCGGCGGCGTCGGGTTCCTGTCCCTCTCCCTCAGGGTTGGGGATGGAGGTGTTGCATTTGGGGCAGACGAGCTCCTCTCCGGACGGATCAGGCTCGATGGCGGACCCGCATCCTGGGCAGGTAATGGTCTCGGTCATAGGCAAAGCCTCGCGGGCCTCTGGGGCCTGGAACCTGCGGCAGGCGGGGGCCCGCCGCCCCTCTCTTCCGGAAACGGTGAATGGCATGCGGCGAGCCTTAGGGAGCGCGAGGTCGCCAGGCTTCCGTCCGCCATTGATAGGGGGAGGGGGAGCCGGATTTCGCCCGCTTCGGGCGGCGATAGCCCTGACGTCGCCGTAATCATGTGGACGAAGGATTCATGATGTAGGTCCGGATAGGAAGGCGGAGAAAGGGAAAATGCGGTTGTCCGGTCACCTCCGCCGATATCGGGAACTTTTTGCCTTCTCCTCATCCTCATCCTCATCCTCATCCTCATCCTCATCCTCATCCTCGCTGAGGCTAAGACCGGGGGACGAAGCCAGTCCAAGGCGACCGTACGGACACGGTGCGGCTCATCAAATTATACAGCATGTCCGCGGATAATCTTGATTCCATTGAAAAACCTTCACCCTCACCTCCAGGTAGCAATTTGAGGGCAGAGTGCTGGGTAAAGGTTGCGCCAGAAAGGCGGTGGTTAAAGGTTTAAGTGCAAGGGTGCCAATGCGATGGCTGGATAGCGTTCCGCTTCTCTGTCGATGGGGAGGGTTTTTGCCGTGGAATCAATCTTCACGTTTGTCCTGCCTGTCACGGACATGGCTTCCATGATGACCATTTCCTTAGCCCTAGATAAGGCGGTGCGTAACATTTCCCGGATATCTGCCTTGACGCGCGCCCCACGCCATCGTCCGGAAGCCTCGCGACCATTTCATCGTGTTCTGCCTTCCTCTTCCGAACGGGAGCGCCGATGCCATGCCATATGGCTCGCTCCAGCGAAGTCGCGCTGGCGGAACCGTCGGACGGTTGACCGACCTCGTCGCTTTTGGAGGGGGCGCCGATATCGCAGTGTTTCGTCTCCATAACGAAGACTTTCCCGCCGCGCGTCGTCCGGACGAAATCCGCGTCCCCGCCGCTGCCGCTCGCCTCCGGTGTCACCATGACGGCATCGGCGCAGTATCAGACCGGGAGCAGGCGGGACGCGCAGAGCGATTCCCGGGACTGCCCCCTTTCCTCACGTGTCAGGCGGGGTATGGCGGGAAAGATGCAAGACAGGAGCCTTGATGCCTCTTCGGCATCGCGTTCACGAAAGTCTTCGGGAAAATCCCGGCAGCGCTTTGCGATGCGGATTCTGTCGCCTTCGGAAATTTTGGGGAACGGTCTCGGGATCAGGCAGTCGCCTGCATGCGAATTCCTCACTTCCATGTCAGGGACGGTCAGGATGTAGACGTCAACTTTGACTCGTCATCCCCCATGCCGAATTTCTCCGGGCCATGGGGTTCCGGTCCACTGTCCGCAGGGTCGGCGGGTCCGGGATCGCGGTCATCCGGCTCATGGCCATCCGTGTCGGGATTTCGGGGGACGTCGCGACCCGGCTTGCCGTCCTGAGGGGCGGCGTCCACCGGAATGCTGGAATCCGGTTCGTCGGCGTCGACATCGACTCCGACGTGCGCTATTCTGCCGATGGTCAGGTATCCTGCCCTCAATAGAGTTGAGAGCGGCGACATGGTGTCAGCTTCTGATGAAGGCAGTCTGCTTTTGAATGACGTGATATTGTCGAACGGATCGGAAAAGTCGTCGTCGCGCGGTCGCAACTGTTCCGGGAAATCAGGGCCGCCCGTATCGTACCGGTATCTTTTGAAGACCTTGGAATCAATAAGATTCAAAATCGATTCCGGGCCGATCACGGTCGATTTTCCGTCCCGGCTGTAGCCGCCGTGCCGTTTCATGATCGAATCGAACAGATCGCTCTCGGTCGCCTCTGGATCCATGCGGCCGGTCGTCATCCGGATTTTGGGCGCTGATTCGATGAATTCAGCGAAATTATGAGTTATCTCCTTTCCCGTGAATCCGCGGAACGTCGAATAACGATGGTAGAACGTGATGTCCCTCACGCCGTAGAATCCCGAATAAGCGGTCAGTCCCCGGAATGCCGTGATGCCGGACGCAAACATGAATCGTATCTTGCCGAATTCGCTCTCGATTGCCGCAAAGGAGTCATGAAGGGATGCCCTGCCCCGTCCGGCCTCGATGCTTCGCTGACGTCGGAGATTAGGGGGAAGTCGTACTCGCCGACAGGACAGCCGCTTTGGCGATATCGGCATGTCTATCATCGCCATCGTCGTTCAGGGGGATTTCCTTGCATGATCCGTGAAATGTCTTTATGAGTTATGAGATGGCTTTGCCGCCAGTTCTCCCGTTGATGTCTATGCCGTACGATTTACCGATGGCGAAGATGTCTTCCGGCAGGTCATATTCCAGCGCGTCGGCTTTTCTGCCGCATGTGCTCAGGTCCGGTCTGATGGCGTGCGAGCTTTCCCGTTCGAGTTCGCTTTGAGGTCAGCGGATGTGACATCCATCGGAAAGATCCGGTCTGCCGAGCGGAATATTCTCGATAATGCCGATAAGAATGGTTTTCCCTAACCTCATTGGCCTTGTCAGGAGATGTAGACCGCGCCCTTGGCGACAAATTCCTGAATGTCATTGTCACCTGTCGCAAGCGTCATTTTCGGGGTAGCGTTTTACTCGCTCATAAAAGTGTGCCTTGACGCCGAGATCGATTACGGCGGCGGACTTATCATGAAAAGCGCGTGGCCGAGGTGAATGCCGTCTATGCTGTTGGCCAATATCAAGTGCCGGTATAGGTCGGAAAGCCACAAACTACTTCAGATGGAGACTAAAATGATATTCTGAGGCTGTAAATATGCATATTTCAGCAGATTTCAGTTAGCCATTCCCGAGCGGCTCACTGTTTATAGTCGGACGATGTCGGATCGCCGGATTCGTCCGTCATGTCGTTTTCGAAAATGTCATTGTTGATGGCTTGGAGGCGCAAAACTACGCATGCTACGGAAGAAGCGGCTAGAATTCCGTTAGGGCGAGCGGCATTTCAGAGAAACCGGTTGTTGTCCCCATGGTCGGCTTGCCGTGATGCGGCAAGCCGTGTGATGTACTGCGGCCGAAAGTGGCCGTTTCCGGAAAGATTCTGATTTCGCGAGGCAGGTTCTTCCTCAAAAGGTCCATCACCGATCAGCGGGCCAGGATCGCGGGCATGAACGTTTACCGAAGCGTTTCTCTCCGTGAGAAATGCAGGATTGCCGTCCCCGGGTTTTCCGCGCGTTGTTTTCGTGCCGTTTCCGTCGAGCCTTGAGTCGGGGAGGAGAGTTTCGCCTTCGAGGCCGAAGAGAACCTCATCCGGCAGGCGCGGAGGACGGGAGCGGTGGCCCGGACCTGCCAAGGACGCCGACGGGAGCGTCATCCCGAGGCCGAGTCCCGCGCGAACTTTAGGTTTCGCAGGGCCGGAGCCTTCCGGCATTAGGCGCGCGGACTCCAAGGCGTCGGCAAATAGCCCGGCCGGACTGCCTCGGCCTGTGCCAGGGCCGAGGTTGCGCCGCCGGACGTGACGTCTGCCCTTGACTCGGCCGTGGCGTCCCGCCGTCCTCGGCGGTTTCCAAGGTTGCCGAACGACCGGGGCGAAGCAATCCGCCGATCCCGGGGCGCCTTCCGCCGGTCTTCGGGGAAGTCGCTCGGGATCTTCGCTTGAGGCGCCTCTCGGACATGTCCTTTCGGACGGTCCGTCGGATCCGTGGCCCGTCGGTCTTGCATCCTGCCGTGAGGGAACGCTTGCCGCGGGCTTGGATGCCGCAACGGCTGCCGGGCTGGACTCCCGCGGTCGCGCCAATCCGGAGGATGTCAGGGCGGAGTCCGGCGGATTGCGGCGGATTGCGGCGCCGGGGGCATGAAGGGTTCGGGGCTCGAGGCGATTGCGGGACGAAGTCCGCGGGGCTTTCAGGACCTCGCGAAATCCTCCACCCTGATGACCATGGCCGGCCCCATGGTGCTCTCCAGGGACTCCGCCTCGTCCAGGGCGGCCCGGAGGCTCCTCTCCCGGGCGCCGTGAGTGAGCATGACCAGGTAGACCTGCCCGGTGCCGGGGTCGGCCTCCTTCTGGATTACCTGGGCGATGGACACGTCGTGGCGGGCGAGGGCGCCGGCGATGGCCGCGAGGACGCCGGGGCGGTCGTGGACGGAGAAGCGGATGTAGTGCCGGCTCCTGATGTCGCCTGCGGGCTTCACGGTCTCGGCCTTGAGGCTGTGCCAGCCCAGGGACGGCTTCGTGATGCCGGACCGGGAGTTCGCGAGGCGGGCGATCTCCACGATGTCTCCTACCACCGCGGAGGCGGTGGGCATCATGCCCGCGCCGGCGCCCGAAAGGAAGATGTCGCCGGAAGCGTGGCCCCTGATCATGACGGCGTTCATGGCGCCGCTCACCCCCGCGAGCAGATGGCCGCGGGGAATCATGGTCGGCTGGAGCCTCACTTCCAGGAGACCGTCCTCGGGGTTGGAGGCGGCGGTGGCCAGGAGCTTTATCACGTAGCCCAGTTCCTCCGCGAACGCGAAGTCCGCGGGGGCGAGCCGCGTGATGCCTTCGGCCCGGATGTCGTCCAGGGTGGGGAGCACCCCGTAGGCCAGGGCGGTCAGGAGGATGAGCTTGTGGGCGGCGTCCGTTCCCTCCACGTCCATGGTCGGGTCCGCCTCGGCATAGCCCAGATCCTGGGCCTCCTTCAGGGCCTCCGCGAAGGTGGCCCCTCCCTTGGACATTGAGGTGAGGATGTAGTTGGTGGTGCCGTTCAGGATGCCGGCCACGCTCTGGATGCGGTTGGCGGCAAGGCCCTCCTTGAGGGTCATGATGACGGGTATCGCGCCAGCCACCGCCGCCTCGAAGAAAATCTCGCGGCCCGACCTCGCGGCCGCTTCGAAGATCTCCCTGCCATGCACCGCCAGAAGCGCCTTGTTGGCGGTGACCACGTGCTGGCCGGACTCCAGGGCCTTCAGGACCAGCGTCCGCGC
The DNA here is from genome assembly GCA_031263485.1 of Deltaproteobacteria bacterium. Classification (GTDB taxonomy): domain Bacteria; phylum Desulfobacterota; class Desulfarculia; order Adiutricales; family Adiutricaceae; genus JAIRZX01. The sequence goes on along the minus strand of JAISFS010000291.1, from coordinate 26,520 downwards.
GGGCTCCAGGCCCCCCATCACCTCCACCACCACCTGGATGCCGGGATTGCCGACCACCTCGCCGGGGTCCCGGGTGAGGAGGCCCGGCGGGGCCGGGAAGCCGCGGCGGCCGGAGAGGTCGCGCACGACGGCCTTGGCGAGCTTGAGCGGCCAGCCCACCTTCTGGCTCAAAAGGGAATCCTCCAAGGAGATTATCTTCGCCACCCCGGCGCCTACGGTCCCGTAGCCGAGTAAGCCCACGTTGGTCTGCATGTCTCACCATTCTGAAGAGATGAAGGGCGGGCCGAAAGCCCGGAAAACCTGTTCGGAAGGTCAGGATTGGCCTCAAAGGACGCTGTAATAACCGTGAGGCCGTCGCCACGGCCCGAAGGCCGCCGTGATGTCCGTGAAGCCGTCGCCACGGCCCGAAGGCCGCCGTGATGTCCGTGAAGCCGTCGTCATGGCCCGAAGGCCGCCGTGATGTCCCAAGGCCGCCGTCGTGGCTCGCAGGCAGCCTTCAACGACCGGAAAGGCGCTGTTGGGGACGGCAAGGTCCAAAAGGTCAGGCGTTGCCGGAAGGCGGAGGTTACCGGGAGCGAACGGAACGCCTCCGCGTGCGTGGAAAACGCCGGAATGCCCGGCGAACGCCGTGGCGCCGGGAAAGGGACGAAGGGCATCGCGAAATGCCGTGAACCTTGAAACGCGGCGCGGTACGGCTTGAGGCGGGGCCGGAACCCCGCCTCGCGTCGCTAAGGCCTGATTATAAGGATTTGCTGGCGGAAGGCGCGGGACGGGCGGGATGCCGACGGGCGAGGGGGCCGCAAGATCCCGGAAAAGGTCAGGCTTCCGGTTCACTCAAGATAGATCATCGCGCCTTCCGATTCAAACGGCAAGGCCGCCGCAAAGGATCCGGGCATATGCCGCGGCTCGGGCATGGCCGGTTCCGGGCCGGGCAAGTACCGTATCGCGGGTCCTGGCGGCAACGAATCGCTGGCAGGAATGGCCCCGTGTCTGCCCGGGCAAGTCCCGGCCCGGGTCTGGCCGGGCCCGCCGCTAGCCGAGAAACGCCGCGAACCGGGCGAAGGCCTCCCGGAAGGTCGCGTCAACCTCCCCGGCCCATTTCCCCGCTACGGCAGGGAAGGGGTCCTCGTGGCGGCAGGGGTAGGGGGGGGCAAGGACGCTCACGGGGATCGGGATATCGCGGGAGGAGCCCTGCAGGGTGTTCATGACCTCGTACGGCGGCACGACCTGATCGCCCCTGAGAGCCTCGGCGGATATCCTGGGTGAGAGCTCGCGGAGGCGGGCATCGCGGAGCTCCATGCCCTCGCGGTAGTTCAGGAAGGCCTTGAACCAGCGTCCCGCCTCGCCGGTCTCTCCAGAAAGCTGGCGCCCGAGCTCGGGTATCCGGCGCATGTGGCTTTCCAGGTGCTCGACCATAAAGGAGTACAGATCCACGTTGGCAACGGAGTCCACGATGAACTTGGAGGCGGGGGAGAGCCGGTTGAAGACCGGCCCGCCGCAAAACGACAGGAGCCGGGAGCGCGAGAAGAGCCCCTCCTCGTCGGCGCATAGGACAATCTCCCCCAGAAAGCTCCCGATGGAGTAGGTGAAGAGATCAACCGAGGCCCCGGCGGCCACGAGCGGGTGGCGACCGTCCCGGATGAGCCTGGCCAGGTCGTAGACGTCCCGATAAGTCTGGAGCCCGGACCAGAAGAAGCGGGATGGGTCGGCGGAGAGCCTCACGCTGATGGCTGCGTTGGACAGGGCCGAGTGGAGCGCCTCGGGATGGAGCCTTGTCCTGAAGCGGGAGACCCGGTGCATGAGCCGCGAGTCGTTCCAGGACGCGGGCGCCCGGTTCATGTGGAAGGCCAGGGGGAAGAGGAGCACCGCGCGGCCCGTCCGCGAGCAGAGCTCCGAGGCCCAAGGGAGGTATTTCGTCCAGTTGCGCTCGTTCAAGCCGTGCAGAAGGATTACGACGCCTCGGGCGTCGGGGGCCCCCGCAGGGTACAGGAGCGGGTAGCGGAAGCTTATGTTCTCCGTGATTTCCGAGTCCCTGGCCAGGGCGACCTTGTTCAGGCTCTCGCGGTCCGAGGCGTCCTCGGGGCTGTCGCCGGTGACCGGCGCGGGAGCCCCGCTTCTGGCGTTCTCCAGGAGATCTGCCGCGGCCGAGCGGAACGTGAAGTTCGCCACCCTCTGGCCGGTCTCCGGGATGTCGACCGTGTCGGGCTCCAGGGAGAAGCGCGACTTCAGAAGGGCGTGAAGCTCGTGGAAAAGCATTTTCTCACCTCGCGGCCGCGCAGGGACGCGGCGCGTGAATGGCGTCCGGTCAGGCGCCGGAGCCGTCGGCCCGGTAGGGCGCGCGGGAGCGCTACGCGCCCGGCGGCGCAGCGTAGGGCATGCGCCGGAAAGAGGGGGAGCGAGAAAAGGCTTGCGGGCTACGGTTGCCGCGAAAGGGCATGGACGGAAGGTTGCAGGGCAAGCGGGCGGCCCGTGTGAGGCTCCGAGGCCGGGGCCCGAAAGAGCCCCTGTGTGAGGCTCCGGGGACCGAAGAGGCCCGTGTGAAGGTCCAGAGAGGGCCCGAAGGGGCTCGTGCGAGGCTTCGGGGCCCGAAAGAGGCCCGTGTGAGGGTCCATGTCAAAGGAGAGGCCTGCGGGAGGCTATGGGCTCGAAGAACGCCGCCGGGCAGGCTCCGAAAAGGCAAGCCAAGAGGTGGCGGGAGGCTCCAGGCAAGCGGAGGCCCACACAGAAGGCTTCATGACAAGATGGGCACCGCGGGGACGGAACGGAGGACACGTTAGGTCCCGGAGCCAGAAATGAGACCTTGGGGACGCTTCGGGGCGCGGAGGCTTCCGGGAGGCACCATGGCTTGAAGGGCTCTTGAGACGCTTCTGGGCCCCGCATGCCTAGGGGAGAGCCTAAGGCCCGAAGGGCCTGAGGAGGCCTGCGGGACGCTCCCTGCCCTTGGCGGCGTTTCGGATCCATCGCGGCACTGGAAGGATCATCGGTGAACGGAGGCGGCTCGGGCTAGGGCAGGAACAGGTTCACGTAGGCCGGCCCGGGGTCCGGATCGCGGTCCAGGCCCTGGTAAAGCGGGTCACGGTAGCGGGCGAACGAGACGGTGTCGTCCACCTGCCACTCGAATTCCCCGTCCGGCGCCTCCATGCTGACGAACAGGACTGCCGGGAAGTCCGCCACCACGTCGCCCGCGGCGAGCGCGGAACGGTCGTAGACGGCGACCGGGCGGTAGACCACCTCCACCGAGCCTTCGGGGCCGGTCACGGCCAGGCCGTTCGCGGGGCTCACCAGGGCGGCGGGTCGGGAGAGGAGGATCCTCACCCGCCTGCCGGACAGGGGGCGGAAGGATCTCTCGTCCTCGAAGACAAGGATCACCCGCCTTTCGGGGAAATCCGCTGCCAGGGCCTCGGGCGGGCCGGAGGGCACGGCCGCGCAACCGGCGGACAGGGCAAGGGCTAGCGCGGCGAAGGCCGATGCGGCGAAGGCCGGCGAGGCGGGGGCCGTTGCCGGGCCGGTCATTCGCCTACGGCCCGGAAAGGCTGGCCGGGTCCGGGACGGGCGCCGCGCCCGCCGCGGCGGGGCTTGCGGCCGGCGAAGTCCGGCCTTTTGGGGGCGCCGGCCCAAGGCGCGCGCCTGCTGTTGTCCTCCTCGAACTCCGGGCGCTTGAGCACCTGGCCGGGCTTCAGGATCTCGTGCTCCGGGGCCCGCCTCTCCTGGGTCATCTCGAAATGCGAGGGGGCGAAGGACGGATCGCCGGTCACGACCACCTTGGTGCCCAGCCTCTCCTCCATGCCGGTCAGTTCCGCGCGCTTGTAGTTCAGGAGGTAGTCGGCCACCTCCTGGTTGATCTTGGCCCTGAGCACGCCGAGCGAACCTTTCATGGAGAGGAGCTGGGCCGCCTGCCTGAGGAACGCGATCGACGCGCTCTCGGGGGTGTAGACCTGGCCCTTGCCCCGGCAGTGGGGGCAGACCGTGTAGATGCCGGCCTCGATGGGGGGCCTGAGCCGCTGGCGGGTGAGCTCCAGAAGCCCGAACTTCGAGATGGTCCCGAAGTCCATCTTGGCCTTGTCGGCGCGGGCGACGTCCCGGAAGCGGCGTTCCACGTCGCGGCGGTGCTTCTCCTCGCGCATGTCGATGAAGTCGACGACCACGACGCCGCCCAGGTCCCTGAGCCTCAGCTGGCGGGCCACCTCCTCGGCGGCCTCGAGGTTGGTCATGTAGGCGGTGTCTTCCAGGGTGCCTTCCCGGGTGCCCTTGCCGGAGTTCACGTCTATGGAGACGAGGGCCTCGGTCGGGGAGATGACGATCGATCCCCCGCTCTTGAGCCTCACCGAAGGCTGATGCACGGTCTCCAGCTGCTGCTCCAGCTGGTGCCGCGCGAAGATGGGCCGCTTCTCGGTGTGGAGCTTGACCTTGCCCTCCTGGCCGGGGGCGATGGTCTTGATGTAGTCCTGGACCGACTTGAAGACCTCCTGCTGGTCCACGATTATCTCGTTGCAGTCGGTGGTGTAGTGGTCGCGGAGGATCTTTATCGCGAGGTCTTGCTCGCGGTAGATTAGGGAGGGCGAGTAGGCGGTCTGGCTCTGGCGGCGGATGTCCTCCCAGAGCCCGTAGACCTGGTTCAGGTCCTCGGCCAGCTCCTCCTTGGTGCGCTCCTCGGCCACGGTGCGGATTATGTAGCCGCAGCCCTCGGGCACGGGCAGGCTCTCGGAGATGGAGCGGAGACGCGAACGCTCACGCTCGTTATAGATCTTGCGGCTCACCCCCACGTGGGCCCGGCCGGGGGTGAGCACGACGAAGCGCCCGGCGAGCGAGATGAACGTGGTGAGCGCCGCGCCCTTGATGGCCGAGGGCTCCTTGATGATCTGGACCAGGAGCTGCTGGTTCTTCCTGAGGAGCCTCCTGATGTCGGGGTTGCGTCCGGGCGGGGAGTCGTCCAGGAAATACTCCGGGTGGATGTCGCCGAGCTGCAGGAATCCGTTGCGCTCCGTGCCGAAGTTCACGAACACCGCCTGAAGCGCGGGCTCGATGTTGTGGATCACGCCCTTGAAGATGTTGTTCAGCCCGAACTGCTTCAGGGACGAGTCCGTGTAGTACTCCTGGAGCATCCCTCGGGTGTCCAGCATGGCGACCCGGCATTCTTCCGGGTCGGCCGCGTTGATGAGAATCTTGTCCACCGTGTCTCCTTAAGAGAGGGGATTTGCGCCGCCCGCCGCCCCTGCCTCCGGTCCCCGGGGCCCTGTGGCCTTCGCGGCCGGGCGGTAGGGGATCTGAAGGCCTGACGGGCCCCGGACGCCGATGTCCGGGTTCCCCGGCGCCCGACGTCCGGTCGGGGCGCGGCGGCCGGGATTGCCCCCGGCGGGCGGTTCCGAAGCCCGGTCCGGCGCGCGGCGCGGTGCCGGGGCGCCCGGAAGCGCGCGGGGAAAAGGGCTCGGGGAGGCCGGACTCGTTCGAGACGGCGGCCTCCCGGGGTCCCCCTCACGCCTCCGGGCGTGAATTCGGGTTCGCGAAATGCGAAACCTGGTACATGAAGGCCTCCAGGCGGGCCTGGGTGTTGGTCTGGCTCTGCCCGTCGAAGGCGAGGTTCAGGAGCGGGAGGCCCCCGCACATGTCCCTCAGGCGGGGGGAGAGGCCCCCCACCACCATGCCGGGCATGCAGGTGAAGGGCATGATGTTCACGACGCCCCGCGCCCCGTGGCGGTAGAGCTCCACGGCCTTGCCCAGCGAGAGGATGGCCTCCCCCTGGAAGGCCCTGTCCAGGAAGCTCTCGCCGAGCCTGATCACCTCCTTCACCGGGGGCTCCTTGGCGCCGTCCGGGAAGAAGCCGTCGAAGGCGGCGGCCAGGCGCGAGAGCTCCCAGTCCTGGACCATCAGGGTAAGGCGGGTCTTTATGCGCTTTTTGAGGTGTCCTCCGCGTCTCGCGCGCATGTTGTTCACGAAACCGGTATAGAGGATCCATTCGCAGAACGGGGGGGCCTTGATTTCGGCGCCCAGGGCCTCCAGGCGACGCGCCACGAACTCGTTCGCGAAGTCGTTGGACCGCACGTAGATCTCCCCGACGAGCCCCACCGCGGGGATTTCGGGCAGGCGTCCGTTCCCGCGCCCGTTCGCCCCGCCGCGCGGCGCGGGACGGGTCCGCCAGGGCCCGTCCAGGGCCTCGTGGAAGCGCTCGCGGGAGCGCTCCAGGGCCTTCTTCGCCTCGCCCCCGCCCCCCCGTTCGAAGGCGAGCTCCAGATCCGCCAGGGAGTCCGCGTATGCCAGGTCGGCCAGGCCGGGGCGGGCCTCGCGGGGACGCGTCCTGAAGAGCGCCTTCTGGACGAGATCCACCGAGGCGAGCGCCTTCCACACGTCACGGGAGAGGCTGGAGCCGCGGGTGCTCCCCGCCTCGTCGAGGCGGTCGTACATGCCCCCGGTCTGGTCCAGGGAGAGGATCTCCACGTCGTTGAGCCCCAGGCGCTTGAAGACCAGCGAGAGGTAGCGGCTGTACTGCCCGAAGCGGCAGGGGCCGTTGGAGGAGGGCATGAAGAGCGCGGACTTGGCCGGATCGAAGCCCGGTCGCGAGGTGAGCTTCAGGAAGTCCCCCACGGTGAGGATAAGGGGGTAGCACTCCTTGCCGGAGGTCTGCGACCTCCCCAGCTCCACCGTGGCGCCGTCGGAGGCGGGAAGCGCCTCGGCTTCCAGGCCCGCGGCCCGGAGGGCCGCGGTGAGCGTCCGCGTGTGGTCGCACATGGGGGGCAGGTAGATGGTCTGGCCGCGCTTGGGGCCGGTGATGATGGAGAGACGGCTGGACCAGGCCGGGGCGCCGTCCGCGGGCGCGGCGCCGCGGGCCTTGCGGGCCGCGAGCGAGTCCAGGAACGCCTCCAGGCGCGTGACCGCGCCCACGTCGGAGCTGTGCTCGTCTATCTCAATCTCCAGGAACGGCTTGGGTCCCAGGATGTTGCGGAAGAAGTGCAGGATGAAGGAGTCCGGGCCGCAGCCGAAGTTGGAGATGTAGAGGGCCTCCAGATCGTCCCTGCCGGCCACGATCTGGGCCGCGCGGGTGATCTTCTGGCCGTAGCGCCAGTAGTGGCCGGCGGGCTCGTCCCCGGAAAAGCCCAGGGGCAGGAAGTCCATGGGCACGCCCAGGACCCCCAGCGCCGCGAGCTTCTCGTTCAGCCTGAGGTTCAGGCCGGGGTCGAAGCCGTTGTATGGCCTGGCCACCACGACCATGGCCACCTTGTCCGGCGGAAGTTCCGCCAGCGCCTCCCTGCCCTTTTCCTCGAGCTTCTGCTGGAAGCTCTCCTGGGCTTTTTTGGCCAGTTTCAGGGCCCGGACCGCCTCGCGGCGGGTGGCCCCGAACTTCTCGGCGATGCCCGCGAGCGAGTCCAGAAGCGGCCTTTCCCCCTCGCCGAAGAAGATCGGCCCGCGGATGAGGAATGGCTCCTCCAGGTCCAGCGCCGCCGGGGCGGTGAAGGCCAGCGACTGGGCGTAGGGACAGGCGGCGTTGTCCGGGGCGGTCCGGCGGTCCTCGCCGTTCGCGCGGTCGTGACCGTTCCCAGCCGCCCTGCCGTTCCCGGAACCCTCGACTGCGGCACGGCTTTTCCCGTCCGCCCTGCCGTTCCCGTCCGCCCTGCCGTTCCCGGAACCCTCGCCGTCGGCACGGCTTTTCCCGCCCGCCTGGCCGTTCCCGTCCGCCTGGCAGTACCCGGCAGCCCTGCCGTTTCCGGATCCTTCCCCGCCGTCGTCGGCATTGGGGTTTCCGTCCGCCCTGCCGTTCCCGTCCGCCTGGCAGTACCCGCCCGCCCTGCCGTTCCCGGATCCCTCCCCGCCGTCGTCGGCATTGGGGTTTCCGTCCGCCCGGACGTTCCCGTCCGCCCAGGCTTTTCCGGCGCCCCGAGCGTTTACCTCCGCCCGGCCGTTTCCGGGGCGGCGCCCGGCGGGGGCTTCCCCGTTGGCCGGGGCGGCGGCGGGCATGTTCACGAGGGACGGAAGGAAGATGTGGTCCACCCCCATCCCCGCTAGCTCGAGGAGATGCCCGTGGGCGCTTTTTATGGGGAAGCAGAACTCGCCCAAGGTCCTCTCGCAGCCCTTGTGGATCGTGGACTTGTTGGTGGGGCTGGACCAGACGGGCCTGTATCCCAGCGCCGCCACGAAGGTCGACAGGAACGGGCCCAGCTCGGCGAAGAACATGGTGCGCGGGAGCCCGACCGAGCCCTTCCAAGGACGCTGGCCAGGGGCCTCGCCGTAGCCGCACTCGTCGACTTCAGGGGCGCCGAAGCAGAGCCCGGTGCGGTACGCGAACAGATCCGGCATGTCCCGGGCGGCGCGGCGGGCCGCGCCGCCGTCCTCCTCCCAGCGGTCGCAGCGCGACCCGTAGAAGAAGGGGGTGCCGCCCGCCACGGTGACCTTGCGGATCTCGCAACGGTTGGCGCAGTGGGAGCACTCGAAGCTCTTGATCTCGTAGGGCCGCTTAGTGAGGTCGAATCCCGCGAACCTGGACTCCTTCCAGTCCCGGCGGTCCCTGGCGATGAGGGCGGCGCCCACGGCCCCGGTCACGTCCGCGTTGTCCGGGACGGTCACGGGGCGGCCCAGGCGGCTCTCGAAGGCCGCGGCCACGCCCTCGTTGAAGCTGGTGCCGCCCTGGAAGAACACCTTCTCGCCGATCTTGCGGGTCTCGACCACGCGGCCCAGGTAGTTGGCGACTATGCCGTGGCAGAGCCCCGCGGTCAGGTCCTCCAGGCTCACGCCGTTCTGCTGGTGATGGACCAGATCCGATTCCATGAAGACCGTGCAGCGCTCGCCCAGATGCACCGGGCTCTCGGATGCGAGCGCCCTCTCGCCGAATTCCCCCTTGATCGAGAGCCCCAGCTTGTCGGCCTGCTCCTCCAGAAACGATCCGGTGCCCGCGGCGCAGGCCTTGTTCATCATGAAGTCCGTGATGACCCCCCCGGAAAGCGAGACGTACTTGGAGTCCTGTCCGCCGATTTCGAAGATGGTGTCCACCTCCGGGTCGATGGCGACGGCGGCGGTCGCCTGGGCGGTTATCTCGTTTACCGTCATGTCCGCGCCGATGAAGTCGGCCGACAGGTAGCGACCGGAGCCGGTGGTGCAGACGCCCAGGACCTTCACGCGGTCCGGGGCCTCGGGGGGCAGCAGCGAGAAGCCGCGGGTGATGGCCTCCAGGGGCCTTCCCGCCGTGGGGATGTAGACCCGGGCGGCGAGGGTCCCGTCCTCGCGCACCAGGGCCACGTTGGTGGAAACCGACCCCACGTCCACACCCACGTAGACCGGGATGGGCTCGGCGGGATCGACGGCGCTCCAGTCGAAGTCCGTCTGCCTGGGGGTCTGCGCCCTCCTGGCCAGGCGGGGCTGGCGCCGCGGGGGTTCCCGGGGGGAGTCCAGAAATTCCCTGAGCCTGGCCAGATCCAGCCCCTGCGGGTCCGAGCCGGCCTCCTCGAGACGGCCCATCGCGGCGGCGCCCAGGGCGCCGAACACGAAGTGCTCGGGGGGCACCACCAGCGCGCCTTCGGCCTTGAGCCCGAGGATCTCGCGAAGCGCCCTCAGAAGGCCGGGGTTGGCGGCGACCCCGCCGGTGAAGAGCACCGGCGCCGCCAGGTCCTTGCCCTTGGCGAGGCCGCTCTTGATGCTCCGGGCCATGGCCAGGCACAGCCCGTAGATTATCTCGTAGTCCGGCGTGGCGGACTGCTGGAGGTGGATCATGTCGCTCTTGGCGAAGACGCTGCAGCGGCCCGCGACCCGGGGGGGCACCTCGGAATTCAGGGCCAGGGCCCCGAAGTCGGCGATGCCGAAGCCCAGGCGGTGGGCCTGCTGGTCCAGGAAAGAGCCCGTGCCCGCGGCGCACAGCGCGTTCATCGCGAAGTCGGAGAGGGCGAAGCCCCCCGCGCCGGAAAACCACAGGACCTTGGTGTCTTCCCCGCCTATGTCGATGAGGGCCTTGGCGCTCGGGGCCCGCTCGCGGGCGGCGACGGTGAGCGCGGTCACCTCGCCCACGGCGCGGCCCCCCAGAAGCTCCGCCGCGAGCGCGGCGGAACTCCCGGCCACCCGGGGCGAGTGCATGAGATCCAGGGGGCAGTCGCCCGCGATCTCCTCCAATGCGGTGAGGAGCGCGCTGAATGGCCTGCCGTGGTGCCGGACGTAACGGCTCGCGGCGAGGGTTCCGTCGGCGCCCAGGAGGGCGAGCTTCACCGAGACCGAGCCGATGTCCAGGCCCGGGAACAGGGCCCCCGCAGGGGCTATATCGCTTAGACTCATAGGGGGTGTCAGTTCGCTATCCTGCCCCGGGCCGGCCGTTCCGGGCCCCGGGGGGCCCGCAAGGGCGCCTGAGGGCCGCGCGGAGAGGCGCATGGCGCGGGTACCGTGTCTTAGGGTTGTGCCGTCCGTCCGAAGGGCGCTGGCCCTGCCGGGGGTCCGGGGGCGCTGTCGAGCGGCCCGGTCCGGGGCGCCCCGGCAGAGGCCGGGTGTCCCGAAGAGCTTTCGGCGGCGGCCGGGGGCGGCTGGGGCCCCGACCGGGGGGAGTGAAGGCGGCGGGAAGGCGGTCCCGGGCGGGGCCGGAAGGGCCCTTCAAGCCCGGGGGCGGGCATCAGGGGCCGTCTGGGCGACCGCCTCGGGCGGTGCCTGCGGCCCGGCCAACGGCTCCTGGCGTGAGGGGCGCTGGGATGCCGGGACGGGGATAGGGTGACGGGCGCTTGAGATTATTATGAATTGCCCCGCAAGGGATGGCCTGATAGGGGCTGACGGGGCCCACGGGAGGGGCCCGGGGGATGGGCGCGTCCTGGAGGCGACCGGAAAGGCCGCTTTCTGACGGAGTATTCTAACATAAGCTTGGAGTTGCCGCCAAATAATTTTGGGTTCGCCCGGCACGGAAGGGAATCCGGGGATGGAGTCCCCGCGGGGAGGCGGACGGACGGGAAACCGGCCGCAGGGTCCGGACCGAATCGTGGTCCGATCGGCCCGTCCGCAAGCCGGCGGCGGCGGGGTCCGTGACACTGCGGGCCGCCAGGACCCGGCGAACGGGACTTTGGCGGGCGGTCCGCCGCCATAATCGATGTCCGCCGCGGCCCTTGCCTTGGCACAGGCCTTAAGCCCTGGCATCGGCTTGGGCCGGGCATCATCCTTTTCTCCCGGCAACGGCCTCGGGCAGGGCATCATCAGCCCTAGCCGTCGGCAACGGCCTTTCCTGGGCGCCGGTCCGCTGGCCCTGGGCGCCGGTCCGCTGGCCCTGGGGCCGGTCCGCTGGCCCTGGCGCCGGTCAGGCCTTGGTCATTCCGTCATCCCCGTAGAGCAGTCGGCTTGGCCGTCGCCGCCGGTTCGGCCTGTGCCGCCTGTTTCGCCTCGCACAGGCAAGGGAAGCGCCGGCCAACGTCGTCGTCTTTCCCCGCGGAGAGCTTGGACGGCGTCAAGCGTCCGCCCTGTACGGGTATGGCCGCGGCGGCCCGCCTCGCGCCTCCGAATCCCCCGATATCTCTCGGGTTGCGGGCGGGCGACGCGGCAGGGACGCGAGGGAAAGACGCTTTCCAACGCCCCGGATTTGGGCTAGAATTAAGCGCCCGCCCGCGCGGGCGGCATCAAGAACCCAGAGGCCTTAACGCATGCAACCCTTCAGCACCTTCACCGCCGTGGCCGCCTACCTGGACCGCTCGAACGTGGACACGGATCTCATCATACCCAAGCAGTTTCTGAAGCGCATCGACCGTCACGGTTACGGGGTCCATCTCTTCAACGATCTGAGGTTCACGGGCGACGGGAAAGAGGACCCCTCCTTCGTCCTGAACGCGCCCCGATACAAGGGCGCCGGGGTGCTGGTGTCCCTTGACAACTTCGGGGGCGGCTCCAGCCGCGAAGCCGCGGCATGGGCCATCCAGGACTACGGCTTCAAGGCGGTCGTGGCCGCCGGTTTCGCGGACATCTTCAGCGGCAACAGCCTGAAGATCGGGCTCCTTCTGGTCCAGCTGCCGCTGGCCGAGACCAGGGAGCTCATCCGCCGGATCAGGGAGAACGAGGGCTACGCCATCACCGTGGATCTCGAGAAACGGACGCTTACGGGGTCCGACGGCTGGACGCGGGAGTTCGAGATAGATCCCTTCAAGCGGGAGAAGCTTCTTGAGGGCCGGGACGACATTGCCGCCGCGCTGGCCCTGGAGCCGGAGATCCGCCGCTACGAGGAGGCCCACGGGGCGCCCTGGGAGGCCGCGCTGCCCGAACGCGACCCGAACGGGGCGGACGGCGGCTGACGGAACGGGGCGGGCAGGGCGGGCAGGGCGGCCGGGCCCCGGAGATCCTTAAGCCGTTCCCGTGCCCTGACGCATGAGGCCTTCCCCGGCTTGAAGCCATGCTGTGGCCTGAAGCCATACTGCGGCTTAAAGCCATACTGTGGCTTGAAGCCATGCGGCCCTTTCCGGCCCGGAACCCTGACGGCCTCCTGCGTCGCCGCGGTCCCGAAGTCTTCCCGGACCCCGGCGCCCGACGGCCTTCCGCGGCTCAGGGGTCCCGCGGGACGGCCCCGCAATGCCCTGACGTCGGTGAATGCCGGAGCGCGGGGCGCCCGGCCGGGGGTCTTTCGCCGGGCGAGGGCCTTCGGCCGATTCGTGCCGGGGAGGGGAACGTCGCCGCCCGGCGCGTCTCGGCGTTGGGCGGCGGAACGTTTTCTGCGCCTCGCTCGCGGGCCTTCAGACGCAGCCGCTCAGGACATTCCGCGCGGCCTCGGCGGGGTCCGGGGCGCCGCAGATCGCGGAGATGAGGGCTAAGCCGTTGAACCCGTGAGCCCAGGCCAGATTGGAGTTCTGGACGGTGATTCCGCCTATGCCCACGGTCGGCTGGCGCAGCGCGACGATGGAGGCTATCGTCCCAGTGTCCATGACCGGGCACTCGGGCTTGGAGGGGGACGGGAACACCGCCCCCACGCCCAGGTAGTCCGCGCCTGCCAGGACGGCCTTCCTGGCGGCCTCCGGGCTCGAGGCGCTGAAGCCGACGAGGGTCCTTTTCGGGACTATGGCGGCGGCCGCCTCCACCGGGATGTCGTCCTCCCCCAGATGCACCCCGTCGGCCCGGACCGCCATGGCAATGTCCAGGCGGTTGTTCACTATGAAGAGCTTGCCGTGCTCGCGGCACAGAGCCGCGAGCTCCAGGGCCTCCTCGAAGAATTCCCGGTCCCCCAGCGACTTCTCCCGGAGCTGCAGCGCTGTGGCCCCGCCCCGGAAGGCGCTTTCGGCCGTCTCCCTCACGCCCCTCTCGCCCGCGTCCTTCTTGCCTATGACCAGGGTGAGCCTCAGCGCGGAGTTTATCGACTTCTTCTTTATCATTTCAAGTCAAGCCTTTCGTTTTTTCTTTCGGGCCCGCGCGGAACGTTCCGTTGCCGTGACCGTCCGCCCGCCGCGGACCGTTTGTTGCGCGAAGCCTTCCGGCTCAAGCGGCGAGGGCGGATGCCCGGGAGCGGCCAGGGCTTCCCGGAGCCAGGCGTGAGCTCGGAAACGCGTGTCAGGGACAAGCCGTGCGGCGGCCGGTGCCGCTTGGCTCTCAGGCGGCCCGGACGGGGCCTGCCTTTGCGGCAGGTTGCGGACGCGCGTTCGCGATCGTCGACCGGCGTTCCTGGCTCAAACGGGCGCTTCGGGGAACTGGCAGGACACGATCCGGGCGCGCCGCGGCGCTCGGCCCTGGCCGGGCGGAAGCCGTTCGGAACGGCGGGCGGCGTGCCGTCCCTGAAGCGGGATACCAGTCGGGGTCCTGGAGAGGCTCCGCGCGCCCGTAAGGGAACGGGACCGGCGGGTATGCCCGAGAGGCTCGGGACCGGACCAGGGAGCCTACGAGACGGCTATGTCAGCGAGCTCGTCGCAGAGCCTGGACCGGAACTCGCCCAGGTTACCGGGGGCCGAGAGCTTGGCCTCCGCCCGCTCCCCTGCCTCCTTCATGGCGTTCATGGCGGCTATCGAGGTGCCGACGGGCTTGTCCGGTAGGGCCCCGAGGCAGGTTCCCGCAAGCGAGCTCAACATGCAGCCGGTTCCCGTCACCTTGGTGAGCATGACGGTCCCGCCGGAGATGGAGGAAAGCATCTTGCCTTGGGCGATCACGTCGGTCTCGCCGGAGACGGCCACCACGCAGGAGAAGCGCTCGGAGACATTTTGCGCGGCCTCCTCGATCTGGGCCATGGTCTCGGAGCCCCCGGCGTCCACGCCCCTCTGGTATCTGGCCGCCTTCTTGCCGGCGCCGCCGGTCGCGGCCTCCAGGGCCAGTATCTCGGAGGCGTTGCAGCGGACGATGGAGGGCCCCACCTCTTCCAGGATCCTCCTGGCGGCATCCATCCTCATGCGGGTGGCCCCGCAGCCCACCGGGTCCAGCAGGACCGGACGTGAGGCCTTGCGGGCGGCGCGGCCCGCCCCCAGCATGGCCGCCAGCTGGAAGGCGTTCACCGTGCCGGTGTTCAGGACCACGGAGGAGGCCGCCTCGGCCAGCTCGCGGGCGTCGTTCTCGTCCAGGGTCATGACGGGGGCGCCCCCCACGGCCAGGATGGCGTTGGCGCAGTCTGTCACCGTCACGAAGTTGGTGAGGCACAGGGTTAGCGGCCGTGTCCTGCGGACGGCGTCCCAGACCAGCCTGTCTATCTTTCCGTTGACCGTCTTGGTCATGTGGGGCTCCTTCGGGGATGTGGCCCTTTTCGGGCGGATGGGGTTAGACCGGGCGGCGGGCCGAGGGGGCGTAAGGCGCGGGGGCGCGATGCCGGGAAGGCGACCGCCGGGAAGCCGACCGCCGGGAATCCTGGCGCCGCGAGGTTTCGGGGCCTCGCCGCGCCCTGCGGGCCATGGGTTCGGGGTCTGACCCCGGGGATCTTGGGGCCTGAGGTATACCGCCCGAGTGGCGGAGGTCCCCGGTCAGGGCATCGGGCTTCGGGGCAGGCCAAAGGCATCGGCCCACCGAAACCTTCAGGGGCGCCCGGAGCGTTTCGCGAACCCGTAGTAGCGGCAGAGGTGGTTCAGCGGGCCGGATCCCCTGCCGCCCAGATCGGGCGCGACTTCGGGGCGCATGGCTTCCCACACGTAGCGTTTGGCCTCTCCCGCCGCGTCCGGGAGGGTCATCCCCCGCGCCAGGAAGGCGGCTATCGCCGACGACAGGGTGCAGCCGGTCCCGTGGGTGTTGCGGGTATCCTGCCGGGGGAGGGAGAGGGTGAGACCGTCCCCCGCGTCCTCGCCCACCAGCACGTCCTCCGCGAGCGGGCCTTCGAGGTGACCGCCCTTCACCAGGACGTTTCTGGGGCCCAGCGCCAGGATCCTGGCCCCGGCCCGGGCCGCGTCCTGCGGGGAGCGGATCTCCATGCCCGAGAGGCTCTCCGCCTCGGGTACGTTTGGGGTGGCCAGCATGGCGTGCCGGAGCACGCGTTTCAGGGCGTCCAGGTCGCCCGCGTCCAGAAACGCGTGCCCTGCGGCGCTCACCATCACCGGGTCCACAATCACCGGGATCCGGCCGGCCCGTCTTTCCAGGAACTCCGAGAGATCCATGGCGTGGGCGCGGCTTCCGATGAGCCCGACCTTGATGGCGTCGATCGCGAAATCGTCGGCCACGGCCTCCAGCTGCGCGCGGAAGGAAGCCGCCTCGACCGGGTGGATGTCCGTCACCTCGTGGGAGTTCTGGGCGGTGACGGCCGAGATGGCGCAGAAGCCGAAGACCCCCAGCGCCGCGAACGTCTTGAGGTCCGCCTGGATGCCCGCCCCGCCGCCCGAATCGGAGCTGGCGCAGGTCATGGCGGTCTTGAGCGGGAAAGTCCTGAAGGGAAGGCATTCTCCGCCCGGGGCACCGGCCTGCCCGACGGTCGGGTCCGGGACGGGTCCGCCGGGAGGGCGTTCGGGGGCGGAAAGGGGTGTCTGGCGGAAGTCTGAGGTGGTCAGGGGAAGCTCCTTGATGCGCACGGGGGCGCCAGGGCCGCTTCCCCTTGATGGGGAGGGCTTTCAGGCTCCCTACGCCGGCATTGTCCGGATCAGGTGTTGAAGGTCGCGCCTTGCGGCGCCTTTCAGCCGGGTGACGGCTCCCTTGCCTGGAAACGGGTGCCGCCTGCGGCGGCGCGGAAAGGTTTTCGGACGCTTCGGGAAGGCTTTCGGACGCTTCGGGAAGCAATGTCAACGACTTAAAAGAAGCTGCGGTCTAGCAAGCCGTTGATATAACTAATATTAATTTTCGAAAACTGTTATTTTCCGACTTAAGCTGTTGACATTGGTTCGGAAAGTCTATCATCAACAGCTTGAGGCAGGATGACTTAGTTTTGCCAAAAAAAATAATGTTGCCAAGGACTTATTAGTCATCAACTTCATTAGGTTGTTGATATTGGCTCGGAAAGGCTTCCGACGGGCTCGGAAAGGCTTCCGAAAGCAATGTCTGGACTTAATTCAGGAGAACAGAGCTTCCTTGAGAATAAAATCGATGATGGCAACAGTTTATCAAAGGCCGCCCCCCCTTGCACGATCATGTTGATTTTTAACACCCCGGCGCTTGAATTTTTTTTTGGGCATCGCAATATGATGCGTACGCAACGCTGTGATGCCCAAGAAACGTTTTATGATTAAGTCGTTGACACCGGTTAGGAAAGGCTGTCGGACTGGCTCGGAAATACCTTTCTGCAGGAGGCGTTTCAAGACCAATAACCTACCGGGCGGACGGACGTTGGCCTAACCGGTCCAAATCGGGGCAGGCATGTCATGGCAGGGCGTGGAAAGGGCAAGGCGAGGGGAAAAGTCCGGGGAACATGAAAGGCGCCGGACGGCGTGTTGCGGCTTGAGGTTCAAGAGGGAAGCCGCGAAGGGCGGCGGGCGGTCCGGCAAGGCCAGGAGGACCGAAACCAAAGGTTAAAGGGAAAGGTCAAGGCCTATAAGGCCAGGGCTAAAGCCTTGGTTGCCCGACCTGACCGCCTGGGCGTCCGGACGGGGCGGCGAGAACGGACGCAGGCCGGGACTCTCCGCCCGGGCGGTCGCCTAGCGGTCGGCGGGGCTGTCGTCCAGATCGTCCTGGTCGAGGTCCAGCCCGCTCCCGCTGTCGGCGTCCATGGGGCGGGTGGCTTCGGGCGGGGGCGTCTCCGCGCGTTGCGGGCCGCCGTCCACCTCCTCGTCGTCGATGAGCCAGGGGTCGCGGAAGCAGGAGCAGTTGCGGCCTGCCTCCTTGGCGTCGTAGAGCGCCAGATCGGCGCGGCGGATGAAGCTGTCCAGGGGCTCGCCGGGGCGGTAGATGGTGTAGCCCACGGAGATGGAGACCTGGATGTTCCCGGTGTTGAAGTCGTGGGCGAGCACACGCTTGCGGAGCTTCTCCGCGAGCTTCTGGGACTGCTCGGTGTTGGTGTCCGGGGCGATGACCGTGAACTCGTCCCCGCCGTAGCGGGCGGGGTAGTCGCTCTTGCGGAGCGACCCCTTCAGGAGATCCGCCACCTGGATGAGGATGGAGTCGCCCGCCAGGTGCCCCAGGGTGTCGTTCACGCTCTTGAAGTGGTCGACGTCTATGATGAAGAGCGCCATGGTGGGCGTGTAGGTCCTGAACTTGTCCACCTGCTCCTGGAGGATGTCCATGAAGCTCCCCTTGTTGTAGAGCTTGGTCATGGCGTCGAAGAGGGCCTTCTTCTTGAAGGTGTTGAGGGCGCTGGAGATCTTGCGCCGCTCGATCAGCTCGTGGCGGGCCTTCCGGAGGATCCTGAGCCTCTCCGCGTACTCCTCGTGGATCACCTGGATGGAGATGACCTGCTCGCCTCGGAGCTGCCAGGCCTTCGCGATGAGGGGAACCTCCTCGGAGGTCTTCTCGGCGGTCTCGAGCCAGATGCCGGAGTTGATCTTCTCGCCCGGGGCAGGGTTGCGGTCAAAGAATTCCTCGGCGTCCAGAAGGAAGTACTCCAGCATGAAGGAGTGGTCCCAGGGGTTGTCCAGCCTCGGGGTCTCGCCGCCGGAGGTGAAGATCCGGGTGTAGAACTCCGGGGGGCTCCCGTAGAACTCGTAGTGCATGGGCTCCACCCGACGCAGGAGGGCGTACTCGAGGAAGTTCAGGAACTCGAAGCCCAATGCGCCGCCGTCTTGGGCGTACGGGGGCCGTTCTGGGGTATCGGTCAATGTTGCTCCATCATGGCGAGCGTGAGCTCGGAAAAGGTCCGCTCGACGTTGAGCCCCGTCTTGGCGCTGGTCTTGATGATCTTCACGCCCTTGGACTCCAGCGACCGGAGCACCTTGTCGGTTATCTCCCACTCGGACTCCAGGTCGGCCTTGTTGATGAGGAAGTAGCCGGGCACCCCCCTGCCCAGGATCTTGATTGACTCGTTGCGGAGCTTCAAGGCGATCGAGAGCGACTCCCCCCGGGTGCCGTCCACGACGAACAGGAGGCCGTTCGCGCCCCTCAGGTAGCTCAGGTTGACGGTGGAGTAGTTGTCCTGCCCCTCCATGTCCCAGAGCACGAGGGACACGCCCCCTTCCTCCTCGGACACAATCTTCTTGCTTATCTTCACCCCGACGGTGGAGAGGTAGTTGTCGGAGAAGATGGAGCTCACATACTGGCGTACGAGCGCGGTCTTGCCGACGCAGAAGGCGCCCAGCATGCAGATTTTCTTGTTGATCATTTCGCCGTTCCGGGCCCGGGCGGCGCCCGAGGCCGCGCCGGGCGAAGCCTTGAAGGCCCCCGCTCCCGGCGCCGTTCAGTGGTTCTGGGGTTCTGCCGCTGGCGTCTGGCCGACGGGGCCGATTGCCGCCCCGCCCCCTGCGGCGCTGCCGCTCCGCGCCGCCGGAAGGCGGAAAATGAGGTAAGACATTATAGCCCCGGACCTCCCGCTTGTGAAGCGGAAGGCCGCCGGGCGCGGCATCGGCCCCGTGCCCGGCGGGGCCGTCCGGAGGCCCTTTCGGCCGACTGTCCGGCGCGGCCCCCGCAAGCCGCCGGCAAGGTCGTCTGGAGTCCCTTATAAAGCGTTTCGCGACCGATTAGAAGCTTTTTCCGGGGTTTGAGGCGTTTTCCGGTGCCTTTCGCGCCCTTTCGGGCCCCGATCCCTTGCCGTGCATTCGGAAGGCAGGCTTCAGGCGGAAGGCCGGTTTCAGGGGTTCATGTCCGCGTCCGCGGATCCGGAGCCAGGGTCGGCGCCGTCCGTATGGGGACCCCGGACCGCCGGCGGATCCGGCTTCTCCGGGCACTCCGGTGCCCCCCAGGGGCCCGGGTACGGGCATCCGGAGTCCGGGGCATGGAGCCCCCTGCCGTCCCCGAGCCGGGCGCGCAGGACGGCGAGCCCGGCGGCGGAGGCGGCCCGGACGCCCGGGCCCGGGCCCGCGAAGGGTCCGCCGTAAGACCCGAAGGCCTTGAAGTCCGCGAGCACCCCCGCCTGCGCGAGCGTCCGCGCGACGCCTTCCGCACGGTCGACGGCCAGCAGCCGGCCCGCCTCCGACGCCTCTGAGGCCCCGGGGGACTCCGGGGCTTCCTGGCCGCGGTCCGGCCGGGCGTAGACATAGACGTTCAAGGTCGTCTCCATCTCCACGGCCAGCCGGGCGAGGGCCTTAAGGCTCCCCGTCGCCGCCGCGAGGATGTCCCGGTCGGAAGTGTCCCGGCTTCCGTCCGGAAAATGCAGGACGAGGCCGTCGGCCTGGTCGAGAAGCGCCGCCGCCTTGGCCTCCCGGGGGTCGCGGAGGCCGTCCGACGCGACCCTCAACACGCCCGGCACGAAGGGCGCCATCCTGAGCGCCTCCTGAATCCAGCCCAGCGGCGCCTCGCCGGAGAGGGTGAGGAGTCCGGTCTCCGCGTCGAAGGCCGCGCGGGTCCCCGGGGGCAGACTGAGGAGCTGCTCGGCCCGATAGAGCGTCATTGCCGGGTCCGCGGAGAGGAAGGGCCTTGTCCTTATCCGGAAGATCCCCTTGGGGCCATTGCCTTCCCGGGCCAGGATCATCTCGGGGTCCCTGGCCATGGGGTCCTTCAGCACCGTGATCTCGAAATCCCCGCCCGCGACGGGCCTTATCCGCGCCACTGCGAGTCCCGGCTCGCCGTCCAGGCACGCCGCGGCCTCATCCACCTCCGCGAGGTACAGTCTGCGGTTCAAGTCGGCCTTCTCCATGCGGGTGAGGTGGTTGTCGGATTCCCTGACCGCCTGGGCCAGGTCCTCCGAGCGGTTCCAGAGGCAGACGGCGGAGGCCAGGAGGACGGAGGCCCCCAGCAACGCGGTGGCGTGCCGCACCAGGAAGGGGCGGCGGGGGGTTGAGGGGCGTGAAGCGGGGTTTTCAGGGCACGGAACGGGGCCGCCGTCGGGATTCGCGGGCCCGGAACCGAAGGGACGGTCGGGGCGGAATGGCGGTCTGGCGGAGCCTCCGTCGGCATCGGCGGAAGGTGCCTTGCCGGGGGGAGGGTTCTGAATTCTGTCCGTGGTCATTAGGTTGAATCCGGTGCGGTCCGCTCCCTGAGCAAGGCGACCGCCTGAGGCTACAAGGCCGCCGGAAGCTCCGCCGGCTTAGGCGGACGTGATTTGTGAGGGCGACTGGGGGAAGCTGAAGATGCGGGCGGTAACGGAGGAATCGAAGCCTGCGATGGCGGCCGGAGTCGTGAAATCTGCCGCCGCCGGGCTCACGGTCGGGACGGGGGCGGACCGTCCGCCGGAAGGTCAGGCGGAGGAAAGGGGCGGGATGGCGTGAGAGGCGTCCGTTGCCCGGATTTGCGCCGTCGGCGCGTCCGAGGCCCCGGAAACGGGTGATGGGCCTCCGATCCGGCGGGCCCCGAACCCGCACAAGTCACCAAACTTCGGCAAAGTTGCCGGAGTGGCCCCGTCGGGACGCCTTAGGCCCCGTTTCCGAATTCCCCGGCATCGGTTTCCCCATCCCCGGGCTCCTCCAGGACGGACGCCTCCATTGCCTGGGCTGCGGCTTCGGTGGCGATCTCGGTGGCGTCCTTCTCATCCCCCAGCCTCACCCTGAACTCCAGCCTGCGGCTGTCGGGGTTGCCCGTCGGGGGGCAGGGCGGGGCGGGGGGAGGCATGGCGGCGGTCGCGGCATCGTCCTGGCCGCCGACGGGCGACTGGCCGGTCGCCGCCGCTTCCGCCGCCTCCGCCTGGGATGACTCCGCGCCCATGTTTACCGTGACGACCGACATCCGTGAGCCCGCGATGTAGAGCCTGGCCGCTACGGTCTTGGTGCGCTCCAGGGAAAGCTCGTAGTTGCGGAGATCCGTGCCCACGCAGTCGGCGTGGCCGTAGAGGGTGAGGGTCGGGGCCACGCCCATCTTGTCGGCCAGGGTCCCCAGGGCCTTGAGGTTGGCGACGGTCTCCTCGAAGAGCGCCGCGTCCTCGGGCACGGGCTGGGCGCCGCCCATGGGGAAGTGGATGACCGTGCCGTTGATTTTCGCCTGGAGCTCCTGGGCGGCGGCGTTGTCGGGATCGCGCACCTCGGAGAGGTCCACGCTGTTCACGCCCGAGATGGAGAGCGCCTGCGGCTGGACGTCCCGGATCCAGCCGCGCGAGGCGGTCCCGGAGAACTTGAGGGTGCCCGAGTCGTTGTCGAAGACGTGGGCGACGCCTTCCGGGACCTTGATGAACTTGTCCACCTTCCGGGAGACTATCTCGCGGTCGGTCGAGACGTAGGGGGCTATTATCAGCTTGAAGGAGCCGTGGCTGATGCCCTCCATGGACCTGAGGATCTCGAAGGGGTCGGCGGCCAGATCGTCCTTGAAGACGGTCATCTCGTAGCCGGTGCCGGGCAGCTCCCGGATGGCGCTGGCGGAGAGGCCCGGCTCCTCGTCCAGGCGGTCCGCCACGCGGTCGGCCTGGCTGCGCATGGCCCGCCTCGCCTCCAGGTGCATGAGCGACACGTCCGTCACGATGCGCGCCTGCCTGTCCGCGTCCTCGCGGGCCTCGCGGGCGTTCCATGTCCTGACGCCCAGAAACGCGACCAGGAGGAGCACGGCGGCCAGGGGCGCGAAGCGTATGGCGAAGGGGAGCTTGCGTGGCTTGTCCTCGTAACGGGCCTCGAGGAAAGGCTGGAAGAAGGAGCGGTTCTTGCGGAAGGGCGCGGGGTCCCCCTTGAAGCGCTCCAGGTCCTCGGCGGAGTTGACCGCCATGAGCTCCAGGGCGTCCTGGAGGTCGCGGCCCAGGGCCGCGGGCGGGTTCCCGCGGACCACGGCGGCCATGAAGACCATTTCGGTCCTCTGCAGAAAGATCGTGCGCTCCCCGAAGCGCAGGTTGTCCAGCTGCTCCTTCTGGCCCACCGAGAAGCTGTCGCGGATGAAGTCCCGGATGGCGGTGAACATCGCGGCCACGAGTTCCGCGTCCCGGCTCTCGCCGCCCTCGTAGATGATGTGGTCCAGAATGAGCCCGCTCTCCGCGTGGATGAGGTAGATCTCCTCCACGTGGTAGAGGAGCGTGTGGAGCATCACGATCTCGCTGAAGGGCTTGTGGACCCTCCAGGCCTCCAGCCTCCATTTGAGGCCCTTGAGCGAGAGGCTCATCTCCAGGGTGCTGTTGAGCGACTGGAGCATGCTCATGAAGGTGTCGGAGATGAAGCGCCGGATGGCCGGGCCGATCACCGGGAAGATCTGGTTCGCGATGGTCTCCGGGCTCCTGCGCACCGACGAGGTGACGATGGTCTCGA
This sequence comes from Deltaproteobacteria bacterium, assembly GCA_031263485.1. Lineage (GTDB taxonomy): Bacteria > Desulfobacterota > Desulfarculia > Adiutricales > Adiutricaceae > JAIRZX01. The sequence goes on along the minus strand of JAISFS010000291.1, from coordinate 3,973 downwards.
CGGTGGGGCCGAGGACGGTCAGGAGCTTGTCGTCGCGCTTGGAGCGGAGCAGGATCGCCTCGGTGATGACCCTGGAGATCGCCTGGGCCAGGGCCTGGGAGTCATGGACCGTGCCTTCAAGGCGGTCTATCTGGCGTATCTCCCGCTCAAGGAGAAGCGATCTGAGCTGGCCCAGCTCGGTCTCGGGGGAAGGGAGCGGCGGAAGCTCCCCGTCGGCGTCGACGTGGGAGCCGGCATCGGCGGAGGCCGCCCCGGCCCCTTCGGCCTTGCCCGCGAACGGGCCACGCGGGCCGTCTCCGGTCACGTCGGCGCCGTCTTCAGCGTCGCCGGAGGCGTCTTCAGCATCGCCGGAGGCGTCTTCCGGGCCGGAGGCGTCGGCGGTTTCCTGACCCGAGTCGGCGCGTTCCGGCCGCCGTGGGCCTCCGGCGTGCCCGGGCCCGGCTGCCGCTCCGCCTTCCCCGACATCTTCGGCCTCATCCTCATCGCTCAAAAGGAACTCCAGCTCGCTCAGGAGCCTGTCCTCCGCCTCCTTCTTCCTCAGGCGCTCGGCTTCCAGGACCGCCGCCTCGTCCTCGCCGTCGCCGTCGCCGATGAGCGCCTCAAGCTGGCTCAGGAGACTCTCCTCGATCTCCCTCTTCTTTCCGGCATCGGCCTCGGCGGCATGCGGAGCATCGCCTTCGGCTTCCGCCGCCTTTCCGGCCGGAACCCCGGCGGATTCGGCGGACGAGTCCTGGGATTCGGCGGCGTCGGGGGATTCCGCGGAAACTTCGGGGGAATCGTCAGCGTCGCCGGTCGCATCCCGGGCGGAGTACAGGGATTCGCCGAAAATTTCACGGGTACTTGCGGAAACGTGCCGAGAATCGTTTGCGCTGCCGGGCATTTCCGAGGGAGCGTCGGGAGATCCGGCGCCGGGGCCGGTTTCTTCGGAGGGCGCGCCAGGGTCCGCGTCGTCGCCCTTCTCGGCGTCTTCGGCCCCGTCTTCCGCGAGCATGGAGTCGAGCTCTTCCAGGAGCTTCCGCTCGGCCTCCCGCTTCCTGGCCTCGGGATCGGTATCCTCCCGGCCGTCCGCCTTGACTGCAGGCTGCGTCCAGCCTTCGGCGGACTCGGTCACCTCCCCGCGTCCGTCCGCATCCCGGGTATAGGGGCCGCCAGCTTCCGGCGCGTCCCGGCCCTCCCCGGGCGGCGCGGCGGCGTCTGCCGCCCCGGTCTCTTCCCCGTCCTGCGGGGGCGGCGCGGCGGCTCTCTTATTCCTGGAGAAAAACGAGAAAAAGCCCATGTTCTCTTCCGTCAGCCGTGAGGCGGGCCGGGGGGAGGGATTGCGGGTGGTGCCGGGGCCGCGGGGACCCGGGCGAGGGCCTATTATGGGCGGCGGTGCAACCGGGCGGGCCTGGAGTCCCGCCCGCTCGGAGCCATTCGGCTGAAGCCGCGAGGCGCCGCCTTCCGGGCTGAAGGGGGCCCGGGAGCCGTCGGGGGCCAGGGGCGGGGCATCGGGCCCCGACGGACCTTAGGCGGCGGACCCGATCGGGGCGGCGGGCCGCAGGCGAGAGGCCACGCCGTCAGCCGCCGCTCCAGCAGGCCCGCCGCCGCCGGCGGCTAGTACTGCTGGTCCCCGCCCCAGCCTCCGTCGCCCTGCTGGCCCTCCTGCCGGTCGCCCTCCTGCTGGTCCCCGCCCTGGGCGGGCTCGTGCGCCGCTTCGCCGGGGTAGAGGTCCTCCGCGCCCTCCTCGGCGTCCTCGACGTCCAGGTTCCAGGGCTTGGAGAGGCTCCCCACGGTCTCGGTGAACATCGTGGACAGCGCGGTGCGGTAGACCATGTCGCTCCGGATCTGGGAGTTGGTCTTGGCCACGTGGTTCACCAGCTCCGCGTGCTTCTCGTCTATCTTGTCGTTGATGGCCGTGCACTCGCCCTTCAGGAGGTCCCGGAGGGCCCGCTCGGTGTTGTCCAGGCTCTGGGAGAGCTTGGAGGTCTTGCGCTCCAGCGTCTCGTCGGTGCTCTGGAGCGCTGACTGGAGGCGCGAGTCGCTGTCCGTGCGGTCCTTGCTCTCCCGCGTCAGGGCGTCGGTGAGGTCGCGCTTCAGGGCGTCGGACTGCTGCTCGCGCTCCCTGGCCTCGCCGGCCAGCTGCTCGCGGCGGTCCCTCTCCTCGGCCTTCAGGGCGGCCTCGCGCTCGTCCTTCTCCTCCTTGAGCCGGGAGAAGATGGCCGCCACCTCGCTTTTCAGGTGGTTCTCCAGGGAGTCCAGCCGGGTCCGGAGGGAGTCGCGGACCTCGGCTATCTCGCGGAGGAAGCGCTCCTCCTGCCGGCGGAAGCGCATCTCCATATCCTTGAGCTGGGCCCCGAAGAGGATCTCCCTTACTTGGGCCATGGGGGCGTCGCCCTTGTCGAAACCCCCCCGGGGTAGATTCTTTGTCATGGAAACCTCCAAAAGGCCAGGTGCCTTAAGCTCCCTGGAAATATGCATCGGTCCTCGGGCCGGCCCGATCCCCTGAGGGGACCGTCCCGCTGCCCGAAGCCCCGCGGCGGCGGCTCTCCGGCGCGGGGCGCGGGCCCGTGAGGCCGGGCCCTTCCATCGTCGGCAACTGTAGTGCTGTCAAGCCGCCGCCGGGTCTCCCGCGCGGCATCTGGTCGTCGCGGGGCCCCTCCCGGCGGCGGGAAATCCGGAGCCCGGCCAAGGCGGCAAGGCATCGGTGCGACGCGTCCGCCAAGGAGGCGTCGCGACCGGGCCGTCCCGGGCAAGGAGCCGGGGTCATCTGGGGATCCGCGGCCCGACGCGCGGCGGGCCGGGGATTCTTTGGCCGCGGGCCCGCGACTGAATTATTATAAGGGCGGGGCCGGGACTTCCGGGCGTCCGGACCCGTAAAAAGACATGCGGTTCCGTAAAAAAAGACTAGAAAGGCCGTCCGCGCCTCGCGCGGGTCACCGGTCGACCAGGCCTCGCCCGCGTCTCCGGGCGACCGCGCCATTGCCGGATTTTAGCGGCGCCCGGTCGGCTTGACAAGTTATTTTGCCGTGTCCGGGCTTTCCCGTCGCTTCGCGTGAAGCCTTCCAGACGCGCGACCCGAGAGCGCCCGGATCCCGGAATCTCTGGCGGGCGGCGTCCCCGCGTCGCGAGGACCGGATTTCATAACGGTAGCGGCGGCCATCGCGTCGGGGTAGGCCGGACCTGGCCTCGAGGGCGGCGGCCCTCGCATAGGGGTGGTCCTGACCTCATTTCGGCGGCGGCCTCGCGAAGGGCAGGCCGGAACTCGATCGGGGGCAGGCGGTTCGGCGCGGATGCGCAACGGTCCGGTCCGGGCGGGACCGGCGGAGCAGATGCCGCGGCATCGGCGGCCAGCCCGGCGGCGGTCGCCTGAGCGAATTTCATTTTAAACATAATCCGGGAAAAAGCAAAAGCTGGCCGCATTTTTCACGGGCCAGTCCCCTGCTGGGGGCGGAAGACCAGATCCTGCAAGGCTTGAAAACGTTTGGCCGCGATGTCGCGAATCCTCCCCAGAGAGCCCCCGGTGCCCGGCGAAAAGGCCCGTTTTCGGCCTTTCCGCGCGGGGGCTTACGCGGGAGGCTTTCGTTCGGGCCTTCGCTTTCCAAACGTCATCGACCCAAGGGAGGTGGCGTTTGGCAATTTGCTGATATCATTAATTAAAATCCCAAAGAAGCCATGTCCTCCGCCTTACAGGTTCATGGTTATTGTCAGCTTCCCGATGCATGAAACCTTATGGGCATCCCAATATGATGGGTCTTCAGGGCTGTGATGCCCAAGAAAACTTTTCATGATTAAGTCGTAGACATCGTTTTGCTTTCCGGAACGTCGTGCCGCCTGCGGCCCAAGCGGCACTGACACGGCAGTCGGGGTACCCGGCCGACTTTCCGGAGCGAGCCGTCCCGGTTAGGCTAGGCCGCTTTCCGGCGAGCGCCGTCCGGTTCGGCCCTACCGCGCCACGCCGGGAGAGTGCAGCCGCTTGAGAGGCGGCGAGCAAGCT
>JAISFS010000259.1 GCA_031263485.1 Deltaproteobacteria bacterium | reverse complement strand
TGCGCCGGGCCTTCCGCGCCACCCGCGGAAGCGAGCGGACACTTAATTTGAGCGTAGTACGCGTTCAGGATCCTGCAGGGGCTTGGGCGGGCTTTCTGCCAAGGGCCGGTCGATCCGTTACGGACGCTAGCGAGGACGCGGCCTCCAATGCCTGATTTCATCACCTCGAATGTTCTCTCCATTCCGCCCCTTCCCAGCTGACATTCCTTCCCTTCCTTGCCGACATTCCTTCTTTGATTCCACTGCAAAAACCCTCACCACCGACAGAGAAGCGGAACGCTATGCGGCCATCTCATTGGCACCATTGCGCTTAAGCCTTAAATCACCGCCCATCCGCGCACCCTTTACCCAGACATTCTGCCCTCAAATGACTGCCAGGAGGTGAAGGAGGGGTATTTGCAGTGGAATCTTCTTTTTCCTGCTGATATTCCTTTCCTTCCCTTCGCTCCAGCTTTTGCCACCGTCCTTGACATCCTTCCCCTGGCGTATTCCTTTGCTTTTGGTTTTCTGCCTGTTGCCTGTTTCCGTTGGCCACTTCTGCAGAAGCGTGCCATCTTTTGTTTCCATTGAAAAAACCCTTCCCCTCGACAGAGAAACGGAAAGCTATGCGTCCATCGCATTGGCATCCTCGCACTTGAGGCTTACACCACCGCCCATCTGAGCCCCCTATACCCAGACACTCTTCCCTCAGGCGACTGCCAGAAGGTGAGGCGGGTGGTTTTTCAAAGTGGAATCTTCTTTTCGTCCGTCTGCGGACATCATTTCACTGTTGACAATAATTCACCGCATTACATATGGATTTAGCGATCGGACAATTACATTTCCGTTGCGGCAGATCAATGATGTCGACGCCGCGTTTTGCGATCCTGTTTCAGACAGGTCTCCGATATCTCGAACGCGAATTCGGACGATCCACAACAGACGAATCCGCGTTGACCGGGAATCCGCGCATGCCTGGAAGCCGGGGGAGTGGGAAGCCGCGTTGATCGTTAAGTCGCGCTTTGGGGGAAGTAGCGCGGATCTTGGATATCGGTAACGGAAGCTTGCGAGAACGTTGGGTGCCGCGTGAAATGGGAGTCAAGTATCCCGATCCGTGCCCGGTCGACCGGACGCGGCTTATCATGAATCGTTGTCTTGGGCATCACGGCCTTGGGCACCCATCATATTGAGATGCCCCCAAAGGGGTCATGGCCGAGGTGTTGAGAATCAACAAGAACATATAGGGTTTGTGCGGGGTGTCTCTGACCTTTATGAGCCTCGGACTTCTTCGCTCACCTCGGGCCGTGCAGATAAAGCGCTTTCAACGAAAAGTGCCAGTTGCCTGGGTTTTGCCTCACTTTGAAATCTAGATGACTCAATGAGGCGGCGGCAGGCTCGACCAGGGGAAGCGTTCACGGATTGTCATCCGGATGGCGTCATATGGACGTACGGTTGTTATCGGCTGGATGGGGCTCGTTTTATCTGAGCCTTGAAGTTTCCTGTTTCGTGCCGAGATCGCTGACGCAAGGTTAAAGGAAGTTTTGGCCATCCCCGGAGCTGTCGGGCTATCCGGTAATCGGAGGTCGCGATGGGCAAAACTGCATTTTGAGGGGCCGGGCTGGCCCAATGGCGTTGCGACTTGCGAGGGTAATTTCGGACAAGCCCATGTGGGTTTGCTTCCGTTCGGGGTGGGTTTGTGTCAATTTTTTAACGGACCTGCATTTTGCTGACGGAAGGACTATGTAAAGCGCAGGAATGACGGACGGAACTGGGAAGTAGCCGGTATCAGGACGAAAGTCATCATCGAAAGAGGAGCATGATGGAGTCGGAAGGAGTGGGGAGAATGGAGCAAAAATAGATGACAACAAAAATTAAACAAAGAATTACAGGAGGTTGTCTTTTTGGAAATCGTCAATTTATAAACTATGCTTAATTAACGTTTTCGAGCGGATCCCGAATAGGCTTCCGGCGACTTCCAAATGGCCGATCGGGAGGCGGTCAGCGGTGTATCTTGTGGAAATTTCATTAGATTTTATAGTATGTTGCGATGTCGACCGGGACGAACGCTCGTCGCGCACTTAGCGATGCCGGGGACGTGCGCTCATGATCGGTATCGACCGGATAGGGCTTGTCCAATCGTAACGCGGAGTATTGATATATCTGAATTGTTCCATCGTGTTGCTGTATCTGTAAACGGAATATTTGACAAAAGATCAATTTTGTGTTGTAATCGCAAGACATCAAAGACCACCGCTGTGGCCTTCCCCCTGGAGACCTTCGCCCCACGGAACCCGGTTCCGTCCCGCCTGAAGCGAAGGGCTTCCGGGGGCGTCCCCGCCCGCGCCTCCGACGCGTCAAGAGCCTCCATGCCGCCCCGCGGCCCTCCCGGGCCAGCCGGGGGGAACCGCGCCGACGGCCCGGCCTGCAACCTTCCCAAGGAGTACCCGTTTATGGGCAGCACATCTCCAAGCGGCCAGAGCGTTGATCTGGCCAAGCTCGACCCCGTCTTCAAGAAGTACGAGGACATGGCCAAAGGCTCACTCATCCCCGTGCTCCAGGCGGCCCAGGACACCTACGGCTACCTGCCCCTCAAGGTCCTCGACGCCATCGCCATGAAGCTGCAGATCCCGATAAGCCAGATCTACGGTGTGGTGACCTTCTACGCCCAGTTCAGGCTGAACCCCAGGGGCAAGCACATCATCCGCTCCTGCCAGGGCACCGCCTGCCACGTCCGCAACTCGGCCAGGATCCTCGAGTCCCTCAAGACCACCTTGGGCGTCAAGCCAGGCGGCACCACCGAGGACCTGAAGTTCACCCTCGAGACCGTGGCCTGCATCGGCGCCTGCAGCCTCGCCCCGGTCATGATGATCGACACGGACGCGCACGGCCGGCTCCGCCCGGACCGCATACCCAAGATCCTGGACTCCTACTCCAACTGACGAGGGGCAAGACGATATGACCACCGAAAACCTGACGCGACTGAAAAACGCCGGCGACCTGGAGGCCATGAAGAACGCGGCTCTCCCGAAGCTCGCCATCCGCAAGGACCCCTCGGCTCCCATCTACGGGGGGATCACCCACCATATCATGATCTGTTGCGACACCGGCTGCACCGCTACCGGGGCGCGCAAGATCGTGGAGGCCTTCGAGGAGGACCTGAAGGCGAAGGGCCTGGACAAGACCGTTGACGTGGTGGTCATCGGCTGTCACGGCTTCTGCGAGATGGGTCCGCTGATCGTGGTTTACCCGAACGACATCTACTACGTGCACCTGAAGCCCGAGGACATCCCCGAGATCGTGGACGAGACCATCAAGGGCGGCCAGGCGGTCGAGCGCTTCCTGTACCACGACCGGGAGACCATGAAGCCCATCGTCCACTACAAGGAGATCGAGTTCTACGCCAAGCAGCAGAGGATCCTGCTCACCAACTGCGGACATATCCACCCCGAGAGCGTCTCCGAGTACATCGCGAACGACGGCTACAAGGCGCTGGCCAAGGCCCTCACCATGAAGGACAACACCGACGCCCTCCTGGAGGAGGTGAAGAAGTCCGGGCTGAGGGGCCGCGGGGGCGGCGGGTTCCCGACCGGCCGCAAGTGGGAGCTGTGCCGCAACGCGCCGGGCACGAAGAAGTACATCATCTGCAACGCCGACGAGGGCGACCCCGGCGCCTTCATGGACCGTTCGCTCATGGAGGGGGACCCCCACCGCCTGGTGGAGGGCATGGTCATCGGAGGCCTCGTCATCGGGGCGGACGAGGGTTACATCTACTGCCGCGCGGAGTACCCGCTGGCCATCCGCCGCCTCCGTAACGCCATCTCCCAGGCCGAGACCCTGGGGCTTCTGGGCGACGACATCCTGGGCTCGGGCTGGGGCTTCCACCTTCACATCAAGGAGGGCGCGGGGGCGTTCGTCTGCGGCGAGGAGACGGCGCTCATCCACTCCATCGAGGGCAAGCGCGGGATGCCCACGGCCCGCCCGCCCTTCCCGGCCATCTCGGGGCTGTGGGAGAAGCCCACGAACAACAACACCGTCGAGACCTGGGCCAACATCCCAGGCATCATCCGCAACGGCGGCGACTGGTACGCCTCCTACGGGACCCAAGGCTCCAAGGGCACGAAGGTCTTCGCGCTGACCGGCAAGGTCCGCAACACCGGCCTGGCCGAGGTCCCCATGGGCATCACCATGCGGGAGGTCATCTTCGGCATCGCCGGCGGCATCCAGAACGACAAGAAGTTCAAGGCCGTCCAGATAGGAGGCCCCTCCGGCGGCTGCCTGCCCGAGAGCATGATCGACCGCCCGGTGGACTACGAGTCGCTCATCGACGCGGGCGCCATGATGGGCTCCGGCGGCCTGGTCGTGGTGGACGAGGACACATGCATGGTGGACCTGGCCCGCTTCTTCCTGTCCTTCACCAGGGACGAGTCCTGCGGCAAGTGCACCCCCTGCCGGGAGGGCTCGACCCGCATGCTGAACATCCTCACCGACATCTGCCAGGGCAAGGGGCGGCCGGGCGACATCGAGCTCCTGGAGGAGCTCGCCCGGAACATCAAGCTCTCCTCCCTGTGCGGCCTGGGCCAGACCTGTCCCAACCCGATCCTCTCGACCATCCGGTACTTCCGCCACGAGTACGAGGCGCACATCTACGACAAGAAGTGCCCCGCCGGACAGTGCGTGGACCTCATGATCTACTGGATCGACACCGAGAAGTGCATCGGCTGCGGGGCCTGCAAGAAGATCTGCCCGGTGTCGGCCATCGACGGGTACAAGAAGGAGCCGCACATCATCGACACCAAGAAATGCATCAAATGCGGCTCCTGCATCGAGGCATGCAAGAAGGCGCACGCCATCTCCAGGAAGTAGGCCCACCATGAGCAAGAACGTCACCGTCACCATCGACAACCTCAAAGTCACCGTCCCGGCCGGCGTCACCATCTGGGGGGCCGCGCGCAAGCTGGGCATCAACATCCCGACCCTGTGCCACCACTTCGACGTGAAGCCCTACAGCGGCTGCCGCGTCTGCCTGGTGGAGGTGAAGGGCGGCAGGGCGCTAGCCGCCGCCTGCTCCTTCCCGGTCTCCGACGGGCTCGAGATCTACACCAACTCCCCCAAGGTCCGCGAGGCACGCCGCCTGGTAGTGGAGCTCCTCCTGGCAAACCACCCCCACGACTGCCTCACCTGCGACCGCAACCAGACGTGCGAGCTCCAGAAGATCGCGCTCGATCTGGGCGTGAAGGAGATCCGCTTCGACAAGTCGAAGCCGACCTGGGAGATCGACCGCTCGAGCCCCAGCCTGGTGCGCGACCCCAACAAGTGCATCCTCTGCGGAAGATGCGTGAGGGTCTGCAACGACAAGCAGACCTGCTCGGTCTACACCTTCGCGAACCGCGGCTTCAACTCCATCGTCACCCCCGCCTTCGGCAAGGGGCTTGGCGAGGTGGCCTGCACGCTCTGCGGCCAGTGCTCCGTCATCTGCCCCGTGGGCGCCATCACGGTCAAGGAGGACATCGAGCCGGTACTCGCGGCCATAGACGATCCCGACAAGATAGTCGTCGTGCAGACGGCCCCCTCGGTCCGCGTGGCCCTGGGAGAGGCGTTCGGCGGCGCCCCCGGCTCGATCGTCACCGGCAAGATGGTGGCGGGCCTGAAGCGGGCCGGTTTCGACAGGGTGCTGGACACCAACTTCACCGCGGACGTGACAATCATGGAGGAGGCGACCGAGTTCCTCCACCGGCTGGAGAACCCCGACAACCACAAGCTCCCCATGATCACCTCCTGCTCCCCCGGCTGGATCAACTTCATGGAGATGTTCTACCCCGAACTGGTCGAGCACCACTCCACCTGCAAGAGCCCCCAGCAGATCTTCGGGGCGCTGGCGAAGACCTTCTACGCCGAGCGCGAGAAGCTCGATCCCTCGAAGATCGTTTCCGTCTCCATCATGCCCTGCACGGCCAAGAAGTTCGAGTGCACGCGCCCGGAGATGGACGCATCGGGCTACAAGGACGTCGACTACGTGCTCACCACCCGCGAGCTCGCCAAGCTCTTCAAGGGCCTGGGCATCTCCTTCGACGAGCTCAAGCCGGAGGAGTACGACCCGGTGATGGGCATCGGCTCCGGCGCGGGGACCATCTTCGGCAACACCGGCGGCGTCATGGAGGCGGCGCTCCGCACCGCCTACGAGGTCGTCACCAAGAAGACGCTCCCGGCGGTGGAGTTCGCCGCCATCCGCGGCCTGGGCGGCCTGCGCGAGGCCGTGATCGACCTGGACGGCACCAAGATCAAGGTGGCCATCGCCCACGGCCTGGGCAACGCCCGCAAGGTCATGGAGGCCATCAAGGCCGGGAACCCGAACGGCTGGCACTTCATCGAGGTCATGGCCTGCCCCGGCGGCTGCATCTCCGGCGGCGGCCAGCCGATATCCACCGACATCAACTACCGTGCCAAGCGCATCGCGGGGCTCTACGAGGACGACCGCCAGCTGCCCCTGCGCAAGAGCCACGAGAACCCCGAGGTCAAGGCCCTCTACGACGAGTACCTGAAGGAGCCGGGGGGCCACCTCTCCCACAAGCTCCTCCACACCACCTTCCACAACGCCCACAAGGACCTGTTCACGGTCTAGGGCGGAAGCCAGAAGATTGGCGCCGCGGGGGACCTTTCCCTGCGGCGCCTATGGGCCGGGGGTTCTGCTTCCGGCCCTTTTTTTGTTATGGGACATCGCAGGCCGGGACATTCCAGGCCGGATTTCTTGAAGAACACATGAAATCGAGACGGATTTGGTTTTCCGGTATCGATTTGTATACATTTACCGCATCGATGTTATCATCGGCGAATTCAGCTCGAATTCGGTTGAATAATTAAATGAAAAAACCAAGTCCAAATCATCAGGTTTGTTATAATCCATAGCGTGCCAAGGAATTATTTGTTGTTGTGTTGTCAGGGGAGGCGTATTGTGAATGTATTGCCAAGAAATATTCGATAATCCAGTTGCCCATATAGAAACCTTGACCGTGCAACATAAAAGGGATAAGAATCGTCCGGGTAGAGGAGGCTCTTGGAGGAGGATTCGCAATGGACTACTATACAATAGATTACGAATTGATGCACAAGGAGAACCCGACTGGCGGTCCTGCAACTTTCTTCCGAACAGGGAAAAACGTATGTCGAAAAGATTATTTCGGTGCCTGACTTCAAAAAACGATGTAGATAGACATCCTTTCAAATCTTAAGGAGTGGCCCCTTACAAAAGAATAGAATATTTGTAGCAGGTACTGAAATTCAATTGAAGCCTTGCGTTTAGCGCCTTCCGGAGACGTTAGTCACGCAGAGAATTAATGTGAGTTGAGTTTGGATTGCCCTGCATTTCATACCCGGTAACGATAGCCAAAAGTCCGACATTTTACTGAATTGGCAATTACTATAGGCAGCTAATGATCAATTTTTGGATACATTTATCGGTCAACAAATTTGTCAAAGATAATTGACCGTAACAGTTTCGACCCTATAGGTTGCGAGCCGTGAAGGGGGCTGGACGCCATCGGGGTAGATGTCTCGAGGTGAAGTTGGTCCAGGCGTCCCGAACCCGAACGTGTATCCGAGCCGGAACCGGAAACTCATCCCGTGAGTTTCGTGAAAGGCACCTCCGTCCGTGACGAGGTGATAGCCACCTCTAAGTCTAAGGGTTACCCCAAGGAACAGGTCAAGCCCAGGCACGCCGAGTCTCGGTCGGTCCAGCCTGTAGGTACCCAGGTCGGCCGGCAAGGACGGAATTGAGGGCGGCGTTGGCGGGCACCACGGTGTCAACACCGGTACCAGCCAGAGCGGCATGGCCGGGGGCATCGGGCAAGGGCCTCTGCCGACGCCAGTGAGGCTAACAAGGTCAAGGACGGTTGCAAGCTGGAAAGGAATAAGAGCTACTAGCCCTGCGCCAAAATGGATGAGATTCAAGGCACCGGCACCCGTGCAGTTCGCTATCAACCGAAACGGCGAAGTGGTGGCTTACAGTGTGGTTAAAGGGCTCCGGCCAGTCCATCCTGGACGACGAGGCGATGGCGTTTTACGTGTGGAACCCTTTCCCCAGTTCCCGGACGCATTGACGTCCTTCTCCATGACGCTGACTGCGCCTATACAGTACGGTTTTTGTGAGGGAAAGGGCAAGGCATCCGTACAGGAGCGGCGGCGTCTGTGCCCGGAAACCACTGGAGCCTCATGCAATATGATCGCCTTAAACCTCTCACAACTGCGAGTCCGCTACTCGGTCGAGCCGCATGGCATGATGAAAGCATATCTGGGCGAATGATCTTGCCGTCAATTTCCATCCATCTGGATTCATGCACAAAAAGTGCTACCGAACATCCTTTAAGCTACCACACCTGCCTCTTGCGTGCAAGTCTGAAAGGTGGGATACTAAATCGTAACAGGAGATAGGCTCCTGAAAGGGCACAACCCCATTAACAGCAACGGTGCATAGTCTAGTTGTTCCTGCTGACGCAAAGAGAATATATGCATGGGATACGATAACCGTCTCAAACTGTTCCGCAAGTGTGAGGACCTCACGGGAAAGCCGCTCATCACCTATGTGACGTCTCTTCGGCCAAATGCCTCGTCGGAGATGGCGTCTGATGCCATACTTCCCTTGATAGAACTAGTGCAGGAAGTGCCGATAAAATATTCCAAAGTTGATTTTCTGATAGTCAGCAACGGCGGCGATCCTATTACCGCGTTGCGGATTATAGATATCCTTCGTGAGAGGTTCAATCATATCTCGGTCCTTGTGCCTTTCGTGGCCTTCAGTGCTGCAACCCTGCTTTCTCTGGGCGCAAACGAAATCGTGATGCATCCATATTCGAATCTGGGGCCGGTGGATCCTCAAATTATTGTTTTTAAGCAGGATAAATTTGGGAACCTAGGATCGTTTCATATCAATGCTGATGATATATGGAATTATTTAGATTTCATTCGTTCTGACTTCGGCATTTCAAGCGAGTCGAATTTGAGTTCTGCGTTAAGCCACCTTGTCGGAGAAGTCGATCCTCTTATTATTGGAGCGTCAAAGAGAAGCCAACAACTGACTCATTCACTTAGCGTGAAGTTGCTAGAAACCCATTTGGCGGAAAACAAGGAAAGGGCTGAAACCATAGCCCAAGCGCTCAATACCCCGTTTTATCATCACGGGTTCTCTGTCACCAGGAAAGAAGCCCGAAAAATCGGATTGGAAATTGCTGAGGACAATCCCACCCTTGAATCAATTATTTGGGATATTTGGAAGGACTATTGCGATGAAATGCAGTGTTATAAGGCTTTCGACATATACTCAGAACTTATGGCCTATGAGCATGTGAAGCAATTCATTTTAAACCCTTACGCTGTCAGCTTAACCCAGAATACCACTGGCAAAACCGCTACTCAGTTAAGTTCTCAATTTGGTAAGTTCTCAATTTGGCTCCAACAATTCTACAGTTGTAGCACGGATGCCTATTGAACTCACAACTATGTCGGCAGCAATTGAGAGTTCTATTTCATCGTATTCTATCGGACTCAAGCACAATGTTACATATTGGCTTAACGCCAACAAATCTTTAGCCTATAACGTTAGTACTTATTCAAAAGGCTGGAAACATCAGAAAGCATAAAGGAGGCGGTCATGGGATACGTTCCCGAAATGAAACCCTACAAACTGGTGTACATGGGACCTCACCACATTCTATCGTCTGTACCGCCAGGATCAAGCATCACATATAACTACATGCCGGATGTGGATCCATTCACCGGCAACGAGCCGAAGCCGCTGTCCCCCGTCCAGAAAAGCGGTATGCCCGACCCCTCCTACGAAGAGGGGCAGGATGGAACCGAACCGGACAGCACGAAACGATAGTGTGTAACTGCATTTAGCTCGTAGGGAGTGGGGTCACCAGGAACTACCCACTCCAGCTGGAAATGAAGGGGGATTCATACCCTCTGTTTGAGCACCCAGAGTTTTTTGAGGGACAATCCAGAGGCTCTGAGCGTGGAGCCCCGTCTGTTAACCTCCCATATCATCTTCCTCGCGAAATGGAGTTCCGTTGCAACTATCACTCATTTGGTGACTCCGCATTTTTCTTCGCCTCAAAGCTCAAATGCTAGTCTTGTACCCTAAAGTTCGCCACTATGCCTTTCTGAAGCGTGGTAAATTCTAAAGCCGTTATTCCCATCGTTTTAGGGCTCTTCGGACGTCCTGGTGCTGATGAAGATGCATCGGTCTATTCGGACCTTGATCAGAACCTTCGCCATAGGATCGAAGAGGGAGGGGCTGTGCGTATGGTCACGGAGAGGAGCATCCCGAACACCGTGAAGATGTTGTTGATGTCGGTGCCCTGTCGCCCGGCGGACACTAAGACTTCGTAGATGATGTGGGCGCTCAGAGCCGAGTTCCTGGCCCTGTAGATGCGCCCGGGTCGATCGTCTCCTATGTCACAGAAAGGCTCGGAAGGCTCGAAGTCCGGGCAGGGTTCATCGTTACCAAGGTTTTAACGGGGATGGGATAAGTCAGAAGACCAGCCCTAACGCTTGGACCCGGAGTGTGCGGGGGTACGCTCGGGTCTTAACTTACCATCTCACGGATAGCGCAGGGAATCGAACTCAACTGTATTCAGTTGATAATATTACTCCGGCGGAAATTAATGAGAAAAAGATGACACCTTCACAATCATAATTTTTTCCATGAATCAATATGATGTACACCAAAATTATAATTAAAATCAAAAGATTATTCTTGATTGTCGTAGCCGTATTACATATGGATTAATCACCGAAACACCTTGATTGCAGTGAAATTCAAGGCATTGTAAAATTCCCCACTTTTGCCCACCGGAGTAATATGACGATAGCGTAATAAATCCACAGGAGATCCAGGTTTCAAGGTTGGCCGACTCAACCATGGCAGGGATATACGGGGGTTTTTAGGATTTGCTTCTATAAAGGCAGGTTTAACTGTTAACATATCGAGAGAGAACCCACAACTGCTTAACAAAAATCTGACTATAGAATTATTCTGCCAGCTTTATTAATTTTGCATATCAACAAACGCTCACCCATCTCGGTCTGAAATGTGTCATCAGATTGTCAGGGAATCACGAACGCTATTATGGCGAAGTTCGTTTTCTGGCACGGTTCAAGTTTTTCTTAAGGACGATGACACTCCTGAAGTTCTCGCCGTGGACGCCGACCATGAACCACTGCGTGACCTTCGCCTGGCCCCCTGTACCTCACGCGGTCGTTGGGGAATACCAGGTCCTTCAGTCTCTTGATGCTTTCCTTGATGGCGCTGCGGGAATTCTGTTCCTTCCACCAGGCCTCGTCCTGCATCGACCGCCTGACCGCAAGCCCCCATGTCGCCCTGGGAATATGCCAGGGTCGCCCGCGTCTTCAGGATCTCCGTGGGGCAGATCTCGCTCTTGGGGTTGTTTCGGGAGGTGTTCAGCCTGAATTCGGCAGTGTACTTCCGACCGTCCCCGGTCTCTTCGCAGATGGACTCGGCCTTCCGACCTCGTGGGCAGGCCGTGACCGCCCCGTCGGGGTCCGTCCTGGACCTGTCTAGCGTTGAACCCCGAAGCCTTGGCCTTGAGGGCTTTTCCCTGCGGCGTGGTGCCGTCGACGGGGACGTGGAGTGCGAGCGCGTGCTCGTGCCTGGCAAGACCGATGAGCCACTGCGCCGGGTAGGACCCGTTCACCAGGACCGTCCCGGCCGGGTATTTCTCGCTCTAGTGCAGGGCAGCTTTAATACGCAAGATAATGTATAGTGGGTCCTCAAGGAGGCTCACTATGGCCCGCCCAGCAGCAACCCTCTCGCCCTCTATCGAAGACCTGGCTATCCTTAAGAAGACGGCAAACAGCATGACGATGCCCGCCCGTGCCGTGACACGCTCAAAGATAGTCCTCATGAGCTCTGAGGGCAAGACGGATG
>JAISFS010000198.1 GCA_031263485.1 Deltaproteobacteria bacterium | reverse complement strand
GGAAGGACGTTGAACCGTCCCGCCCCGGCCTTGGCGAAAAGCAGACGTCCGCAGGAAAACGGCCCTGCCGGACGCGACGGAAAGCTACGCCCTTTGAGCGGACGCAACGCGGCCTGATCTGAAGATTCAGGCGCGATAACCGATGAAGGAGACAACCGTTACGGCAGGGCGGACGGGTGTCTCCGGGCCTTGACCAAAAATCGCGGCGGGGAGCTTTTTCCGGCAGGATACGTATCCTGCCGCTCGGAACGCACTGCCATTAATGAAATCCGGCGATTTACAGAACCGGATGGGGAACATGGGCGCTCTTCCCCTGCCCCCCCCGTGAACAGATACAGGGTCCGTTCACAAATTTGTTATACAGCAAGATGAAATATTTTGCAATTATTTGATGTACAATGTTTAGTTCAGTTCACCATTAAATTTTTGTGAATAATATTTAGTTAAGCCATTTATTTATCTTTGATCTTCATACATAAACTATATTATCTACAATCAAAAACAGATAAAAACATCACCATAATTATTTTTAAAATGTAACAAAATTTATCAGCCACTCCTAATTTATTGAATTATAAATATGTCTAATTAATTTATGAACAGGTCCTTAAATCGGGCCGAATTGGCAATCACACTCCTAGTTGCTGGTGCGTTTTATCACCCTTTAAGCTTCCCTGAGGCTAATGACCAGGTGGCTTTGCCTGCCTCGGATTGCCGTTCCGACTTATTACGTTTCCGTCAGGGATGAATCCGGAGGCGGATTGCCTGGACATGCCTCCGGCGAGGATCGCTTCCGCGCGGTAGCGGCGGTTCCTGCAGCGGGGGGACATGGTTGACCGTTTCGGGGACGTCCCGCTCCCGGGCCTCGTGTGCCCATGGCCCCGCCCACCTGTCCGCCGATGCCGATGATGGGGGAGCGGTTTTGAGGCAGCGGGAAATCATCCCCGACCTCCGCGCGATCAAAGGCACGGGGGCAGTCACGGGCGAGGCGGCTGGGGGGGATCCGGGAGCCAGGGGTGCCGGAAGGGCGTGCGCGGGCCGGAAAGCGGGCGTCTTCCCTCAGACGGTGATATCCTTTGCCGGGCTCACGCCCCACCCGACAGTGGGGATGGCTCCGTTCCGTCCTGTTCAGGCACGGCGCGCGAGGCAGGGGTCTGCGAGGCGGGATCCGGCGTTGGCGCTCGTGGCCGCCTGAGCAGCGGGAACCTCGTCTCGGCATGGGGAGTGGCCCCGGGCATGCACCGAAAGCCGGGAATCCGGGACACGCCAAGGGCGTCCGGGGCGTCCCGGCGGAGAAGGGGAGCTTGCCGAACAGCCGTTGCCGAAGCCTGTTCGGGGCCGGGCTCTCGGGAGGGCGCTCCGTCTTGTCCCCTGGGCTGGATGCCACGGCCGCAGAGAGGCCGCCCGAACATCGTGAAGGCCATAAAGGCAAGCTGACCTGCGTCAATCGCGGGCACTGCGGAACGCGCGGGCATTCCTGCTGCGGCGGGCTCTTCGGCGGCACCGCAGGGCTTGCCGGCGCTATATGTTCCATCCGGCTCCTCCTGCATGAGCGTGAGCCGTCCGGGCTCGCCCATCGCGACTCCCGCCTGTCCCGCCGACCGGCAAGCGGGGAAGGCCGCGTGCGGCCCAGCTCGCCACTCCGGTCGGCCTGTCGGAGAACCCCGGCGGCTTGTTTCGCGGTCCGGGGAAGGGGCCGGACGAGGCGGCCTCCCAGCCCGGGCAGGGGCGAGGGGAGCCGAGGCGCAGGATCCTGCATAGGCTCCGATGCCCGAGCCTCCGGAGGCTCCGTCGTTGGCTCGGGTGTCGGCTCGGGCATCGGGTCCATCATCGGCTCGGGCGGCGGCTCCGGCGGGTCAGGAAAGGGCGGAGCGGACCTGGAGCGCGGCATGGGCCTGAAGGGAGGAGACGGCGGCGCGGAAGGACATGGCGACGGGGGCGACTCTCCGGTATCCCCCCGAACGGTTAAAAGGCGTGTTGACAGGCTTTGGGGGCTATGGTAAAAAAAACGTAGATTTTGCACTTTATGTTGAGTTTGACGCCTTTTCGTTTCAGACCGCCGGGGGCGCCCTCTCTCCATCCCCTCGCTCCTCGGAAACCTGCCGGGCGAATCCGGCGACGGCCCGGCCAATCCGGCGGCCATTTCCGATGGCGTATCTCCCCTGTCGGCGCCCCGGCGTTTACCGCGACTCCCCGGAAGTCAAGCCGCGTCGGTGCGCGGCTTGCGGACGTTCCCCCTCTTTCAAGCCATCGCCTGAAGTCCCTGCGCCTGACCCGCCGCCACCCTCGCGGCTTCCCGCGCGGGGCCCCGGGCGTTCCGACGGCCCGCCACCCGGCGGGCAGGGTACAGCCCCTCATATCCCCCCTGACTTTTCCTCCAGGGCTCCAGGCAAAGTACCGCCGCTTCCCCCTTTCCGGTCTTCTCCCGATCAAAGCCTTTTCCCGCTTCACGCCCCTCACGGGCGCCTTCAGGGGCGACCTCGGAGGGGACGCGCCTGATAGCTTGCCCGCTCCCCGCCGCGCGGGGGCGGGGGGGCCGCCCGCGGCCCCGGTGAGGCGCCGGATCATCTCCGGCCGAGAAGCGAAGCGATGAAGAAAAAAGAGATCCTTGTCGTGGACGACAACATGTCGAGCCTCAAGCAGATTGCGCAGTTCCTGACCGGGCGCTACGATTTCTCGCTCATGCGCTCCGGGGAGGACGCCATCAGGCACTGCCTGATGGGCGAGAGGCCGGAGCTGGTGCTCCTGGACGTCGACATGCCTCACATGAACGGCTTCGAGACCCTGAGCCGCCTGCGCTCCGTCCAGGGCATGGAGCACGTGCCGGTCCTGTTCCTCTCCGCATTCATCGACACCCAGACCGAGATCATGGCCCTGGAGTCCGGGGCCAGGGACTTCATCACCAAGCCGGTGGACGAGGCCATCCTCCTTCACCGGATCGAGCTGCACCTTCAGCTGGGCCAGTTCGAGAACGATCTGGAGAAGACCCGCAAGGACCTGGAGAACAACATCGTGCTCTCGTTCGCCGATCTCGTGGAGAGCAAGGACTCCTACACCGGCGGGCACGTGCTCCGCACCAGCCACTACCTGGATCTGATGGGCAAGGCGATACTGAACCAGGGCCTCTTCGCCGAGGACCTGACGCCCGAGTCCCTGGAGCTGATGGTCAAGGGCACGCCCTTCCACGACATCGGGAAGATCGGCATCAGCGACGTGATACTCCTGAAGCCCGGGCCGCTCACCCGTTCGGAGTACGAGGAGGTGAAGAAGCACACCGTCCTGGGCGCGAACTTCCTGCGCAACGTGCATCGCCGCCTCCCAGGCGAGGAGTACCTGGAGTACGCGGCGCTTATGGCCGAGGGCCACCACGAGCGCTGGGACGGCAATGGCTACCCCTACGGGCTCTCGCGCATGGAGATACCGTTCTGCTGCAGGCTCATGGCGGTCGTGAACGTCTACGACGCGTGCCTGACCTCGAGGATCTACCGCGAGCCCCTGAGCCACTTCGACGCGCACCGCGTCATCGTGGAGGGCCGGGGGACCCAGTTCGACCCCGCTATGGTCGACGTCTTCGAGGCCATGAGCGGGATCTTCCAGGCATTCAACGTGGTCCAGACGCGGCTCCCCCAAGCCACCAAACGGCTCTTCGGCCAGGCCTACGCACGGGAGGGGGCGAGGGCGTTGGCGGGGGTGAGGGCGTGAAGGAGATCCTCGTCGTCGACGACAACGATGCCGTTCTCAGGCAGATCTCGACCTTCCTGGCCGGGGCGTACGACTACTCCCTCGTGCGTTCCGGCTCCGCCGCGGTGAGCTACTGCAGCCGCGAGCGGCCCGACCTGGTGCTCCTGGACATCGAGATGCCGGGCATGGACGGCTTCGAGACCCTGAGGCTTCTGAGGCTCAACCCGGACTTCCAGAAGGTCCCGGTCATCTTCCTCACCAGCAAGCACGACCGGGAGACCGAGGTGCGGTGCCTCAAGTGCGGGGCGCGGGACTTCATCCGCAAGCCCGCGGAGAAGAGCCTGCTTCTCCACCGGGTGGATTTGCACGTGGCGATAAGTACCTACCAGTCGCAGCTCTCCGACTCCGTTGCCCTCATGAGCAACATCCTCGGCGTGGCCGTGGCGGAACTGATCGAGTGCCGGGACGAGAACACCGGCGGGCACGTGATCCGCACCAGCCGCTACGTGGAGCTCCTCGCAAGGGACCTCGTGGCGAACGGGCGCTACGAGTTCGAGCTGAACGAGGAGAGCCTGGAGATGATGGTCCGCGCGGCCCCCCTCCACGACATCGGCAAGATCTCGATAAGCGACAAGATTCTCCTGAAGCCCGGCAGGCTCACGGACGAGGAGTTCGGCATCATGAAGGGCCACGCGGCCCTGGGCGCGAGCATCCTGAAGCACATGCACGCCCGCACGCCGACCCAGGACTACCTGAAGTTCGCCTCCATGATAGCCGCCTCCCACCACGAGCGCTTCGACGGCAAGGGCTACCCCTACGGCCTCCAGAAGGAGCAGATTCCCCTGTGCGGCCGCATCATGGCCGTGGCAGACGTCTACGACGCGCTGGTCGAGGACCGCATCTACCGTCCGGCGATGCCCCACGACCAGGCCTGCAGCATCATACTGGAAGGCGAGGGCACCCAGTTCGATCCGGGCATCCTGGACTCCTTCTCCCGTTGCCACCATGAGTTCGCCGTCATCGTGAAGTCCCACAAGGAGGCCAAGGACCGGGCCGCGGCCGAGGCCGCGCGGCTGTGCGCCGCCCCCCGGGAGACGCACGGCGGCAACGGCGCATCCTCCCAGGAGTCGCGCGGCGGCAACGGCGCCGCCGGCTAGGCTTGCCGGGCGGCCTTTCCCGGTCCGCCCCCCCGGGGCTCCCGGCGCGTGATTCCCCGATCCTCGCGGCCCGCCGGGTCGGGGCTTTCCGAATACCTGTGGCCCGCCGGGCATTCCCGATCACGGCGGCCCGTCGGCGTTCCGGGCGTTCCCGATCGCGGCTGCCACCTTTCCGCACGGGCTTCCCGACCGACCGGTCGGAAGAGTGCGTGCCCTTCGGCATCTCTCGCGGCCCTGGCTCTCTCCGGGGTGGCCCGGAGCCTGCCCAGTGCAATGTCTCGCCGTCCCTGCGGACGGCGAGCCCTCCCCCCGATCCGCGTCCCTGCGGACGGCGAGCCCTTCCCACGATCCCCGTCCCGGCGGACGGCGAGCCCTACCCACGATCCCCGTCCCTGCGGACGGCGAGCCCT
>JAISFS010000167.1 GCA_031263485.1 Deltaproteobacteria bacterium | reverse complement strand
GCCGTTTGTCTATATTTCGGCGGCCTTCCGGCTGATTTCCCCGGAATTTCCCTGGAAAATTCCAGACTTCGGCCCAGCAAGCTTATTTCTAGACGATTCGGCGGATCGGGCAAAGTCCCCATCGACGTTGACAAGCGGAACGGGAGGGTGATATAAATCCCGCCATGTGTGCTTATTGAGAATAAGAATCAATAGCAGGACTTCTTATTGATAATAAGATTCAGTCTGGCCAACCTACGGCCGGCCGAGGCGCAGGCATAACCCCCCTCCCTAGCTGGCCGTCATCGGGGGACCTGGAAGTCCCGATCCCTGCCCTTTGCCACCGATCGGTAGGCGAACCCTTCGAAAAGAGCCAGTCCATGCCCAAAGCGCCCCTGCAATTCCCCATGCCCTTCCTCCTGGCCGTCGTCCTGGGCCTTTTCCTGCCCGCTTCCCTTTCGGCAGACGTGGAGTTGCCCGCCCCCCGGACCGAGGGGGGGACCGCCCTGTTCGAGACCCTGAAGAAACGCTCGTCAGCCGCGGGCGGGGACTTCTCACCAGCCGAGGTGTCCCTGGAGGAGCTCTCCACGCTCCTTTGGGCCGCCACCGGGCTCAACCGTGGCGAGTCCGGCTGGACGGTGCCCATGGCCGAAGGGCTTGAGCCCTACGTGGACGTATACGTCATCGGCAACGAGGGCGTCTTCCGCTACGACTGGAAGGCCAACAAGCTCCTTGAGATTTCCGGGGAGAACATCAAGGGCCAGGTGGGCCACCAGGCTTTCGTGAGGCGGGCCGCCTGGATCCTCGCCTTCGCCTCCAACCCCGAGGGGCTGGCCAAGCTCCGGAACGCCGAGGCGGGCGCGGAGTTCGCGCAGGTGCTGACCGGAGCGATGACCCAGAACGTCTACCTCGCCGCCGTCGCCCTGAATCTCGGGACCCGCTACATCCATTCCTTCTACCCGGACGAGCTGAAAAACGGCCTGAAGCTTCCCGAAGGCTCCGTGCCCATAGCCCTGATGCTCGTGGGCAAGTAAAGGCCTGCGGTCCAGGTGCGGTCAAGACGGACTCCCCGGCTTCGGCCCGCCGCAATCCGGGGACTATGGCGGCGGCGTGTAGGCCCGGTCGGCCTTCCGTAAGGCACAAGGTCCGCGATCGCGTCCTTTCGGCCTTCCGGCCTACGGCGCGGTTTCCTTCCCTCCGCCCTGCGGCCAGGCTTTTCAGCCTCCGTCCTGCGTCCCGGTTTTCGGCCCTCTGTCTTGCGTCCCGTCTTTCGACCCTCCGGCCTGTTGCCCGTCTTTCGGCCCTCCGGCCTTCGGCCAGGCTTCCGCCCTTCGGATTGTTGCCAGATTTAACGGCTCCGGCTACCTCCCCGCCCGGGCTCCATTTCCTGCTTGGCCTTCATCGCCTTCGAGGCGGTGGTTGCGGTCCAGTTGCCTCCTCCGCACTTTCAGGGGCTCCGGTCCTTCCCCGACCCCGGCGGGACACCTTGTCGCCGACACGCCCACACAAGAACGCCCCGAGGCCTGCCGGAGAGTCTTCCGGCATAACGGGCCGTCGAGAAAACCTCACATGAAGACCAGAATCCCCCGTAGCCCCTCCCGGGGTCACGCCTGCGCCATAGCCAGCGTCGCCCTGGCCAGCGTGGCCCTCGCCTGCGCCCTGACTCTGTCCGCGGCCACGGCTCTCGCCCAGTCGGAGTACAGCAACTGGACCCAGATAGCCCGGGCCATGACCGTGTCCCTAGACAAGGCCTACGATGTCTACTCCGCAGGAGGCAGCGCCTCCTGGGAGGAAGCCAGGGACTGGGTGAACGACGCCTATTTCGGCTACTACGAGAAATTGGGCTTCGAGCGCATGGTGAAGTCATCCGTCTCCGGGAAGCGAGCCTCCACGGTCGAGTACAAGTTCGCGACCATCAAGTCAAAGCTCAAGGACGGGGCGGACCCCTCGGAGATCCGCCAGGAGATAGATCTGCTCATCGCGATGCTCGATGAGGACGCCACCGCCCTGGACGTGAAGTTCGGGCTGGTCGAGGCTACCCCCGCGGCCTCTCCGGCAACGGCTGCCGATGGGGCCGAGCCTGCGGCACAGACATCCGCCCAGACTGCGGCACAGTCAGGGGCCCAGGCGCCCGGCGGCGGCCCCGGCGGCGGGGCCGCCGGTACCAGCTTCCTCATGGCGCTGGGGATCCTCCTGCGCGAGGGCTTCGAGGCGATACTGGTCATCGCGGCCATCGCGGCCTACCTGAAGCGCTGCGGCATGCACCCGCAGGTCAGGACCGTCTACTGGAGCTCCGCGGCGGCGGTCGTGGCGAGCTTCGCAGCGGCCATCGCCCTCCAGGCCGTGTTCTCCGTGTCCGGGCAGAAGCAGGAGATTCTCGAGGGATTCACGATGCTGCTCGCGACGGTCGTGCTCTTCGGGGTCAGCAACTGGATGTTCTCCAAGGCCGAGGCCGAGGCGTGGAAGAGTTACATCGAGGGCAAGGTCCAGACGGCGGTGGCGACGGGGAGCAGCTTCGCCTTGGGCGCCGCGGCGTTCCTCGCCGTCTTCCGCGAGGGCGCGGAGACCATCCTCTTCTACCAGAGCCTGTTCGCCACCCAGGGCGCAGACCCCTTCATGATCTGGACGGGATTCGCGGTGGGATGCGTCGGGCTCGCAGTGATTTTCGTCATCATCCGCCACGGCACCCAGATAATCCCGCTCAAGCCGTTCTTCATCGGCACGAGCATCCTGATGTTCGTCATGTCCATAGCCTTTTTGGGCGGCGGCATCAAGGAGCTGCAGGAGGGGGACGTGTTCGGCGTCACCCCGTTCGAGTACGTGCCGACCATCGACATCCTGGGCGTCTACCCTTGCCTTGAGACCCTGATCCCCCAGGGGGTCCTGGTGCTGATAGCGGTACTCTCGATAGTGTGGATCAAGGCGAGGCAGAAGCCATCCGCGCCCCTCGCCGGCGCCTCCGGCCCGGCATGATCGATCGGGCCCGGCGCGGCACGGTGGCCGACCGGGCACGGCCCGGGGTGGATGCCCTGGCTTTGCCAGGGGCGGCCGACCGGGCATGGCCTGAGGCTGCCGCACGGGCACGGCCCGGGGCGGTTGCACGGACTTTGCCAGGGGCGGCCGGCCGGGCATGGCCTGAGGCGGCCACACGGACACGGCTCGGGGTGACCGAACGGGCCCGGCCCGGGGCGGCCGATCGAGCCCTGCCCGGCGTATCGCGGTCGCCTCGTCAGCTGTCTTCGGTCGTATGATCCGGCTTTTTCCGGGCACCGCTTCCGCGGGTCCGACACGCGCCCCGCATTCCGTAGGGCGCCGCCAGGGAGTTTCAGTTCCACCGCCGCGTAGCGGCGGCAATTTCCGCATACGTAATCAATTCGGGAGGTTCCCTACCATGTCCAGAAAATCCTTAAGCCTTCTCGCGGCCCTGGCCCTCGTGCTCGGGATCGGCCTCGCCGTCGAGGCGCAGGCCCAGGCCCCCGGCGCCGCCACGGCCGGCTTCGAAGAGTTCCCCATCGGCGACGACCAGGTCGTCGGCCCGCTGAACATAGCCGGCGTGTATTTCCAGCCGGTCGACATGGAGCCCGCCGGCAGGGGCGGACTGGCCAAGGCGGATTCCGACATCCACATCGAGGCCGACATTTCCGCCGCGGAGGGCAACACCCTGGGGTACGGCGCGGGCGACTTCGTCCCCAACCTGACCGTGCGCTACAAGATCGAGAAGCAGGGCGGCAAGACCATCGAAGGGGCGATGATGGCGATGTCGGCCAGCGACGGGCCGCATTACGGCAACAACGTCAAACTGGACGGGGACGGCAGGTACAAGATCACGTTCATCATCGACAGCCCCGAGAGGCAGGACTATCTCCTGCACGTGGACAAGGAGACGGGCGTCGAGGGTCGTTTCTGGAAGGAGCCGATTCAGGTCTCCTGGGACTTCGACTACGTCCATCGCGACTGGTAAAACGGCTCGACGGCTCCGGGCCTGACTTTCAGGCTTGAGATCCGACGGCAGGCCTAGACAATCGATTCCGCGCGGACGCGGCTTCGGCGGCTCGCCATGAAGGGCGCACCCGCCAGGCCGCGTTCGTGTCTAAAATTATCAGTCCAGGCATAGGCAAGCAAGAATTTCCCAGTACGTCCCCGCAACCCGTGTCAGGGTTTTCCGCTGCGGGAGGCGCACATCCCGTCGGGCTCCAAGTGCCCGGTTTCCATGTGCCCGGCTTCCAAGTTCCCGTCTTCCAAGTGCCCGGCTTCCACGTGCCCGGCTTCCACGTGCCCGGCTTCCACGTGCCCGGCTTCCATAAACGCCGGTCCCCACGCGTTGGCGGTCTCCGCGTTACCCGGAATTCGCGGAACCAGGCCTAAGCTTCCCGCCAGCCCTCCGGTCCGGACGGTCCAGATGCCCACTCGCCGCAATCCGCCTTCAGGCGTCGGCGTCTCCGGTCGTCCGCCGGATTCCAGTCTTGTCCGCGTCCCCGGTGTCCCGGCCTCCCGGCCCTCAACGGTCCCCCGATGCTTCTCTATCTCATCAATGTTGTGGACGACGCCTGGCTTCTGGCCTTCCTCGCGCCGGTCATCCTCTTCGCCTGCCGCGACGACCCGAGGCCGGCCCTGAAGCGGGGGCTCTACCTCGGCGCCTTCGCGCTGGGGGTCCTGGCCGCGGCCGTCTACGCCATATTGAAACGCAACACGGGCTGGGTGGTCCGCGAGTACTACGACATAGCCCTCCTGTGGCCGCTGTTGGCGATCCTCCTGGCGTTTACCGTGTTCGCGGCCCTGGCCATGCGGAGGGGCGCCCGCGCCGGGATGGCTCTCCGCGCGCTGGGCCCCGCCGCGTTCGCGCTCGTCGCCGCGCGAGTCTTCCCGGACCTCTTTTTGCAGCCGCTGGACTTCGACGTGGGGCTCGACTCCATCTTCAACATGGAGTACCTCGCGAAGCTTTCCGGCTTCTCCGCAGGGCTCCTCCTCATGCTCCTCGCCTTCGCGGGGACGTGGTCCCTCGTGGGCAGGCTCCCGCGCCGCGTCGCGGTCGGGGCGGTCCTGCTCACCCTCGCGGCGGACTTCCTCTTCCTGGCCATGGACGCGTTCCGCATCATGTACGTGCGGGGCATGCTCCCCAGGGCCTCCTGGATCCCCAAGCTCATCATCTTCGTGCGCTCCGGCGAGAACGCCTTCCTCTTCGCGGTGATGTGCGTCTGGGCACTGGCCGCCGTCTGCGCCGCCGTCCAGGCGCTGTCGGGAAGGCCCGTCGGCCCAAACCCCGCCGTCGTGCGCAAGCGGCGCTACGCCCTGAAGCTCGAGTTCCGGGCCGCCGCGTTCCTGGTCGTCGTGATGGCCGCGACGCTCGTGACCGTGACCGCGCTGAGGGCGTACCAGAGGCGCGGCCCGGTCATCTCCGAGCCGGAAAGGGTGGAGGCGACCGACGGGCGGATAGCGCTGGATCTGGGGATCGTGGGCGACGGGGAACTCCACCGCCACGTCTACAGGACTGAAGGCGGTACCGACGTGCGCTTCATCGTCATCAGGAAGACTGCCAACGCCTTCGGGGTGGGTCTGGACGCCTGCGACATCTGCGGGCCGACGGGCTATTACCAGAGGGGGGACCAGGTGGTCTGCAAACTCTGCGACGTCGTGATGAACAAGGCCACCATCGGCTTCCCCGGCGGATGCAACCCGGTGCCGCTGGCATTCTCGATAGAGGAGGGCAGGCTCATCATTGCCGTCGCGGACCTCGAGCGGGAGAAGCGGCGCTTCCAGTAGCCCCCGATTTTCGGCTTCGCTTTACCGGCATTTCCTTTCGGCATCGCTTTTCGGGCACGTTTTTTCGGCTCCGCTTTCCGGGCCGGCTTTCTTGCCTCTCGCCTCGAGTCGCTTAGCCTTTCCGGCCTTCGTCCGCCTGGCGGCGCGTTTCCCGCGCCGCAGTGAGGCGCTCCGGGGCACGTCTTGCGCCGGTCGGCGTCCGGCGTCCTCCAGCCAGGGATTACGGGTTTTTCCATGGGCATGTTTTTCAAGATGGCGGCCGGCGCCCTGTCCCGGCAGAAGTCCAAGCACCTGCTCGTCGCCTTCACGGTGGGGCTGGGGGTCTCCCTGGCCACCGCCATGCTGGGCGTCATGTTCGACGTGGGGGACAAGGTCAACCAGGAGCTCAAGACCTACGGGGCCAACCTCACCGTCGTGCCCCGCGGGGCCTCCATGGCGGGCGACAAGTACGAGTTCGCGGAAGGGGCTGGCGACCGGGCCCCGGACGACAACTACATCCGCGAGGACGAGCTCTACAGGATCAAGATGATCTTCTGGGCCTACAACGTGGTGGACTTCGCGCCGTTCTTGAACACCCGGGTCGAGACCCCGGCGGGGCCCGCCGTGCTTTCGGGGACCTGGTTCGCCAGGCGCCTGGAGCTCCCCACCGGGGACGAGGTGGTGACCGGCATGATGCCGTTAAAGTCCTGGTGGTCCGTGGAGGGGCGGGCCGGGGACGACTCCGACAAGTACGGCGTGATGGTGGGCAAGGATCTGGCCGCCTCCCTGGGGCTCGTGCCCGGCTCGAGCATGGAGGTCGTGACCGAGAGGGCGGGCGCCAAGACCCTCACGGTGCGCGGGGTCTTCGAGAGCGGGGGGGAGGAGGACGGCTGGATAGTCGGGACCACGGCCCTGGCACAGGAGGCGGCGGGGCTACCCGGGCTGGTGCAGAAGGTGGAGGTCTCGGCTCTCACCACGCCCGAAAACGATCTGGCCCGCCGCGCCGCGATGAACCCCGAGGGCCTCTCCAGGACGGAATGGGACCTCTGGTACTGCACGGCCTACGTGAGCAGCATCGCCTACCAGATCGAGGAGGCGATCCCCGGAGTGCGGGCCAAGCCGGTCATGCGCGTGGCGGAGTCGGAGGGGACCATCCTCCAGAAGACCCAGCTCATGATAGTGCTCCTGACGCTCCTCACGCTCTTCTGCTCGGCCTTGGCCATCTCGAACCTCGTCACCGCCAACATCATGGAGCGGAGCGTGGAGATAGGGCTCCTGAAGGCCCTTGGCGCGGGCAACCTCGCGGTCTCGCTCCTCGTCCTTGCCGAGATGCTCATCGTGGCCTTCGCGGGGGGGGCGGGCGGCTACCTGTGCGGCCTGGGGCTCGCGCGGTTCATCGGGCACGCGGTCTTCGGGCAGACTGTGGCGGTGAAGGGCGCGGTCGTCCCGCTCGCCTGCCTCATGGTGGTGGCGGTGACGCTCCTGGGGAGCCTGCCCGCCTTGAGGGCGCTCCTGAGGCTCAGGCCAACCGAGGTCCTTCACGGGAGATAGCCGCATGCAGGGAAACACCAAGTTTTTGGGGAGGATGCTCCTGTTCTCGCTGGTGCGCCGCCGCTCGCGGCTCCTGGTGGCCCTGGTCGGCGTGGCCGTGGGCGCCACGGTGCTCCTGGGGCTGGCCACGCTGTGCTACGACATCCCCCGCCAGCTGAGCCGCGAGTTCAGGAGCTACGGCGCGAACCTGGTCTTCGTGGGGGAGGGCGGCACCGGCAGGCTTTCCCTGGACGCGCTGGACCGGGCCGCCTCCCTCCTGCCCGCCCGGGGGCTGGTGGGCGTGACGCCGTTCCGTTACGAGGCCGTGCGCAGGAACATGGTGCCCTACACCGCCGCGGGCACCGTCTTCGACGGCGTGCGGAAGACGAGCCCCTACTGGCGGGTGAGCGGGGAGTGGCCCGACTCGCCGGGCGAGCTCCTCCTTGGCGTGGACGTGGCCGAGGCCACCGGCCTCGCCGCCGGGAGCCGCTTCGAGCTGGACGGCCGCAACTCCTCCCAGGCCCGCTACGCCGGGGAGTTCGAGGTGACTGGCACGGTCGCGACCGGAGGGGTGGAGGACGGCTTCGTGTTCATGTCGCTTCCCGACATGGAGTCCCTGACAGGCGAGGCCGGGATCTGCGATCTTGCCGAGGCTTCCCTGACGTTGGGCTCGGACGAGCTCGCCCGCACCGCCGCGGCGGTCAGGGCGGGCGCCCCGGGGGTGGACCCGCGCCTGGTCACCCGGGTCACCCGCTCCGAGGAGCAGGTGATGGGCAAGCTCACCGCCCTGGTCTACCTGGTCACCCTGGTGGTCCTGACGCTCACCATGATCTGCGTCGCCACCACCATGATGACGGTGGTACTCGAGCGCCGCCGCGAGATAGGCCTCAAGAAGGCCCTGGGCGCCGGCAACCGCCGCGTGGCGCGGGAGTTTTTGGCCGAGGGCCTGCTCCTGGGCGTCCTGGGAGGGCTCGCGGGGTCGTTTTTGGGGCTGGGCTTCGCGAGGCTGGTCTCCGCGAGCGTCTTCGGGCGATCCCTTACCCCGGAACCCTGGCTCATACCCGTGACCGTCTGCGTCTCGGCCCTGGTGACGGTCGCGGCCTGCCTGGCCCCCGTGAAGCGGGCCGTGGACGTGGAGCCGGCCCTGGTCCTCCGGGGCGAGTAGGGCTCCGGGGAGACGTCGGCGAGTCGCCCGTCCGCGGGGCCGCCTCCGGAAGCGTCCCGGCCTATTTTAACGGTCGTTCTGCTATGATGTCATAGCCCTTCGCAGCGTCCCGCCCATTCTCGCCTGGCCGTTCCCCGCCCTCGCCCGCAGGACCGCGGCGGGGCAGGCGTTCCTGCCACTGTCAGCGAAGCGGCTCTCGCCCCTTGTCCCCCGGCCGCGATGCGGTCCCGGCTCTGCCCTTGTCCCCCGGCCGCGATGCGGTCCCGGCTCTGCCCTTGTCCCCCGGCCGCGATGCGGTCCCGGCTCTGCCCTTGTCACCCGGTCGCGATGCGGTCCCGGCTCTGCCCATGTCCCCCGGTTCCTATGCGGCCACGGTTCTGACAATCCGGTCGCGTTTCCCGCTGTTTCCGGCCCAATGTCATCGACTTAGGGCACTATGACTTAGCTTCGTTGACTTAAGAACTAATGATATCAATGCGTTATCTGACAACTACGTCCTAAGGTCGTTGACAGAGGTTCCCGTCCCGCAGGCCCTGGCGGTCGACTTCCCCGCAGGCGACGCCATCCCGGCAGGGCCTCTTCCTGGCGGCTTCACCCCGTCTCCCCATTCCCGTCGCGAGCGGCGTCCGGACGTTGCCGCAAAAGGTCTTTCACATGCCCAACCTGATGGAAATCCAGGACGTCTCGAAGATCTACGGCCCCCTCAAGGCCCTCCAGGACATAAACCTCGTGATCCCGCCCGGCCAGTGGACGGCGGTTATGGGGCCGTCGGGGTCGGGCAAGACGACCCTCATGAACATCATGGGGTGCCTGGACACGCCCAGCCTGGGCGAGGTCACCCTGGACGGCGTGAAGCTCTCGGGCCTCTCGCCCGGGGGGCTGACCGCCCTGAGACGCGAGGCCATCGGCCTCATCTTCCAGCAGTTTCACCTGATAAGCTACCTGACCGCCCTGGAGAACGTCATGGTGGCGCAGTACTACCACAGCATGGTGGACGAGGGCGAGGCTCTGGAGGCGCTCGCCCGGGTCGGCCTTGCGGAAAGGGCCAAGCACCTGCCCCGCCAGCTTTCCGGGGGGGAGCAGCAGCGGGTCTGCATCGCCCGGGCGCTCATAAACCACCCCAAGCTCATCCTGGCGGACGAGCCCACCGGCAACCTGGACGAGACCAACGAGGGCCTGGTGATGGAGATCCTCCACGGCCTCCATAACGCGGGCGCGACCATCGTGACCGTCACCCACGCCCCCGAGGTGGCCCGCCACGCCGAGCGCGTGATAGTCCTGGAGCACGGGAGGCTCGTCTCGGACGAGTACCAGACGCATCCATCCCACCGGCCCGCCGCCTTATCGGCGGACGGGGCTCCCGGGGAGGGAGGCGAGGCCGAACCGGTCGGAGAGCCTGCGGGGGAAGCCATGACCGCCGCAGGGCGGGGCGGCCCTCCGGAAGGGCCTGCGGGGGCCGACATGGCACCGGCGGGGCAGGGCGGACAGGAAGGGGCGGTCGTGCCGGAGGCCAGCGCCTGAGGCTCAGCCGGTCAGGGCAAGCTGACTTCCGTGGCGCTTGGGGACTCGCGCCAATCGCGGCTTTCGGAACGCATCACCCGACCGAATCCCTTGATGCGAATCCCTCTGCCCGAATCCCCTGATGCGAATCCCTTGGCAGGATTCAGTTATGTTTCGGCGTGGGACACGTTGCCTTGGCCAGACTCCCTGCCGCTTTCGTTGAGTAGGGGCCTTGAGCTGGATCTTTGTCCCGGAACCTTGACCGGGAGCGCGGCGGGGCGGTCCGACAGCCCCTGGCTGACCAGGGGGGCGATCTGGCGACTTCGGCCCCCGGTTCCGTGGCAGCCCTGTCGCGGTCAGGGTGGCTTTCCGTTGGCGATATGCCCGGACTGACGTGGTTTTGCGCGATCAAGCCCTTCGAAGGGTCCGGTTGGTCCGGCTCGCGCACATGTTCCCGCGTGAAAAGTTTCACCAAAGCTTCAAGGGCTTTGGCACCAGCAGCCGCTTCGGACGCTGAGGCCTTATGATGACGCTGAGGCCTTATGATACAGTTTCCGCTGATGGCCTTGCGGTCCGGGCGGGGGAAAGACGAGGCCCCCGCCCTCCCGCTGGCCGGGGACCGTCCTTTAGCGGCGTTTCGGTCCTCCCCTTCGCTGTTTCGGTCCTCCCCTTCGTGGTTTCGGTCCTCCCCTTCGTGGCGTTTCGGTCCTCCCCTTCGTGGTTTCGGTCCTCCCCTTCGTGGCGTTTCGGTCCTTCCATTCGGCGTTTCGGTCCTCCCCTTCGTGGCGTTTCGGTCCTTCCATTCGGCGTTTCGGTCCTTCCATTCGGCGTTTCGGTCCTTCCATTCGGCGTTTCGGTCCTTCCATTCGGCGTTTCGGTCCTCCCCTTC
>JAISFS010000236.1 GCA_031263485.1 Deltaproteobacteria bacterium | reverse complement strand
CCGATCAACCCTCTCGAAGGGGCGGGACGCGGGAGCGGCATGCACCGATGCCTGGCGATGCGGCATCAGCATATCATTGGCGGGCCGCCGGTCTTGTGACCGTCCGTAGAAAGGGGCCGCGCCGCCGCCAGCGGGACGCGCTGCCAGCGGGACCCGCCGCTGGGACCTGCGGTGCGCGGGAAGGGAATCCTTCGCCGCGCTCGGGTCGGCGGGGGCCTTCCGGGACGTTGCCCCGGGCGGGACGCCGGGACGGCCTTCCGGTCCGACCCGCTAACGCTGGCACCAACGGCATCGCCACGCTTGAATTCCGTCGGGGAGATCGGGGGCCCACCCCGGC
This sequence comes from Deltaproteobacteria bacterium, assembly GCA_031263485.1. Taxonomy (GTDB): domain Bacteria; phylum Desulfobacterota; class Desulfarculia; order Adiutricales; family Adiutricaceae; genus JAIRZX01. The sequence goes on along the minus strand of JAISFS010000236.1, from coordinate 52,416 downwards.
CAGGCTTCGGGCAGCGGGACGGGCGGGTGCCCATAGTTCGCGGGGCCGATGAGGTCGGCTCGCCCGCTCGCGGCAAGCCCGGCATCGGCCTGGCCGCGCCAGGCTTCGTCGCCAGGCAGTCAGTCGCGTCCGGCGTCTCGGTCGACTTGTCCCCAAGCTCGCGCTCCTTCCCGATCCTTCCTAGGGGAGCAGCCCCGCGAGGCGGCTCGGGACGGCACCGATGCGCGACTGCGCACGCCCTCCAGTCATCGACGCGGATGCCGGGATCCGTCTTGGATCTGGACGGAACGCTCCGCCTGCCCGGCACGCGGGTCACGATGACCTGGAACATGTGGCCCGTCTTCACTGTGCCCTGTAGCGTGCCGCCTCGGGCCGGAAGGGCTTCGGTCGGAGTCGGGCGATACGTTCCGGGTGTCATTTGAGGCCTCATGCGGCCTGTCCCCGGTATAGGCGGCAACGCCGCGCCAGTCGCCGGACAGTTTCGGCGGGATCGGGGACGCGTTGCCGACCCGGACACGTCCGCCTTGTCGCGGGCGTCCCGGCGAGGTGGCAGACATCGTCGGGCATCGCTGCGGGGCAGACGCGGCTTTAGGACGGATTCGTCGTCACGAGGCGGTGGCGGTCACATTTCTCTCGGCACCGTATCTGGACTTGATCCGGGCATCCGTCGCCCCGCAGGGCAGGGGACAGGCGGCTTTGAGCTTCCCGTGAGCCTGTCGCACGAACCGCGCCGGCATTGCCGCTGAGATTTGCCGGTAGCGTCCGGATGCCTCTTGTCTGACACATTCGCCGGTATGCCCTTCGTCTATTCGTCAGTAATCGCTAGAATCGTCTAATCGTCTGAACCCTTTAGACAACAGGCTCAAAGTGACAGGGGATCGCCGTCCGGAAGAGGGCGCATCTCCGGAGTTTCCAGATGTCAGGCTTCAGGAAGCCGGTGTCGGCCCAGGAGTCCGTGACGTCCATGCCAGCGGGAACATAGGCACCGCCGTGATCGCCTTGCGGGCGATATCGAGCACGCAGGTCTCGGTTGCCCGTTTCCCGAGGCTCTTGATGGCCCTTGCGGAGACGCGCGCGCTCGGGAGTCGTGCGCCTTGCCAGACACACCGAGGAAGTGTCGGACTTCCTGATCGACACATGGCTTCCCAGCGGCCATCCCGATGGACCGAGTCTCACGCAAGGCGATGGCGCGGCGGCAGGACAGAGGGCACTCAGATTCTAGGACGGTCGTCCTCCGCAAGGGCTGAAGCTTTAGAACGGCAGGGACGCTGGAAGCATGAACTCGCGGGAGAAAAGTAATCTGCCGTCCTTAAGTCCCGTCCTCCAGGTGGCGTCGAGCTGGCTTGTCCCCTGGGAGCGGTTTGATTTGATCGTCCCGGCATGTTGCAGACACGGAGACCTCCATCGGAGATAATCAGGAAAGGCATGGAATGACGCCGCCGAAATAAAAGCCGGCGAGGTATTCACGATGATGGGCCGGATGGGGCGGCGGAGGTCCAATCAGACCGACCTGGAAGTCATGTCCCTGTAATCGGTACGTTTTGCCCGCTATCGAGCCTCCCTGACGCCAATGATCAGGGGCGTTGCCTGCCTCGGGCAGCCGTTCCGGCATATTACGGCTCCGTCATGGAATGATTGACCGACCATATGATATGACGATTCAAAATCAATGCCAGCAACTTAATGGAGCTGAAGAAGGATAACGCCTTGATTACATGAGCTTTCCGTCGACGAAACGAGGCTTTTCTGCCTTAAGTTGTTGACATTGGAATCAAAATCCCAAAGGAAATATTTTTGAAACAAATGTCCATACAAGTCAATTTATGAATCTTCTTGCGATAACAAATATCTCTTGGTTGGATTTTTCTTCTTTGTCGTGTCTATCCGATGAGATTCATGCCCTCTGATTAAATTCAAACATTTTGTCGTATTTCATTCCAGAAACGGAATCAGAATATTTTCGCTGGTATCTTCCATGTCCGCTATGACCGTGTTTCCGATCTGGCCGCTGGCGGTATCTGACGGGGGAGAGGTATCCGCAAGGCGCGGGGGCAAGGAAGTAGAGATTAGCCGTCACGGCGAACCGCTTGAGGCGGCGGGGCCAGAAGCGACTCTTTCACTCGAGCGGGGGACAGGGCGCTCGGTCCTGTCAGCCAGAAAAGTGCTTGATGATCAAGCTGATCACGCCTGTCAGAATAGCCACTAAGTTGACCACCAACAGAGCGGTGTGTATGCCGGCGACCCTGTCGAGGCCGTCCACTTTGCCGCAGAGGCCGTCCACTTTGCCGCAGAGGCCGGCGACTTCTGCCAAGATTTTGGCCATCGCCGCCTCGATGTCGCTCTTGGTTGCGAACTGTACCCTGTCTTTCTCGAGCTCAGTCACCCTCCGGGACAATTCCATTCCATCTCGAAGGCAGTGTAGAATCCCGGGGGAGGAGCCGCCACTGACGACCCGCTGGAGCCGCTTGAGCCTTGTTGAACCTCCTGGACCTGTTCAGACATATCCCAATCCTCCTCTTAAAATCATTTTAGATGAGGATAACGCTATAGTCAAAAAACTGATAGGCTATAGGCTATAGACTGACAGGCTGAAGGATCTTAAACCTTATATTGAACCCTTCCCGCCCATGACCGGATACTGCGTCCCGGATTCTGCCTGAGTTCTGGCCGTAATCCAGGAAGAGAATATGGACTCCACTGCGGTCCCTCCGTCCATCCGGGGCTACGGCACCACTGGAGCGGATGCCCGGACGAGCGGATGGCGCGTGGCCAGAAAGATTCTTTGACGGGGGCACGGGTTCGGGATGCCCATCGGCCAACCGGCGCATGTCGGGCGATTGGCCTCCTGGGCCGGAGACCATCCTGCCGTCCGAGTTCGATCTCCGCCGCCTTGCCGCCGGGTCTTTGAAGCTCTCGTGCGGGGCCGGCTCCCTTAATGCCGAGGGCGGCTCCGGAATCGGCTCGGAGAAGGCCATCGGTCCGCCGGACAGGCGACCGGCGCTATGCAGGCGGATCCGCCCTCTTCGGCCATTCCCTCCAAATCTTCTGCCGCGTTAGAAGAGTGGAAGTTCATCCAGCCTGTAACTCCACATGAAGAAATGTCCGCCCTTACCGACATCGAAACGTCACGTCCAAGCCGACAGCATGGATCGATCTGGGGATGAATGCCTGGCACGCGTACATTTTACCCGCCTTCCGCGGGTAATAACTATCCACCTGGCTACGATGCGGGGTACCCGTCAAAAAGCGGCAGAGCAAAGGCGGAAGCCTTCCGTACGGGGCACCGGATCGGCGAGCGGCATCGGGAAGTCGGAAACGATGGGTTCGGAGCCAGATCGCGATCGCGCGAAGGGTGGGGCGGAACGGGCTCAGTCGGCGTGTTGAACTTATAGGCAGGAGAAATATGGGGGACGGAACTGGCCGCGCACGGTTCTCGGCGGTCGGGGACGCGCGTCCCGGAAACCGGTATCGGCGCGGGGACGCGCCATCGATAGGGCGTTGGCACAGACTTTGCTGATTCATGACGGCCTTCCCGCATCGCGGGCGTCCCGGGGCCTCAGCACGGCCTCTGCCCGATGACACCCTTTGCCACCTTTGGAGCTAAAATCTTATGAAGAAACCGACTCCGGCAACCCTCGCGCTAGGCGCAATAGCCATCGTGACGGCTCTGGCCTTCGCCGTCCCCGCCCCTGCCCAGGGCCCCGGCGGGACCCCGCCGCCTCCGGCCCCCAACGGGGTTCAGCCACCCCCGGGAGGTCCCGGCCACGGCAAGCCGTCGCTCACCCCAGAGCAGCGCCAGAAGAGACGCGAGCTCATGGACGCCTATCACGTGAAGGCTAAGCCGCTCAAGGCCGACCTCCGCGACCAGAAGCTCATCTACGAAGCCTTGGCCGACAACCCCGGCGCCACGGTCGCCGACATCAGAAGCTCAGTGGCCGAGATGCGCAGGATCCGCGACCAGCTGTCCTCGCTCCGCGACGAGCTCCGTGGGCAACTCCGCGAGAACGGGCTTCCCGACAGGGCCTTTAGGGGCCACCACCGCCGGGCCAAGGGGCACGCCGGCTGGGGAGGCAACGGCGCGCCATGCTGGGACGGCGGCAAGAGCTTCAAGGGCGGCCGCCACTCCGGCGATCGCCACGACGGATTCGGCCGGCACGACCGCGGCTGGAAGTCAGGCTGGGGACACAAGGGCGGTCCCGGCGGCCCCTGGGGCCCCGGGCCCGGTCCGGGCCACGGTCCTGGCCCGGCCCCCGGTCCCGCTGAAGACAACGGCTGACGTGCAGGCGGACCCGCCTGCCTATGCCGGGGCATAGGCTTCCCTTCGTCGCCCGATTGATTCCGCTCCATCATAGAGCCGGTTCCACGTCCGGGATCGGGGTTCCTCAGGGAGCCTTTTTCCGCGGGTCCCATAGCCTTTTACCGCGCCGATTTCGCGCCTGCGGCGCCTGCGGCTTCCGGGCATTTCTCCCGGTTTCTGCGGGGTCCCGCGCCTTAGGCGCCACCTGGCGAGCATGCCCGCCTCCTCCAGCCCCCTGCCCCTTCCGGGACAGGGGGCTTTCTCTTGCGTGAACGCTCCGGAGCGCTGGCCCGAGGGCGTCCCGGACGCGTCGCAGCCACTTCACTTTGACCGGGGGCGCGTTTCGTGATAAGGCAAGTCTAGTCCCATTCCTCGCCACCAGAAACCCGGCCTCGCGCCGGAGGACCCCGACATGCCTAAATCCCCTATCCGCCCCGTAGCCTTCCCCGCGTCCACCGCAAGTGAAGCGACCATAGGGCTGAACCTCTTCGTAGCCGTAGCCCTGGCCCTTTGCGCCTTTTTCATATTGCCCGCCCACTCCCTCTACTCCCAGGAGGACCCGCCCGGTAATTCTGCCTCCGGCGATGCCGAACCTTTGGCCGATGCCGAGACCTCACCGGGGCAAGGTGTCGCCGCCCCCGACCCTGCGGCGGTCTCCCCTGCCGCCGACCATGGGGCGGTCCCCTCCGAGGCAGCCCCGGCGGCGGTCTCGCCCGATGCGGCCGCGCCAAGCGTCCGGCCCGAAGCCTACGAGCCGTCGGACGGCTACCACTACAGGCCGATCTGGACCCTGGAAGGCATGTCCCCGGGGCTGGAGTCGCTGAGAGGAGAGGCCGAGGGCTTCTCGGACGTCTCGGAGTTCCGGGCGGCGGCGGACGCCTGGGGCCGCCTTGCTGCCGAAGCCCAGGACACCTACGGCCCCGACGATCCCAGGGCTCTTGCGGCCACGAGCCGCGAGGTGAGGGCGCTCGTCTACCTCGGCGACGCAGGCCGGAGTTCCAAGGCGGCGGCAGACCATGCGGCCAGCGGCCTGGTCAGGGCCCTGGGCCAGGACTCCCCCGAGGCGCTCTACGCCGAGGAGACCGCGGCAGGCCTCAAGCTTCAGGCGGGAGACATTCAGGCCGCCGAAAGGGAGTTCGCGAGCCTGGCGGTCAACTCCGAGAAGGCGCTCGGCCGCGATCACCCGCAGACCCTGGCGGCCAGGCGCTCGCTCGCGCTGGCTACCGCTGGCTCGAATCCCGAGGCTGCGGCGGACGCCCTCCGCGCGGTCTCCGAGACCGCCGCGTTCGCGCTGGGCCCCGAGCACCCGGAGACCTTGAGGGCACGCGGGGCGCTCGCCAAGGCCCTGACCGAAATGGGGGATTTTCCGGCGGCGAGGGAAATTCTGGTCAGGGTCGCGGAGTCCTTCGCGAGGACGCTCGGCGCCGACCACCCTGACACCTACAGGTACCGCGACAGGCTCGCCTTCGTGCTCAACGGCATGGGGGACCGCGAGGGCGCACGGGACATGTACGGCCTCGTCCTTGAGTCCCGCAGGCGCGTGCTGGGCGACGACCACCCCGACACGTTGAAGGCCAAGGAAGACATCGCCCAGGCACTGACGGAGCTGGGTGACCTCACCGAGGCCCGTGAACTCTACGCCCAGGTCATGGAGTCTCGGACGCGTACCCTGGGCGTGGATCATCCGGAGACGGCGAGGTCCCGTGAGAGGCTGGCCGCCGCTGAAGCAGCGGGCGACTGAGCCTGGAGCCGGAACCGTACCGACTTGGGCGAGGGGAAGATGTTCTCGATGGCGTTTCGGCCAATGGCTTTCCGGGCTGCTCTCGTTTCGGTCGTAAAGGGAAACGGTATTTCGTATCGGAGTAGCGTTCAAAAGCGGTTCCGGAAAGAGCCATTTTGAAAATTCAGTCAGTAGAACCTTCTTCAATTCGACGTTCATCCTGAGATTTAAGCCGGCAGGATGCACATGAAACTACAGGTTCATCATATGGTACATATGTTGTAAAGGGTGTGGAAATCTAGATTTGAAGGATAATGTTTTTGAAATTTGAGGCGATAACGAAACAACAGTTGACAATCGCAGAATTATTGATTATAATCATAAAGATTGACGGTTTTGATAAACCAATGCCTTAAATACCTATTCCAAACGAACTGTACGATAATTACAAACTGATATCACCTGGATTCAAGTCAACCCCGAGGTTTCCTGCAGTGAATGCCAAACTGAAGCGTTTACCGCCTTTGCTGACCCATCGTCAAACTTTCGGCATGTTCATACGGAGGGGATTGCCTATCGTAGATAAGACTGATATGATCCATGACTTGTTGGACAGGAATGAAGGCCCATATTTCCTCGCCAGGCCGAGGAAATTCGGTAAGACATTTCTTCTGGACACGATCAGAAACATTGCCTTGGGCAACCGTCACCTGTTCGAAAAAATGGCGATAGGGCAATCGAACAGCGGGTACGATTGGCATTATTTTCCGGTGATCAGGATTGATTTGAGCGATGTTTCTTCAAACCCTGAAATATTTGCAAAGTCATTAACCGACAATCTCGTTGAAGTCGCTGAAAATCTTGGCATAACAATTCCGACAACTTCACCAGAGAGTGCCTTTTCCAGACTGATAACGCGTACTTCAAGAATGCAGGCGCCTTATGTGAACCCACACGAAGATGGTCCTATAGACGATTCTCCGCAGAATGTTGTGCTTCTTATTGATGAGTATAATATGCCATTAGTGAAAACTATTGGAAATCCAGATAGGACAGAAGCAATCAGATCTATGCTTCATGATTTTTATTCAGTGATTAAAAAGAACGATGAATATTTCAGATTTGTTTTTATTACCGGAGTTACAAAATTTGATCAACTGTCTGTCCTTTCCGGAATGAATAATTTGAAAGACATATCTCTGGATCCTTCATTTTCAAAAATTTGTGGATTCACAAGTAAGGAAATATCGTCTTCATTCAAAGACTATCTTGATTCAGCACTTGAAATAATGAAATCTGAAGGAGCATTCGGTCAAAACGCCACCGTGGACGACCTTATGGTAAAAATGGAAAAATGGTACAATGGCTATTCTTGGGATGGCAAGAATCTGTTGCTCAATCCTTTTTCAGTAATGAATTGCATAAACACTGGAACATTTTCTGATTTTTGGTACGAATCAGGTTCACAGTATTTTATACATAAACTTGGTTTAGGTTCGGATAGTTATTTTAAAGTTTTCTTGAATAATCTCTCAATGAGTAAGGGTTCTGCTGATCCTTCATTTTCAAGTGATATAACAGTTTCTGACACACATAATCTGATCAATGAAAATGAGATTCTATTTCAAGCGGGTTATCTGACTATCGACAGAATTGAAGGGATAGATAACGATAAGATATATTACCTTAAAATTCCAAATGCTGAGATATGTGATTCGATTTTCAACCAATTTATTAGAAGATTAACTGTCCCTATAGAATTTCAAACAACAGAAAATTATGTGAATAAGCGCTATCAGGATTTCTACAATGCCTTCTGTTCACTCGATATTACAAAATCTGAAGAACTTTTCACGTCTTTCATCACATCTGTTCCATACTATTACAATTTGTCAGAAGAGTGGATTTACTGTATCCTTTTGTTTTACTGCCTAAATATTGGGAAAAACAGGCCGATCGGTGAATCTGTCATGATTAAAGGCAGGGCCGATCTTGTCCTGAGAACGCCAACTAACGACTGGATTATTGTCGAGGTCAAGCACGAAAAGCCGCGGAACCCAACAGTTATTTCCGGTGTCAGCTCCGGTGTCAGCTCCGGTGTCAGCAACCTGGAATATTCAGATAATTCAGTTCGTATCTTGAATCTCAAAACAAAACCTGTATCAAAACACGAAACATCTTCAATTCCTGGGGAATTCAGCGTCATTCCACCGCCTGGAGTTCCTTCGGCCGAGATCGGGCCCATGAATATGCCCGAATCTGCCAAAAAAAGTCTTGAAAAAAATATTATCAAGGCTTTTGAGCAGATAGTCAACAGAAGATACTCAACACCATATTTAGGAGGTAATGAAAAAGTTTTTGCCGCTGCCGTTGCAATCTATGATTCATCATTTGTAAAAATTAGATTCCAACGCGTCATTTGGAAAATCGAGACTTCCGATCAAATTGAATTAGTGGCAGTTCCAGGTAATTGAGTGGAAATCGTTCACCACTAATTCATCATAATTACGGCGTTCTGATCACCGAAGCTGACCTGTCCCATAGTTCAATCTTCAGCCTTAATTAGTGAATCGTTTGCACATTTTTAATGTGTTCACCACCACACCTTCATTTAGATTTATTAGGATTTTGAGCTCCCGCAACTGTCACCATGCGTTCTATGTTCCGTTGTTTTGCTGGAGCTGTCAAGACACAAACGAAAATGATTCAAATATCACGCGTTCCATATCATCTGAAATATCAATGAAAAAACATTAATGATAGGCCGATAATAATATGCTGTAAAACGGTAATCGGTAGCCCCTTCATTTGAGTGGGATTGTCAACGCCTCCAAGATCCAATCACATTGATCGAGTTTGATTAATTTCTTAAGTTTTTCTTCGGTTTGACTTCTGTTTCTTCAGACACAGATTCAGATCCGGTAACAATTGCCGCGATAGCCGTTTATCCGAGCGATGATTATGAAAACACTCCAGCATAAATCAATTTCATATAATTTTTTTTGCTTTGGTTATTGTAGATACGGTGTTTAATAATGTTGTTGTCAAGCATGAAAAGCAAAAGGGTTTTATTTATGCTTTGAATTGATGCTCAGATTAAGTGTAGCAAATGTTTACTGCTGCCGGTTATCTTTAACAAAATATATCTAAATATTATTCATATTATTGTGACCATATTTTCATTTTGTGCCTGAATATACTATAAATATATAAAATATTTTTTTTCATATATGATGGTTAAATTTCAATAATAAATTTTCAAATACTGATTAACGTTGCCTCCTGATCGGACAGAATGAAGCGTCACTATAATTCTTCGGTTTCTGTTGGGGCTGATCCATTATCCTTCCGACCGCTATGGCGACGCCGTTCCTCCGTAATCTACAGCATTCCCTGGCGGACTGCCGAGTCGAGCGCTTCTTCCCAGGCCATCCTGAATACTTTCCTGTCGCTGGCGTCCAACGCCTTCCTTTCGATGTAGGAGAGGAAAGCCTTCACTTTCTTAAGCTCCTGCCGAGAACTGTGTCTGTAGAGAGACAGTTCGGCGCAGACGGCTTCGGACGCTCCCTGCGTTTCGGAAGATCCAGGCGCCTTGAGCGATCCTGTTGATTCGTCAGACATCCCCATCTCGCCGCTCTTCCGTCCATCGTCGGGTTCCGCGGTTCCCCACACTACGGATCGTGCGCCTTCCCGGAACATCAGGCCCGCAAGCGCCCTCTCGTCCAGAACCGCCGGAAAGGGGCCGCGAGGGACAAGCGATGCCCCTCTGGAGCTTATGACGGTGGTCCAGCTTTCCCATGACATTCCGGGAGGAGGGGAGGGGACAGGGAAGCCTACGGCTTCTGGCTTGTCCGCGCCGCTCCCGAACGTTCGCAAACGTTTGCCGTTCCCCGCCAAGGCCTCATTTTCCTCTCCGTAGCGCGCCATGCCGTCCTTCGCGAGGGCATCACGCTCCATGCCTTCTTTCGCCTGGCCATCGCGTTCCATGCCCTCCTTCGCCTGGATATCGCGAGCCATGCCTTCCTTCGCAAGGGCATCACGCTCCATGTCTTCGTTCGTTCGGCCATCGCGCGCCATGCCGTCATTCGCCGGACGGACAGTAGCCATGGCCGCGGCGGTCAACAGCGCACCTGCCAGCGGCAGGGCCGCCTCCCAGGGGGGCAGAGCGCGGCACTCCGGCCTCTTGCAGCCCTTGTTCTCCACGCATGGGCCGCAGGGCGCCAGGCCCTGCAGCACCAGGGCGCCTTCCCCGTAAGGACCGGTCTCGTGGGCGTAGGCAGGGCCGGCGAACACCGCGAGCTGGGGGACTCCCAGCGAGGCGCCCAGGTGCATGATCCCGGTGTCCGATGATATCAGGAGCGCCGCCTTGTCAAACAGCGCCCAGAGGTCCTCCAGCCGGGTCCTGCCGGAGAGATCGGCTACGGGAGCGCCTGGTGCCGCGCGACCGTAGACGTCCCGGAACTTCAGGGCCAGGGCCCTCTCCTGTCGGCTCCCCAGGGTCACGGCCAGAAACGGCGTGATCCCGAAGAGCGTTGCGGCCATTTTCGCGTGGAAGTCCACCGGCCAGCGCCTCAAGGCGGCCTTGGCGCCGAGGTGGAAGCAGACTATTGGCAGGGTGCCCGCCGCTTCCAGCGCCTCCAGGGCCGCGCCGTTAGCGGCGGGCTGCGCGGCCGGCCGGGCCAGGCACGGGGGCGAGCCGGGCACGAGCGCCCGCCAGACGTCCGTGAGGTTCAGCCGGCCCAACCTGCGGTCCAGCCTCATGGCCGCTATCGCCAGCCTCTGCGCGACGGGAACGAAGATGCCGTCCCCCTCCGGACGCGGGCCCAGGATTTCCTTCGGGGCAAGGGTGCGGGCGAGGCTTACTGCCCGCGGATCCACCGACAGGTTCACGAGGAGTTCCGCTCCGCGAGGGATACCGCCGACTCTGGCAGTTGCCGCGGCGGGATTGGCATCCAGCTTCACTCCGTCCGCTTCGGTCCCGTACGGCGTTCCCGTAGCGCCTGCGCCGCTCTCGGCCCCCGCGCCGCCTGAGGCGCCTGCGGCGTCTGTGCCACCCGCGCCGCCCGTCTCACCCGCGCCGCCTGCGGCTCCCGCGCCGAAAGCGTCCCTGTCCATGAGGAGCCCTTCCGCCTCCGGGAAGAGGAGCCTTTGCGCCTCCAGGACGCTCGCGTCCAGCGCGAGCACCTGGAGCCGGGCGCCGGGATACGCCTTCAGGACCCCCTGAAGAAGCGCGGAGGCCTGGATGAAGTCCCCGAGCCTGGCCGGGGCCAACGCCTGGACGAGCATCCTAGCCTCCCAGGACCGCCCGCGTCAGCTCCGGCAGCCTGTGGCGGTAGAGGTGGCGGCGCGCCACCGCGCGGCGGGCGGCCTCGACCGTCCGCACGCGAGCCTCCGGCCGCACGAGGTGCCAGAGCGCCTTCTCGCTTGCCTCGGCCGGATCGGAGTAGCAGCAGCGCTCATCGGGCCCGAAGAGCCGTTCCAGCTGCTCACGGCGGTCCGTCAGCAGGAAGCCGCCCGCTGCGGGCGCGTCGAAGACGCGCTGGTTCACGCCGGTCTTCATCTGCGCGCTCGTGACGTTCAGGTTCACCTTGCTTCCCCTGTAGAAGCCGGGGAGCTCACCGTGGTAGTCCACCCTGCCGCTCAGGGTTACCCCTGACGAAAGAAGTCCCTTCCAGCCCGGGTCCCCGGCGACTGTCAACAGCCCCGGCGGCATGGCCGAGAGCACCCGCACCCTGGCCATGCGGCTGGCCCGCCAGGTGACCAGGGCGGAGAGGTTCAAAAGCGTCTGCGGGTCCCTGGCGACCCCCGCCAAAGGAGAAGGTGTACAGGAGGCTCCCTTGACGGACATGCCGGCCAGGGAGCCGCGTGTAGGCGCCAGGATTCCGCAACCCGCCGCCATGGCTCCTCGGCCCGCCGCCATGGCTCCTCGGGTCGTCTCCATGACTCCTCGGCTCGTCGCCCGCGCCGCCTGACCATCCGCCAGGGCTCCACGGTCTGCAGTCAGGGCCCTGCGGCCAGCCGTCTTGGCGCTACGGCTCGCTACACCGGCTTCGCAGTCAGCCGCACAGGTTTCGTGGATCTCCGTCAGGGCTCTGCCGCCCGCAGAGTATGCCGCCGGACTTTGGAGGACGGCCTTCGCCGTCGTCCCATAAACGCCGTCGCAGCTGTCATATTCAGTCACTCCCGACGCGAAACGGGCGGCAGCCACTGCCGCCTCCATGTCCGGGAAGAGCTCGCCGCTTTCGAGGAACCTTTCGGCAATGGCGTCCGCCTCGGGCAGGATCTCGCGGCCCGCGCCCGCGAGCGCCAGATACTTGGCGGTGGCGGCGTCCAGGCTGTCCCCCACGAAGGCGATGTCCCGCCCCCGGCGCGGCTCTCCCGCCCCGCTGGCGAGGCTGCCAGCGTCGGGTGCGGCGTCCCGGGCCGCGTCCCCCTCCAGGAGAGTCTCGTCGGCGGCGAGCGGGAGCCAGGCGACGTTTTGGAATCCCAGCTCCGTTAAGGTCGCCAGATAGTCCGAGTCCCAGGAGAAGGCCCAGAGGTCCCGGTAGGGGTTGAGCTCCGCCCCCCCCAGGATGTACCAAGGGCTGTCCACGAACCAGCTTGCCGCAGGCACCCCCAGACGTCCGAGTATCCCCGAGAGCACCCCGTCGCTGTCGAAGCCCAGGTGGTTCACGGTTAGTGCGATATCCGGCCTGAAGCCCTTGATGGTCTCAAGGAGCCTTTTGAAGTCCGCGCCGCGGTCCTTCGAGGCGTCCCGGAAGTCGGAAATCTCCCACAGCGCGAAGGGCCAGTCCAGCCTGGCCAAGGCGGAGCGGATCTCCCTGTCCAGGAAGTAGCCGCTCCTGAAGAAGAGCACCCTAGGCTTCCGCGTGCGCCTGGGCGCCGAAGCGCCGACGCGTTCCGTCTGGAGGCCCGAGCGATGAGACGGGGCATCCGAGGGGACCGTCGGTCGGCCCGAGCGATGAGACGGGTCATCCCCGGACACCGTTAAGGGGCCCGGGCGAGGCGCCTGGTCGTCCCCGGAAACCTTCAGGCATCCGGCCAGGCCAGTCGGGCAGTCCGGGCGCTCATCCGGACCGCCCGCGCGATCGAGAGGAGGCAAGAAACGGGCAAGTGAGATGTCCGGCGGGATCGGCTGGCCGCCGGCGACGGGTACCCCCGTAATACCATTCGCTTCGGCGGAGTCTGGCGATACGTCCTCGGCGCGCTTGTCCGTCACGCCAGGAGATGCAGTTGCCCTCCTCGCATCGGCCGAGCCTGGCGACATCGCCGCGGTGCTCGTGCCTGGCGACATAGCCGAGGCGCTCGCGTCTGGCGACATAGCCGAGGCGCTCGCGTCTGCCGACATCGCCGCAGCGCGCGTGTCCGCCGCGACGGGCATGTTCGCAGCAACAGGCGGCGCAGGCAGGTCCGGGTACATCCCTGGAAAGTATTTCAGGGACGTCGGACGGGCGATCACGGTCGCCGGCGCCTCGGGCGGGAGGCTTGTCAGCGCGCCGCACAGGAAAACGACGTTGGGCCGGGAGAGGAGAAGCGAGAGATCCCCGGCCGTCATGGCGGCGGCCCAGAGCTGCGGGGCCGCCTCGACTATCCACAGGGGGGCGTCTTCGAGTTCCGGGAGGATGTATTCCAGGTGCCTGCCCAGCCCGAGGCCCAGGGCGGTCACGCCGGTCAGGGATATGTCCCCGCAGGAGCTCAGGAACCTGTCCGCCAGGGCGCGGTCCTCCTTGGCGGGGGAGCGGCTCGTGAGCCGCGCCTTTACGGGCGCGGCCAGGGACAGGACGGGGCCCTCCGGGCCATAGGCGAGCTCGACCGCGACCTCCGGAGGCAACGGCGGGAGGCTCTCGGAAAGGCGAGCGGCGTCCGGAGGAAACCCGAACAGGATTTCCCGCTCGGGGACCGACGCCGGGGGCCCGGATGCGTGGACGGCTTCCCCGTCGGACGCGGAAAGCCCCGCCGGTTGCGGGGCGAAGAGTTCTATCAGGGAGGCGAGCCTCCCGTCCCTCTCCTTGAGGAGGGCGAGATTGCGCCTAAACCAGGAGTCCATCGCGGGGCCTCTGGGAGGTCGAGCTCTCCACGAAGAGTCTCCTGGTCTCCCGGGCCCTCAGGGACAGCTCGAAGACGCGCATCCATTCCTTGGCGACCTGGTCCCAGGAGTATTTTTCCCGGATGGCCTCACGGGCCTTCGCGGCGGTCCTGGCCGTGCCCTCGGGGTCCCCGAGGAGCTTCAGGGCCCGCTCGACGTAGCCCCGGATCCATTCGTTGCCCCCGGGGCGCCCCTTCACGCGGAACTCGGGGGGGGCCACCGACTCGGAGAGCGCGTAGGAGTCGGAGGTGAGGATCGGCGTGCCCAGGGCCTGGGCCTCCAGGGCCACGATGCAGCTGATTTCCGGGAAGGTGCAGGGGTAGACGAGCATCGCGCTCTCGGCGAGGTGCCTGTAGTAGTCGCGCTTGGGAAGCGCACCCAGGACCGTGACGTCCGGGTCCCGGTCCGCCAGGAAGTCCAGGTAGTCGTAAAGTTCGGGGAGCTGGGGATCCAGGTTGGCGCGGTCCACCGTGTAGCCGCAGATGTGGAGCCTGAGCCCCGGGCGGGCCTCCTTGAGCCGCGGCCAGATCTCCTCCAGAAGCGGTTTCAGGCCCCGTTCGGGCCTCGACGCGTACAGGAGCTTGTTCGGGTCGCGCCTGGCCCCCTCCGCGCTCCGGTCTATGAGCTCGAAGTTCAGGCCGTTGCGGGTGACCACCATGCGATCGTCCAGCTGAGGCAGGCGCGTGAGGTAGTTGTCGCGGTGGAAGCGCGAGAGCACGAAGAAGAGGTCTATCTCGTCCTGGATGTTCCGCAGTGCCCCCGGGTTCTCCAGGGTGTCGTGGTTCCACAGGACCTTCAGGGACGCCTTGATGGGCAGGTTGAAGAAGCCGAAGAAGCGGCTCACCACCATCACGTCGAAGCGGCGCTTGGCGAGCGTCGGGAGCGAGGAGCGGAAGGGGTGATACTCCACCCCCCGGTGGATGGCGGGCTCGGTGCAGTTGTTGAAGGCGGTCACCTCGCAGCCCAGCCGCGCCATGGCGCGGGTGATCTCGACGAAGGCCGTCTCGCTCCCGCCAAGGGGACCCCGCTCCACCGAGTCCCCTTCGAACGGGGGGCCTTCGGTGTAGAAGCCCACCGTCCTGACCGGGCTCACGCCTGGCCTCCGGAGATCTCGCGGGCCAGGTGCCTGGCCTTGCGGTGGTAGGGGGCGAGCTCCAGGGCCTTCACGATAAGCTCGCGGGCCTTGAGGGTGCGGCCGGCCACGAGCGCCAGCTCGGCCAGCGCGACCCTGGGCTCGGGGTTCTTCGGGGAGAATTCCAGGGCCTTCAGGTACGCCCGCTCCGCGCCGGCCTCGTCCCCGCCCTCGGAGAGGATCTTGCCCAGCACGCTCGCGCAGGTGAAGGAGAGCTTCTCCGGCGCCGCACCCCAGCCGGGATCGGAGAGCCCGAGCTCGAGCGCGGCCGCGAGCTCCGGGGCGGCCTCCCGCCCTCGGCCCGCGCCGTAGAGGAATCTCCCCAGAAAGTACCTGCCCGGCCCGTAGCCGGGGCGCGTCTCGGCCAGGTGCCTCAGGGCCGTCTCGGAACGGTTCATGTCGCCCAAGGCTTTCCAGCAGTCGGCCAGGAGGATGACCGCGTGGGACCACAGCGACAGGTTGGCCGTCGGGCTCTGGGCCGCCCGCTGCAGGAACCCCTTGGCCTCGGCGAAACGCCTGAGGTTCATGAGAGTCCTGCCGGCCTGGTAGAGGTGGTAGAAGTCCCCTTCCATGGTCCCCGGGGCGTCCAGGAGCAGCTTCAGGTTCCGTTCCCCCTTGCGCTTGGCCTCGGTCGGGTCCGCGTAGCCCCAGTGCGTGATCTCCGCGTCCGCGAGCCTCACCGCCATCCACTCCGGATGCACCAGCTGCTCGTGGACGATGCCGGAGAAGAGCACTCCGGGCCGCTTCGGGAAGACCCGCTTCTGCCACAGCAGATCCCCCTGCGGGATCACCCGCTCCTGGCACATGATGATCGCCGGCGCGGCGTTCAGGCGGGGGAGCGCCTCGCGGAGCGCCTCGAAGCTCGCAGGCGGGATGTGGTTGTCGGCGTCCAGCCAGAGCACGTAGTCCGTGCGGGCCGAGTACAGCGCCTGGTTCCTGGCGGCGGAGAAGTCCCCCCTCCAGGGGAAGTCGTAGACCCTGGCCCCGTAGGACCGGGCCAGGGCCTTGGAGCCGTCCCTGGACCCGGTGTCCACGACCACGGCCTCGTCGCAGAGCCCCATGACGGGCGCGAGGCTCTTGGGGAGGTTCTCGGCCTCGTCCTTCATTATCATGTTCACGCCAAGGGTGGGTTTCTTCATCTCGAGGTTTCCTCCGGCCCCCTTCCCTGCGCCGCATTGGCGCCCTTTGGCGCCAATGCGGCCTCGAGGGCCGCCGGCGAGGCGAACGCGTACCGCCGGTGCCGCTGTCGGCATATGTCAGCATGGGGCTCTCGCCCCCCTGAAGTCCAGTCTACGAGCGTTGCGGCCCATTTCAGGGCAGTCGATCCTTAAGGCGCCGGACAGTCCGGGGCGGCCGGAGCCCGAGCATCCGGGCATCGACCGCACATGGCTATTCAACTGCCGTGCCAAGATTTAATGGGGCAAATCATGTCGGCCAGCGTCTTCCGGGCGTAAAGGCCTCCGGACGGATCCACGGGGGAGCGATCCCCGGAAGGTTCCCGCGATGCCGGTTCCCTGTCGGCGAGGGAGGAGGGGAGCCAGCGGGCCGGGTACCCCGAGACCGAGGTCGGCAGGTTGGGCCGGAGCCTTTGGGATGGGCGGCACCCTGCAGGGGCGGCACCCTGCAGGGGCGGAACCCCGCACGGGAGGAGCCCCGCACGGACGCTGCATTGGGCAGGGCCGTCACCGGAGGCGGTACTTGGGTTCCGGGCAGGTTAGCGCCGAGACGGCATGTCGGGCGGGTCAGTTCCGGAGGCATGCCGAGCAACCCCGATAGCGGATCGGGGCGGTTCGATCGGCGGGCCTGAGCCGTTCCGGAACAGCTAGTGAGATCGCCGCGCCTGATTCGGGGAGGGATCCGTCCCCTTATCGATCGTATCGGCTGTCAGGTTGCCCGGCTTGAAATCCCGGATACCATCCGTTGCGTTTGGATGCCGGGAACCGATTCGGACGGGTCTCCCGAGGGATTTTCCGGAATCGGCTCGGAAGCCGCCCCGAAGACGGCTTCAGGCCTTTCTGCCAGGAGGTCGAAGCGTTCCCCGGCAGGCGGCCAGGCGACTGCGGATTTCCTCCAGGAGACTGAGGCGTTTACCGGCAGATGCCTGCGATTCCCTTGTTGCGGGATGAAGCCCCGCCGATCGGCACTTAAGGGTTGCCGCGCGGCATGTCGGTCATGATTCCCAAGGATGCGAGAGCCCGGTCGCCCTAAGCTCGCCCTTCGTCCTCAGGCAGAGGTTCGCCTGAACTGGTTTCCGGGATTTTCTCCCGTGATCGTCTGACGTACTTCGCGTCACGCAGAACCATGCTCGACCGTCGGACGCGGAAATCCTTGCCGGGCTCCGGCCTTTCTTCCCTAAGCCGCGAGGCGTTCCTTGCCAGGCAGGCGACGATCGCCTGCCGTCAGGCCGGGGTTGCTCTTGCTGGCTGCCTGAGGTTGCCCTGATGTGCCAGAACAGCTTGTTGGGCAGGAGGGCAGGAAAACGTCATCCTGCCGTATCCGCTCATTGGGGGAAGGCCTGCCTGACCTTTTCGCCCGGGTGCCTGCCCCCGTCAACATTTCCCTTTTTCAAGGCATTCCCTGACAGTTCCGAGAACTGGTACCGAAACGGATTGATAGTACCCTGACGGGAATTATCGGGAGAAAATTTAATTTTCATAATCATAATGTTATGATAATCTCAGTGTGTTATGTGTCTCAAAAAATTATTTTGCTTAAAGTTCATTCTGGATTTGTATCAATAATTCATATGAGTTAATGACGTCAACACATTGAGTGTAGTGAAAATATTAATATTTCAGAATTTTTCATATTTGCCAATCGTAGCAGCAAAACTAACAGCAGATTGGTGTTGACAACGGAAAATACCATGATAAATTTGTCGATATACAAAATCTGACATTGACTCGATGTGATGTCCTGCCGACGGTTTTTGACCGAAGGATTTCAGGATGCCGGAGGCGTCTTCCTGAAAAAAGATAATGAAAAGGCCTCCTGCATTCCCGCGCATTTCGGCGGTGAGTCAACTGGACGACGGTTAAGCTGTGGTAAACAACGATATGGAAATTTTGAATTTGCTTGATCGTCCCGGACATACTAATTTTCCCAAGTTAATTCGTCCAGGGGACATCTACGTAGATAAGACGAGCATAATCCAGAAATTGTTAGCCGACAGGTTCTGTGCTGTCCTGTTGAGCAGGCCGAGAAGATTCGGGAAATCACTTCTAATCAGCACTTTAGAGCATATCTTGAAGGGAGACAAGGCAAAGTTCAAGACATTGGACATAGGGCGTGATGATTCAGGTTACGATTGGAAAAGCTCCCACGTGATTCGCTTGGACATGAGCAGATACGGAATAGACGAAAAAAATTTCGCTCATGACTTATCTGTTGATTTGTGGAAAATCGCAAATCTATCAGGAATCGATCTCTACAGTTCAGGAAGCGGGGCATTACTTGCCGGGTTAATCGGCAAACTTTATAAGAACTATCAGGATATCACGCTGGATGGAGCCGATGATATCGTTAAGGCTGATAGTCCTTACGTTGCAGTCCTGATCGATGAGTATGACTTTCCTCTTGTCATGAATCTGGATGACCGTAATGCCCTGAATAAAATGCTAAAATTTTTTGTGGAATTTTACGCTTCCCTTAACAGCATGTCCAAAAAGACACGTTTGATATCCATTACCGGGATCACGAGATTTGAGAAATTTACGTCATTTTCCAGCATGAAACGTTTTCGGGATATCTCTTTTGATCATGATTATTCAAAAATTTGCGGATTTACTAAAGAGGAAATCAAAACCAATTTTAAAGATGAGCTTGAGCAAGCATGTGAAACGCTTAAAGCCGACAATTCTCTCGGGTGTCAAGATTCATCAGGAGAAATCGTTGACCTGCTCATGGACTGGTACAGCGGCTACAGCTGGGACGAAAAGAATAAGGTGCTTAATCCAATATCGGTGTTATATTTTTTCGATTCTTTTAGATTTGGCCGCTATTGGTATGATACCGGATCATCTAGTTTTCTTCAGGAATTTCAGATTAACGGCGAAAGCTTTTTCAAAAATTTCATCAATAACCGCGACTACCGTGTCTCAATCACTTATCCTCAAACCAAGAAAATGTCACCTGCAGGTTTTCTGTTGACAACGGGCTATCTGACAGTCGACAAGGCCGAAGGCGTCACTGGCGGAGGTCATGTCTCCAAGACTTACAGTCTTGCCGTTCCGAACATGGAAGTTCGGGCATCGTACGTCCAGGATCATATTGTTGGCAGTTTATTCCCAAATATATCTGATGATGAACAGACAGGTTTTGTTAATCTTTCGAAGAAATTTTGTAACAATTTGTGTGACATCAATGCAGACGGCGCGGCTGATCGCCTTTCTTCTATTTTATCGATAATTCCTTATGATTGCCATAATGGACTTGAATCGTTCTATAAATCACATTTGAATACCGCCCTGGCGTTCATGCGCGGACTAGCCGTCGCAGGAGACCATTCTGAAGACTGACAACCGGATTTCTCCATTGTTAGACGATGCCAAGTCATGGTAATGGAAGTCAAATATTCGAAATCAGATGATCCTTGCGTCAACGGCACGCTTGACAATCCGTACAAGCCGTTGGAAACCCTGGAAGGCGACGGCAAATCCGGTCACTTTGGCGAATCAGAGGCGACTGATGCGCAGGACAAAAACAGGAATGGCAACGGCGATGACTCGTTTAGGGCGAGGATGGAACAATCTAACGTGAATGGGCAGTCCATCATGCTTCTGAATAGTGGGATATCCGAAGCATTCCGTAGGATTCTCATCTATGCTTTTGCCCTTGAGTTCCCGAAAGAAACAGAAAGGGCTTGGGCTGTTGCAGTATCGATTGTCGGCAGGACTGGCGTAAAGATCATGTTCAATGAGATCACGCGAAGTGAAAATTTCTAGCATCTGCACGGCATTCATGGTGCGCCGTCGAAACGGTATAAAGAAGATGCCTGTACTTTGTCGGCCATCATATTCATGGCATCATTGAGGGATCCATCCGTCAGAAATCGTCTGTTTAAGGTTGCAGATGCAGTTTTCAAGATCGAAGTCGCCCCCGTACCCCAATGGAATTCTGCCGAAGTCTCAGTTCATATTCTGGAAAACAATGTCGCTCCGGAAAGGCTTGCTGAAATCAAGTTGAGGCAGGGCCTAAGGTTCCCCGTTGAATGTTTCGGAGAGCGTCACAATCGGAAATGATCCATCGGCTTTTGAATCGGACGCCTCGATTCAGGACCGTCGGGGTTGATGTGCGGGGATCGATTGCGCGAACTGAAGCCTGTCTGGCATCCCGCAGTCACGGCCTTCTCGGATACGGTCGACGTCGGGCCTAGATGTCTGACGAACATCCTTGTTGCCGCAAGGTTTAGATGGCATGAAAACGGTGCCGAAGCATGCAATCAGTTGGGAACCCCTTGCGTTTCAGGGAATCCTGTTTTTATCCGTGATGCCAAGGTGCGAAAATCACATGGCATCGCGTGCGCCGAAGGCCATCAGGTGCGACTGGAAGGCATGGCGGATGGGCCGTGATGCCTAAGCTCCTGGCCAGCGGAAATTCAGATTTCGGACGGGCGCATCGACTGCGGGGCGTAGCGGCGGCGACACCCTCCCTGCGGCGGCGACACCCGCCCTTGCGGCGGTTCAGAGCTCCCCGCCCTTCTCCAGGGAGGCGAGCATCTTCAGGATCACGCCGTCCGCCCAGGCGATGCTCTTCAGGATGCCCTGCCGGTTCCCTCCCGCCAGCGCCGGGGCCAGGAGCTCCCCCATGAAGGCCGAGACCTTGGAGACGTTCATCATCTCGATGAGCGCCCGCTGCACGTTCCGGTGGACGAGCTGGCGGGTCTGGGTGAGGATCGCGGACATCTGCTTCAGGTCCCCGCGGAGCTCGCGCGCCGTGGGCTTGGGGAGCGACCCCATGATCTCCGAGACCTTCCACGTCTTGGGCTGCTCCGGGAGAGCCCTCATCACGGCCTCTAACGGGATCTCGTCGAAGCCCCGGACGGCGGCGCCTTGCGCGGAGGAGTTGATGAGCCGCGGGCCCTTGCCCTTGGAGCGGATCAGCGCCGCCGCCTCGGCGAACCAGTTGACGGAGGCGGCGAGGCCCGTGTTGGACTCGACCGTGGTCCCGCCTATGCCCGGGATGCGGATGCTGTCCATACGGTCGGGGTCGACCAGCGAGTCCACCGTGCCCTCGGCGTGAAGCTGGGCGCCCAGGTAGGCCTGGTCCTGGCCGACCAGCACCACCGGATTGAGGCCCCAGACGTAGGCGAAGGCGAAGCAGGCGGTCCCGGCGTTCCCGCCCTGGGGGAGGAAATAGCCCTGGCTCAGCAGCTGGGCCTCGCCGCCGGAGAGGTGAAAAAGCGCCTTCCCGAAACCCTCCGCCCTGAAGTGCGCCGGATGGCTCCCCAGAGCCGCCGCGAGCACGGTGTCGGGCTTCATGAGAGCCCTTTCCTGGTCGGTGAGCTTCAGGAACCTGGACGTGTCGGAGGACTCGATGACCACCACCACGTCCGGCGAGACGCCGAGGCGCAGGAGGGGCTTCAGCGCCGCGGCCGCGCAGATGACCAGGCCGCGGTCTCCCACGTCCCTCAGCAGGTGGCCGTTCTGGGCGAGGCTCGGGCCTGCGCCCACCGCGAATGCCGGACGCGGCATGAAACGGCCTTTCAGGAGCATCAGGTCAGGGAGCCTCGGGGCCAGCCAGGCGTTCTCCACCAGGTTGTCCATGAAGGAGCTCATGGTGGCCTTGCGGGTCTTCACTATCACCTTGAGGCGGGTTATCTCCTCGCCCACCCGGTCCATGAAACGTTGGGCCTCCGATGGGAAGGCCAGGTGATAGCCGGGCGTCACCATGAGGAGTGGGAAGGCGCCCTCGCCGTAGACCACCTCCTGCGACACGAAACGGTCGAACTCGCCCAGATCCGTGAAGATCACGGGCGCGTCCGCGAGCGAGAGAGCGTTGTACCTGTCGAAGGTCGCGACGAATTCCCTGTCCGGCTCGAAAACCGCCACCCTGAGCTTCGGGAAGAGCTCCTTGAGCCTCCTCAGGTGCCAGCCCAGCCCCAGTCCGAAGACCAGCGCGAGCTCTGGCGTGCCGCCTCCACCCTGCCAGCGGCCCACCACCTCCTTGACCCAGGAGGCGGCCTCGGCGGCGGGGTCGTCGTTGGAATGCACAGTATGGCCCCTCAGGACGAGCCCCGGGCCCAAGGGTCCCGGGACGACCTGGAACTGCATCGCGGCGTGGTTGACGGGGGCGGTCGCGGGAAAGGCGGAATCTGTCTCAGGCATAGGGTCGCTCCGTGTGGGTGCTGGGTCCGCCGTGCGGGCGGGCCTCGCCGGGGGACGGGGTGAAGTGAGGGGCCGAGCCCCCGTGCGGCGCCTGAAGGTCGCCGGGGCGGAAGCTGTCGGGTGCGCGGCGTAAGGCATCTGTGAGTCGGCGGAGCGGGTTCGGTTGGTGTTAGCGGCGGTGTCACCCGGTGTTGCCGCGTGCGGTCTGGAGGGGCCCGCTTGCCTTGCGGGGGCGGGCCGGTTGCCTTGCGGGGGCGGCGCGGTGCGGAAGGCCCGGACGCAGGCCCGGGAGGGGCCCCGGGTGTCGGCCCGGGGCCTGCGGCGGGTCAGTTCATGTTGACGGTGAGGTAAGTCGCGCGTCCGGCCTCCGCGAAGACGGCGCCCAGGACTTCGTCCGACGGGTGGTGCTCCATGGCTTTCTGGGCGAACTCCAGCGCCTCGGCGGCGGCCCCGCGGTTCAAGAGGATCCCGCACAGGGCGCGGGCGGTCTCCAGATCGGAGGGGTCGGCCTGGAAGGCGGAGAGGTAGTACTCGAAGGCCGTCCAGACGGCGGGGTCGTGCTGGCCGCGGGAGAAGCCCGGGCAGACGTCCTCGCCGGCCTCGAGAAGCCTTGCCGCGATGAGCTTCACCGCGGGGAAGCTCAGGGAGCCCAGCGTCAGGGACGGGAAGTCGCCCCGGCCCGTGAAGCGGCCCAGCCATTCGGACGCGGCGGAGGTGTCCTGGAGCGTCAGGCACAGGATGCCCATGCCCAGCGCCCCCCGGATCTCGCCGGCCTCCCAGGCGCGGGTGAGGTGCCCCTTGGCTTCCTCGGGCCGCTTCTTGAGCCTTTCGATGTGCCCGAGCATGAAGAGTCCTTCCGGAGAGAGCTGGCCGCGTGAGTCGGCGTCCTTGAAGAGCTTTTCCGCACGGACGATCCGCTTCTGGCCGTCCTCCCGGGGCCACCTCATGGCAGTCAGGAACAGGAACCGCCCCTCGGCGTCCGCGGCGGCCTTGCCGGAGAGGGCGGCCCCCGGGTTCACTCCCTGGATGGAGTTGAGGAAGCTCTCGGCGCGGTTCACGATGTCGTGGGAGGCCTGGACTTTCTCCGAGGCACGCTTGGCGGTGCGCTTCCTCAGCCTCTCGTCCCCCAGCCACAGATCGGCCGCGTCCAGGAGCTCCTGGGGCTCGAACCAGGCGAAATCCTCGCCGGGGGCGAAGAGCTCCCCCAGGTCACCGCCGGCCTTCTCGGTGAAGAGCACCGCGCCGGAGGCCATGGCCTCCAGCATGCGCATGGTGACTCCGGGGAAGAGGTTCTCGTTCAAGGCCAGCTTCGACTGCCGGTAGAGCTGGCCGGACTCGCCGGGGCCGATCCAGCCGTCCCCTCGGGCGCCAGCGGTCTTGACCGTGTAGCGCTGAGAGATGAGGTTCATGAGTCTGGCCCGTTTGGGCCGCCTGGCCTCGTCCATGACGCCTACGAACCCGAAGTCGTAGATCTTGCCCTGGTCCTCGCCGGCGGCGGGCAGGTAGCTCTTGGCGTCCACGCCGACCGGGAGCCAGTGGGCCCGTAGGCCCGAGTGCGAGAGCTCCTCGGCGCAGGGCTTCTGGTCGGCGAAGACGCAGTCGAAAAGTTTCGCGAAATGCTTCTGCCACCAGAGGTTTATGGGCGTGTCCACCGCGTAGTAGACCCGGGGGACGCCGTGGAGGTCGGCTATGCCCTCCGGCCAGCCGTGGATGCCAAGGTGGTCGGTGTAGACGATGAGATCCGGGCGGTCGCGGAGGTTGTTGAAGAGGGCGTCCACGGGATAGCCCTCCTTGTGCGGCGGGGCCATGACCGTGTGCCCCAGCCTCTGGAAGGCCTCGTGGAAGTACTCGCTCCCAAGGCATAAGATGAGCATGATCTGTCTCCTTAGCGTCGGTCCGCCCGGGGGCGCCGGGGGGAGGCGGGGTCCGGGGAAGGGAAAGCCCCGGGAATGGCGGGGTCAGCGGAATGACGGGGCTTTGCGAAGGGCGGCGGTTCGAGCGGGGCGGCGGCCCTTGCGCCGTGGACCGCCGTCCGGGCGCGGCCCTTAAGCTTCAGGCGGCAAGGCAAGCCTCGGCCCATGATCCGGGCGTTGGCGGCGCGCGCGTTCCGAAACGGCCTGCCAGGCCCGCCTGACGGAAGTTCCTGCCGGAACCTCACCTCAAGCTTCAGCCTTTGCATGTTCCGTGCCCGCCGTTCTGACGGCGGTTGCGCCCGCGTCGGGCGGAGTGACCTGTCCGCTTCGGCGTCCGCGTCCGGTGCCTGGTCACAGGCATGGGACGGTCCGCATACCGCGGACAGGGCTTCGGTGACCTTGCATTCCGTCGCCGTGCAGTCGGCGGTCCGGGATCCCTGCTCAGGGATCCGGCATCAAGCTGCCCCGGCCGTAGCTGCCGCTTGGGAATCAGTACTCCCCGGCGGCCAGGGAGCCCGCCTGCCCACGGCATAAAACGCAGGCGGGGTGCCTAGGCGGGCCCGGCTCGCGGGCGGCGGCCGCGGCGGAGGAGTGCCATGCCTCCCGGATCGTCGTGTCCTGGATCCTTGCTGCGGGCATAAGCCTCCCGTAATCGGAGCAGCAGGGGAAAAGCCCGCCGTCCGCGTACAGGCACATCCTGACGAAGGGCTCGGAACACCACGGGATCGGGGAGCCATGGCGCGGGACTCCAGGATGGGAAGCCGTTCCCGGCACGGCCTTCTCAGTCCTTCCGTCGGCTTCGGCACTTTCGCGTCCCACCGGAGGTCCTCCGGATCCGCGTTCGCGTCCCTCCGAGAGGACGCCGGATCCGCGTTCCGCGCCAAGGCCCAGGCTACGGGCCAGGCGGCCCCGTTCCAGGATAGGGGAGTAGCTCTGGAAGCTCAGGTAGTCGGCGAGCGGGGAAAATCTTTCCCTGAAGAGCTCCCGTTCCGCCTCGGTCCCCTCCCGCTCGACGAAGCTCAGCCTGAGCACGGGGACGGCAAGGCGGAGCGATCCGCGCACGGCCAGAAAGGCCTCGATATTTTCCGTGAGCCTTCGGAAGTTCCCTCCTGGCCGGGCGGAGCGGTAGCCCTCCTCGGAGCCGGCGTCCACGGAGATCATGAGGCGGGTGAGCCCAGCCCCGACGAGCCTCCGGGAGACCTCCGGGGAGAGCAGCTGGCCGTTCGTGATAAGCGAGACGTCCGTGATCCCGCGGCCTACGGCCTCCGCGACCCACGCCTCGGGGGAGTCCGCCAGAAGGGGCTCGCCCGTGACTCCCAGCCTCACGGACCGGAGGCCGTTTGGCGACCCTTCCGCCAGCGCCTTGCGGTATAGGCCGAAGTCGAGGTCCAGGCCCATGCCGGGATAGATTCCGCCTCCCGCCCCGGCCGGGCAGATGGGGCAGCGGAGTTGGCAACGGGTGGTCACGTCCGCATCCAGATGCACCGGGAATGGAGGGAGCTCGCCCGCCTCCGCCTTCCGGAACGCCGCGCGGTAATCGGAGAACGCCCGTCCCAATGCGGACGCGAGCGCGGCATCCGGGGACGCGGCTGCGGCGCATAGGGCGCTTCTGGCGATTTTCCCGCGGGGATCATTCATGGTGCGGGGGCCCGTCCCTCCTTCAGGCGTATTCCGGAAATGCGGCCGACGGCGCACGCGTGTGCGTTCCGCACTCCCGGTAGATTGGCGCGTGCGCGGTCTGGAGTGCGCACCGGAGGACGATAGGATTGTCGAAGTCATCGGGTAGCCGCGGTCGCCGGGCTTTGCTGGTCACGATGCCGAATCCGCATGGCATCATGACGTAAGTCCGAGGCGTGCCGACGGCTGGCTTGCAGCAGCCAATCCGAGGCATGCCGACGGCTTACGGCAGGCAGCCCGAGGCAAAAGACCTGAGGCCGACGCGCCGCAGCCAAGGCCGGCGGCAGCCGCCAGATTAAGCAAAACGGGTGCCAAAGAAATCGACAAACGGCTCGCGGTCCGTCTCCGGGCGGACTCGAGGTGAAGCCAAGGCTCCTCTCGCTTCAGGGCTCGGCAAGGGCCATGAAAAGGTTCGTTTGTTGCTTCGCGCGAACTCGCTGACGGTCTCGACGGGGACCTTCCGGAACCGCCGGAAAGCTTGAGGGCTTCCGGCAAGGTTCGGGGAGAAAGGGAGGAAGCTTTTGCCGGGCGTCCCTCAGGGGATGAATCGAGCCATTGACTCAGGACTTGAATCGAGCCATTGATTCAGGACTAGAATCGAGCCATTGATTCAGGACTTGAATCGTGTCCTTGACTCGGGGCCTGAATCGAATGCTGACTCAGGGCTTGAATCGAATGCTGACTCAGGGTTTGAAACGAGTCGTTGAAATGAATCTCGTAAGCTTGGCGGGGTGAACCCGTCGCGCTTCCGGTTCCAGGGGAGTTGCATGGGGAGGTGGACGGAAAGACAGGCGGAGTCCGGGCGGGAGGTATGGAGCGGGCCAGGGGCAGTTCCTGTGCGTGTCAGGCGGAGGGCTTGGGCCGGGTAAGGCGGAGGGCCTGGGCCGGGTTAGGCGAAGGGCCTGGGCCGGGTAAGGCGGAGGGCCTGGGTCGGGTTAGGGGGAGGGTCTGGCTCGGTCGGACAGTACTGATGGACGCCTTATAACAATGTTGCCGGATGATTTTTGGCCGAGCCATCGGAATTCCGTCTTCCGCGAAAGGAACGGTACTGAACTGAGACGATCGTGGAATTTTGCGAAGAACGGGGCGCTTCGCGGATGGCAGGGCTTTTCGCGAGGCTCTAAGCCTTGGGGGGGATAAGGTCCTTCAAGGCATGAAGGCCGTGCCGGAAAACCGCACGGGACTTTGTTCTGGTTGCGGGGCAGATTGCTGACGCGTCTCCGGCCACCTGCCGGGCGGACTAGGACTGGCGCGGCTCATCGGGCTCCTGCATCGCAGATAGAAAGAGGCATAAGGCTTTTCGTTGTTTAAGCGGGAAGCGGACAAAAATTCGTGAGACTTGGCGTGACTCCCCAAAGGACTATGGACGGATACTTTTCCCCATTTTCGGCCAACGGATTGGCTTGGGGTTTGCATCAGGTTTTCCCTGGAAAGAGGATCCCCCCTTGCGGAGGGTCCGGGCCAGGATGCCCTGAAGCCGCCGGAGCCTCCGGTGCGGCGGGCCGCGGCCTTATCGAAGAACTGGACGGTGACACGGTAATGTTCGACATGACGCCCTGCGGCCAGGTCAGCCGCGAGTTCCAGGCACTGTGGACCATGGCGGCCTCCTACGTGGAGAGGCTTGGCGAGGGGGATCTCAGCTGGTTCAAGGGGAGGCTCTCCACCCCCCTCTTCGAGCACTTCTCCTTCAGGCTGGGCAACGGCCTCTTCTTCGTGAGGCTCGAGGATTCCGAGGGGAGGCTCACGGCTCCCGGGTCCATGGCGGGTCTCATGGAGATCTCCGAGGCCTGCGCGGGTATCCCGCTCGTCATGCCCATGCGCAACACGGGCGGCATCTGGCTCCCCTCCGAGCCGGGGTGGGGGCTCGTGGACGCGAGGACCCGCGAGCCGGTGGACCCCAGGCGCCTGGTCACCTCGGATCGCGTGCCGTACACGGACTGGGAGCTCCACGACGCGGCCGTGAAGGCAGTGATCCGCGGCCTTGGCGGACGCAAGATCTTAGGCTCCAGCTCGCACCCCTCCGTCAGCCCGTCCGTATGGTACCGCGGCGAGACCGGGGCGGAGTGGGTTATGGTGAGGGCGGCCAGGCTCCCGGACGCCGATGCCCAGCCCCCCGGCAACTGGGCGCAGATCCGGGAGGCCTGCGCGGAGCGGGGCAGCGGCAACGGGTACTTCGCGGTGGCGGTCTTCTCTGCCAGGGATCCTGAGACGGGCCTGGCTTCTGAGACGATTCCTCTGTGCCGAGGGGACGAGCCCATCGTGCGGCTTCTCCAGGCGCCGGTCTACCTGAAGCCCGCCCCCCCCGAGAATGCCGGGGAGGCCGCGCCCCAGACGGTCGCGGTTGCGGCGGCGCTGGAGGAACGCCGGGCGGTTTAGGCGGCGCCCGAAAGGCGTCGCGCGGCGAAGCGCGGCGCAAAGCCGCGGTTCCGAACCGTTGTGATCCGAGAAGGGCCCGGGCATGTCCGCGAGGACGTGTCCGGGCTCCGGAGGTTTCGAAGGGCGGTGCGGTTTTCGCTGGATGCGGGCAGCAGGACTCGGGCGGCGGATTGCGTGGGGCCGGGCGGCGGGTTGCGGGTCGCCGGAGGCGCGCGTTTAGCGCAGTTAAGTCTCGCGCGACAGACATTTCAAGCCGTAAGCCGCCAGGCGTGACGTTTCGCGCTGCATATCCATGCGCGGACGACGAAAAGGGTCGCAAAACCGGAGGTGGCGCGCGTGGCGCGGCAAGCCGCAGGCGGCTATCCGCGGCTCGCAGTGCCGGGAAAACGCCCGTTCCGCGTCGGGGAGCCTTCCGGGCAGACGCTCCGCCGAGATCACATGGTGGGACGGATCCTTGACGGTGGCCCGCAGAACACGGGCGGTCTGCTGTGGGCGGTGGGCATGGACCCGAGGCGCAGCTCCCCGGCGCCGTCAGATTCCGAGATGAGCTCCTCGGCCAGGGGATGGCCGGCATCCGCCGCGGCCGTCAGCCACTCCATGGATTTTGCCTGGTCGGCCGGGCCGCATTCCCCGTTGTGCCAGACGGTGGCCAGCGCGAACATCGCGTCATTGGAGCCCATTTTCGCGGCCTGCTCCAGGTTCGAGACGGCACGTCCGCAGTCTCGCTCGATTTTGGAACCTTCAAGGAACAAGTAGCCCAGGGCCGAGAACGCGTCCCGAACCCCGCCCTTGGCGGCCTTCTCGAAGCACACCGCGGCCTCCTCAGGATCTACGGCGGTGCCGATGCCGTTGTACCAGGCGAGCCCCAGGTTGTACCAGGCGACGGGGCTGTCGGCCTGCGCGGCCTGCTCGAAGAGCTCCAGCGCGATGTCGTAGTCGAGCGAGATCCCGGCGCCGTTACCGTAGGCCAGCGCGAGGTTGACCACGGCCGGGATGAAGCCGGACTTAGCCGCCTTGGAGAACTGTCTCGCGGACTCCTTCAGGTCCTCCTTGACGCCGCGGCCACCGGCGTAGCAGAGCCCCAGGGCGTTCTGGGACTCTGGGCTCCCGGAAGCGGCCGCCTTAGCGAGCAGGCTTGTGGCCCTGGCCAGATCCCCCATGAGTTCTTCGAGGCCATCCTCATCCAGCTTGGGATCCGCGGCGAGGAGCCCCAGCGCGAACTGGCTCTCCAAATCGCCGTTGAATCCCAGTCGCCTCAGCTCTGCCGCCTTGCGGGGGGCGGCGGACTTCATCTTCGACCCCCCGTCGCGGGGAGGGGGGCCTTCTGCGGCCTCGGGAGCAAGCCCGGGACCTGCGAAGGCAGGTGGAGCCGCGGGCGTTTTGGCGGTGGTTTTCGGATCTGGCGATACTCCCTGCTCATGCGCGGCGTTCGGCTCAGGCTTGTCGACCGGCCCAGGCGTTGCGTCCTGTTCAGCCGCGGCGTTCTGCCCAGGGGCGTTGTTCTGGCCAGGGGCGTTGTTCTGCCCAGGCGTTGCGTCCTGTACAGACGCCGTTCCCAGAACGGCAGTTGCCGGAGGCGGCATGTCTGGGACGGCGGGAGCGGCGGAGTCTAAAGTCGTGAGCATGGCCCCATAAGTCGCTTGCGCCGAGGGTGCCGGAGAAGTGGTCGCGTCGCCCGGTGCTTCGTCGGAATGGTCCGAACGAACTTTCGTGAAAGCTGGGGGCTCCGATTCGGGAACGAGGCTGTCCGTGTAAAGCGTGGGTGATGAGCCGTCAGCCCCCGTTGCCGTGTGGGGATGGATTCGCTGGAAATCCTGAGGGTCGGGCGGCGTGTCGGAAGGAGGCAGCTCTTCTTTCGGGACCAGGCTGTCCGAGTAGAGATGAGGGGCTGCGGGGTGGACCGGCGGCGGGGCTACATCGGCAGGAGTCGCCTGGGAGGTCGTGGGGTAGCCGGGCAGGGCCGATGCCGGGTATCGCGGCGTGGACTCCTGGAGCCCCGTGCCGTCCGTGGGCTGACGTTTCTCCGAGGTGCGCCCTTCGGCGCCGTATCGCTCGTCCGTGGCGAATGTCGCGCTAGGCCCGGGAACGATCCAGTCGCTCGAGGTGTCGATCGCGACCGGACCGGCGGCGGGATCGGTGGCTTCTGGCGGCTCTGACGCGGCGAAAAGCGCTGCCAGGCCTGCGGCGAAGAGCAGGACCGAGACAGCGGCGAAGACGATGTAGGCCGTGCTGGGCTTGTAAAGGTATCCGCGCAGATTGTCCTTCAGCATGCTTCCTCCGTTTCAGCGACCGTACGCCGTCTCGGCGCGGCGGGGGGCCTTGCCGTC
The DNA here is from genome assembly GCA_031263485.1 of Deltaproteobacteria bacterium. Classification (GTDB taxonomy): domain Bacteria; phylum Desulfobacterota; class Desulfarculia; order Adiutricales; family Adiutricaceae; genus JAIRZX01. Next base: position 21,563 of record JAISFS010000236.1, on the reverse strand, counting down.
GCGGGCATATCTGGCCACTTGGCCGGGGTTCCTCCGAGGGTCCGGGAGAGGGCGAAGGGGAGGGGAGGCGCAAGCAGGGTCGAAGAAGTTGCGAAGAGGGGCCGAGGAGTGGCAAGGGGGAAGTGCGGGAGGGGATGCAAAGGGCGGTGGGGGGCAGGAGGTGCGGTCCCGAGTCGCGGCAGAGGGCGCGCCTGGAGGCGCGGCGCAAGGGGCCGTCTGGAAACGGTGTACGGCATGGCGGAAATCCGTGCGGATTCAAGCAAAAGACACCCCGCCCGGACGCGGCGCGAGGGAGTCCTCGTTCCGCAGCCGCGCCCTGGCGGGGTGAATCGTGCTTGACGCCCGGTCTGCACCTGGGCAGGCAACGAGAAGCGTCAGGCAAGAGGCCACGGGCCAGTCGCGAATGAAGGCCTCCGGGAGAGAGGGTCCGCAAGCCTTCGGGAACGTGACGGAAGGATCCGTCCGTGTCCCTGCGGACGGGGCGGCCTCTGCGGATTTCCGCGTCACCGCCTACGCTTCTTGCGCATATGATAACCCCGTTGATGGACCTTGTCCAGAAGCCGGCAGTAATTTTTTCAAATTTGGCGTGTCAGACGCGATTCGGGGCTTTGAAAATGTAGCCTTAAATCTCTTGTCTTTCAAGGCATTTTATGAAAGCTATTTAGGAAACTGCGGAACATTTTATTTTATAAAGTTTATGACGGCAGATACGTAGCTTGATCGGACATCACAGACGTCCACGGTCGTTTGATGCCAAACAATGTGTAAAAGGTGAATTTGCAATTTGAAGCTCGACATCAATAACATTTCGTAGCAAAGAGTCTTCTCCCGGGGCCGGGATCCCCTGTCCGCATAAGGTGGAGTATCCCGGAAAACGATACGTTGCAGTACTCATCTCTTTATGTCAATTCCGGCAAGTTTCTTCAGATTGGACTTTCCGGCGCATCCCTTCCGAATCTTCTCCTTTCCGGCGCTTTCCTTCCGAATCATACCTTTCCGGCGCATTCCTTTCGGATCTTCCCCTTTCCGGCGCATTCCTTCCGGATCTTTCCCTTTCCGGCGCATTCCTTCCGGATCTTCACCTTCCGGGCATTCCTTCCGGATCTTCCCCTTCCGGCGTGCCTGTTCCGGAACCGCCACTTCCGGTGCGTTCCTCTGGATCCGACCTTTCGATTCGCTCATTACGACCAGGCCGGACCGTTGTCATGCCCGGCCAACCCGGACCGCCGAATCCATCGGATCAGAGCATCTCGGGCAGTCAGCGGGCCGGTCGAGGCTCCCGTCTCCCAAGGTCCAGCCATACAAGGCTACGCCGCACGGGAGCACGGGTAGACAAGTTTGATTTTGGGGGCGTAATGGGTTAAAAAAGTTTTGAAATGTCTGCTAAGACACGGTTTCCGGCACGAGGAGGTGATTCTTGGAGGAGGCCTTCCAGAAGTTCTTCAACGCCTGCGGCCCTTGCCGCCCGTCAAGGCACCACCTCGTGCCCGCGGTGGACAGGGCGCCGGTCGTCCGCCAGATGGCGGAGGACGGGGCCTGCTTCTTCCTCAAGGGGCCCCGCCAGTCAGGGAAGACCACCCTGGCGCTCGAGCTCGCCCGCGAGATAGGTGCCTGCGGGCGCTTCCACGCCCTGTACCTAACTCTCAGGGAAGCGCGGGGAGTAAGGTCCCGCAGGAAAGGGGCGAGGCTGTTCCTGGACGCCCTCGATGCCGCCCTGAAGGCCCATCCGGACCCGATGCTTGCGGGCCTGGAGGTGCCCCGCGACCCCAAGGCTCAGCCGCGCACGGCGGTGCGCCGGGCGCTCGCGTGGCTCTGCGCGTCCCTGGACAGGCCCCTGGCGCTCCTGGTGGACGATGTGGATATGCTTTCCGGAAACGCGCTCCAGTCGCTTTCGGACCAGCTGGCGACCGGCCTGGCAGCCGGAAGGCCTGATTCCTTCCCCCGTTCCGTCGGCCTGTTCGGCTTGAGGTGCCCCGAGCCAGAATCGCCTCACGGGGCCACGAAACGCCGCGTTCCGGGCGCGTCACGAGGCGGCGCGGCGGTGAGGAACCGCCGCGGGCGCAGCGAGGGCGGCGGGCTGGGATTGAGCCCCTTCGCGATGGCGAGGGAGATAACCCTCCCGCCCTTCAGCTTCGCCGACATCGACAAGCTCTGCGAGCTGCACGCCGCAACCGGCGGCCAGCCGACGGAGGAGGAAGCCAAGCTGAGGCTCTGGGACTGGACCGAAGGGGCGCCGTGGCTGGTGAACGCCGTCATGGCCAACGCGATAGACTTCGTTCTCCACGGGGACCCCAAGGCCCCGGTGACCGCCGCCGCCATAAACGAGGCGGCCAGGGCGCTTTTGCGCGAGACCCCAGCGCACTTGAGGGGCCTGGCCGGCCTTTTGGCCGATCCCGGCGCCCGCCGGGCCTGTTGCGAGGCGCTGTGCGGCGGTGGCGCGGGCCAGGCGCTTTCGGGGGGCGGCGCGGCGCTCGCGCTCGATTCGGGGCTCCTGTCGGCGGGCTGGGACGATCGCCTAAGGCCTGCTGGCGGCATCTGCCGGGAGCTGGTCCTGAGGGCTCTCACCTCGCACATCCGCCCGCCCGCAGGCCTCAGGGAGGTCTGCCGCGGCGAGGGAGAGGGGCCGGACTTGACGCTCCTGCTGCAGGAGTTTCAGAGGCAGTGGCGCTGGAACTCCCTGTCCTGGCGCCAGCCCCTATCCGACATCCCTGGCGCGGGCGAGAAGCTCCCGCTCCTTGCCTTCCTGGAGGCCGCGCTCCCGGAGGGCGCGATCCTGGAAAAGGGTCCCTCGGCGGCCCAGGGCGGCCTGGCGCTCGCCGTACGCGGCGCCTCCAGGACCCGGCCGGCGCTGGCTGTCCTGGAAAGGCCCGGGGGGCCCGGCCATCAGGCATATCTGGAGGAGCTCGCGGCCGCCATGGACGCCGAGGGCGCTAACGAGGGATGGCTGGCATTCTTTGATCTGGATCCCGCCAAGGGCCCGGACGAGCGGATTTTCTGGAAGACGCGGATCCTTGCCTCCGGCAGGGCAGCGCACGTGGCGGGGATGTAGGCGGCATGAAGCCGTTTCATGACCAATATCAACGACCTAATGCCGAAAGGCCGAATGGCGGAACGGCTTTGTTTCGTTATCGGAAAAATTAATAATATCAGAGGATTATCAGCCATAGACTCCAAAAAATCGTTGACATCGACCGTTAAGCGGATACATTTCAGATGCCTGGCCCGGAGACTGGACATCCTGGCTGAAGTCCCTGAAGTGCCTGAAGTCGGCCCTCTCCGCTGAACTCGGTGCCAGGAACGGGTTTCAGGTGGTAGCTTGATTAGGGGCGCGGAGGGTAGCAAATTTTCGGGTCTTAGGCGTTTGATTCCCGAGGGAGTCATTTTCAAGTTGTCAAGGACCGACGAGAACTCAGTTGTACTCGATTATCTCCGGCTTTCGCTGTCCAATCAATACTGGATAAGACCCTGAAGAAATCCCCCGCATCGCCTGGCGCGATGTGAACTGTTTCCGCAACGATTTCTCGGGAAATTTAGGCGAAGTCTTTCTGGGGATAAGGACAGAATTTTGGGATCTGAGAGTCGAAAGCCCGATAATGGTACCATGGCGGGAAAACACGACTCTTTTGGACGGCAGCTTGTTCGGATCGCCGGTGCCGAGAGTGAGAGGTTTTTTTCTGGTGAGGTACTGGTCTTGCAGGACACGAATTGAGTATAGTTTCTTAAGAAGATATCGTGAGATACGGGGGGGAGTTGACGATGAACCTATGCTGGCTTGGAATTTATGGTGAACTGTTGCCTGTTAGAAAGCGCAAGCGGATCCGTAACGCATTTTCAAAATCTTGTTGCCATGACGGACGGCATTAAGGACTTCAGCTGGAAGGCGGCCCTGGTTATGGAAATCAGGAACCGTATGACCAGATGATTTGTGAAAGGGGTGCGGGACGTGGATCATTCCTCCAAACTTCCCTGAAGAATCGACTTGATCGTGCTGATTAGAAGGGTTTTGAACTTACGAGGTCTGGAAAGGAAGAGCGCCTAGAAGGCGTGGTGAGTCAGCAGATAACGGATAAGATTGGTTTTTTTGCATAGATATAACCATCGGTGTGTAGTTCAGTAAAATAACCGTGAGTGAGCGGCAAAGGCGGTAACGCCCCTACGTTACTCATTTTGATGTCCAGCGTGGATCATTCTCCTTGGCAGGTACTGAGGGGGTTGATAAATCAACGGATTAATTTACTATGAATATAGGATCTGTATTTAACATAACATTATGAGTCCGTTAGATTATCTGTAACGGTATTTTTTTGGAGAATTAATTTGACTAAAATTTTAGTCTTGATATCTGTGATCCGGTGATTTGATTTATTCGAAGAGCTGCTTTTTAATTTGCCAAGCATTCAATTAGTCTTACACTAAAAAATATTCTTCGTTTGGTGAATTTCCCTTGCAATTTATCTGCTGAAACAGCGTCATTTTTTGAGTAAGATATCTGCCATATCACTTGAAATCTCAAGTAGGATTTCAACATCTTTGCGAGTAATAGAACCATTTTTTTTCGATAAAATCCAAAATATATTCTTCTTGTATAGCCGTAGATATATGTACAATTTTTGAAGAAAAATTGTTGCGGTTAGGCAACTTTACTGAAAAGGTTGACTCGGATGTCAAAATTTTCGGTCGTAATAGTGAAGAATGATAAGAATGTAATATTTTTATCATACCTGTGCCGTAAGCCTCAATGATACCAAGACGATGTAGGCTCGATACTAAATGCTTATTTCTATATGATGCGTTACCATGCAGTATGTCATCAAGGCTGAGATTACCAAAAATCGTGCCTGGCGATAAAAAATCGATATGATCATCATAAATTTTTATCAAAATATCGCGATTTGACTTATAGTCACGATGAACGACGGCATTAATCAACGCTTCTTGTAGCGCTTCCGTTGGATAATCTCTGGAATCCAGTATATTATTATAATCAAAATTTTAGGGCTTAACATTTATTAAGCTGAGAAAGTCTCCAACTTCATCTATTTGCTGTAAAACAGATCCCCCATAGTCTTCTTGATGTTCGGTCTCCACTTCTGAATGGTTTTTGAATTTTCCGACTTTAATGATATGTTCGCACTGATCTGCTAGAAGTAATCCTAGGTTGGTATATAAATCATTGTGATTCATTACGCCAAGAGTGATCATTTGTGGAAAATCAAAAGCTATCTGTTTTTTGAGAAATGCTGATTTAATATGCGAAAAGGTCAGGTTTTGATTTTTTGAAATGCCGCCTTCATACAGATAATCCGCATGTTCACCGATCATTTTTTTGATCGCTATGTCTGATGCATGAACTGAAGATGTGCCTTGACGGGTATATACACCAGCTGGAGTCATGCCTTTTCCGGACAAATAGTTATGGCCGTTGCGATCCAGTTTCAACCTTAACAGTGATAATCCTTTTCCCATCATGTTCTTCGATTTGGATTGCAATGAATTCCATTATATCTGGCTTAATGCCATCGCGTAGCATATTTACTATTTTGTCAAAATCACCATCAGGATCGCTTAAGCCTACGGTTTTCCCTTTGTCATCCACACCTATGTATATAGTCCCGCCTTTAGTGTTGGTAAAAGCGATAACTTCATTCTTGATTTTTGGTGTTACATTAGACTTGAATTCTACAGTTAAACTTTCTAAAATTTCCATAAATTATCCCTGAATCCCTGCGTTATCAGAACTGATAAAATGTTCTGTGATAATGAATATCGATGTTCGTATTTTTATATTGCAGCACCTTTGATATCGTCATGGCTTTTACCAAAATAATACTGCAAATTATCAGATTCACCTTTACGTTTTAATTTTCCAAGCTCAATCATCTTGTCTAGTACAAGAGATGTTGATGACTGAGATAATCCAAGAATTCTTCCAGCCTGTATAAGGTTAATAGAACCTTGCTCATACACTGTCCGCATCAGAGTTTCTTCAGGTGACGGCAATCCTCTGACAGGATTTTTGGGTGTAACTGTATAGGTATTTGGTAAAATCATTCTGAAAACATTTTTCGACACTAAAATTTTGGGTGTCAATGGACAATCATCATAAGCCTCGAATATTCTTGGAATTCCTAAACCATATCCTTCGTTAAAAGATAATCCATAGAAAAATTTTGCTAATCCTGGATTACGAGACGCAGAAAAACCCTTTATTATTTCTTCAATTTTGATGCCTCCTAACAGACTGCCAGGCGAAACGAATTCAATTCGATCTGAAAAAACCTTGATAAGCATATTCCAATTTGTTGAATAATCACGGTGAATTACGGCATTTAGCAATGATTCAAATATGGCAATTTCAGGATAATCCCTGAAGTCAATACGGTACAGACCTGAAAACGACATCCGTTTAAAATTATTAATATCAAGAAAACGATATGCTTTTTTCATTTGCCCCAACAGTGAACCATTGAATTCTCGGCGGGTTTGATATCCTTTCTGATTTGTGTCAGGAAGCACTGTCACCTGTATCGCGTGCTCACACTGGTCTGAGAGTAATAAAGCGAGATTCGTGTACAGTTTGTTTGAGTTCAACAGACCAAATTCTTCCATTTCTGATTTACCAAATGGAAGATTCTTTTGGGAAAATTCCTCTTCAACAGCCAGAAAAGTCAAATTTTGGAATATTGAGCGTTGGTTTTCAAATTTTTCACCGTCAGTATCGCTTATCATTTTGAAAATCGAACTTTTTGTAGCAGGCATGGAAGACGAGCCAAGACGGACAAAAACACCTTCCGGGCCTAAACCTTTGTCAGCAAGGAAGTATGGGCGTTGTGTGCCTGTTTTGACAGTGATCAGTATCACATGTATGTCATTGATTTGTTCGATTTTTGTTTGTATGAATTGCGTTACGTCAGGTTTGATTTCTTCGCTGATCATTCCCTCTATTCTGGACAGTTCAGTATGCGGATCGGCAAGCCCAACAATATCGCCTTTGTTGTTTATGCCGACATAAACCGACCCGCCGCGGCTGTTGACTAGCGCGATGACGTTTCTTTTGATGTCTTCCGTGATTTGCGGGCAAAGTACCTCAGTCATGCTTTCTTTATACATTTTACCCATAACCTTGCTAAATAATATTATTAACTTTAGAGCTATTTCTATCCTTTACGATAATATCATGATGTTTCGAAAATGTCAACCGATGTCATGAAAAGATGGTATCCGTTCACGGGCGGCCTGGGGGTTAGTGGATGGGTACCCCCCCCTCATTAATGTTAAGAAGGCGATAGCGAGCTAAAGAAGAGAAATATGGATGATGCCACTGTAATAAGTCAGCAAGGGATTCATGAAGAGCCGGATGAGGCGGCGGAGGGACAGCCGGCCGACTGGGGGTCATGCCCCCGAAATCGGTACGTTTTCCCTGCCCTTACGCCTCCTTGAGGCCAATGACCAAGGGCCGATGCCTTCCGCGTGTTGCCGTTCCGACATAATTACGGTTCCGGCATGAATAATCTCCTTACAAACTCAATGGAAGCAGGAGTAGGGGCAGAGCGAATTACCGGCCAGAAATCGAACTGTCAAGTTTATTGTTGAGAATATCTCACGATAAGAGCGAGGGAAGAGCCGTAAACAGCGGCATTTACCCAAACGCCTAAATAATCTGATTTTCCATGATTTTATCATTTTTCTCTCGCCGTTGCCGACTCATTCCGCATTTATTTTTCCGCTTGCAAGCCCAAATCCGCTGCAAGTTGGCGGCAATTGACATCACCCTTATGGCGAGGGTCGCCCGCATTAGTTCCCTTTTCCTGAGCAGTCCCATACCCAGTCTGTTTTTCATGCGGTTGTGCGGGGACTTTCACCCTAACCGGTAACTGTACAATGCGCTGGCCTCTTTCGTAATCATGTCCCCCCGCCGCATGTCGTCAAGCGTCTTCCCGTCGACGAGCGGGCCGCGCTTCCCGGTCTCCAGTCACCGTACCGGGCGTGGGCAGGCCTGCCGATCAGGATGGTCGAGCTCGCCGATGGGGCCGCCGTCCTTCCCAGCACCGCAACAAGCTGTCATGTCCTTAATGGGAGACGGCTGGAGACTTTCCTCGAAGTCCGTAGGGTTGCAGGTCCCGCCCGCCTTTTTGCCCCCTTCGCTGTGAGCCTTGAGCGTGCAGGCGCGACAATCCTTTTATCCTGCTTCAGGGCCTCAGGCCCTTGTTCTCGGTTCAGCAAAACGTGTCCGCCAGCCAGACGTCGCCTTCGACCCTCAGCTCCCCTGCGGCCACGATCCCCCGGCATAGGCCTCGCCATCGTGCTTGTACGCCAATCCCCAATGGTAGAAGATGCTGGCGGGCGAGCTTCAGTCGCCACCCTTGTCGAAGCGGAATTTCATGTCGAACGCCTCGGACAGGTGGACCCGGTAACCCTTTCCCTTGGGAGCGCCGTAGGTGACACCTGAGTCGAAGATTCATCGGAGCGAGTCAGAGGCAACCTCCTTCAGAGGTTTCGGGTCGACCTACGGGGCATCCCCCTCACCCTCGCCTTGGATCATCGCGCCCTTCTCGCGGGGCGTCCCCCTCACCCTCGCCTTGGATCATCGCGCCCTTCTCGCGGGGCGTCCCCCTCGCCCTCGCCTTGGATCGTCGCGCCCTTCTCGCGGGGCGTCCCCCTCGCCCTCGCCTTGGATCGCGGCGCCCTTCTCGCGTGGCGTCCCCCTCCCCCTCGCTTTGGATCATCGCGCCCTTCTCGCGTGGCGTCCCCCTCCCCCTAGCCTTGGATCGCGGCGCCCTTCTCGCGGGGGATCCTCGCCATGATGCCGAAGTTCCCCATGCGGAAAATCTGGGGAATGTCCCTGAACCGTTTCGTGAGCGAGAAGAGGTCGTTGACCACTTCATAGAGGTAATGAGCATGTTTCTCCGGTTTCACGAGGCCGAAGACGCCGCCGATCCTGGGCGTGAGGCTGTTTTCCTCGAGCTCGGCCTCGATGCCGACGAATTGCCCTGAGAGTCCCTTTCTGAGCTCACTCAAGATCGTCCCGGCGGCGTCCTCGATGATGCAGCCCCTGACGCGGATCCTTAAGTCGGTCAGGAAATGGCATGAAGCCATCCGGAACGTCGGCTTCCCGTGATAGCACCTGGACAGTTGCCTCATGGCCTGCTGGTTGACAATCGCGCCGTCGTGGTCGAATTCCAAGAAGCGCATCAGATGATTGTGCCGGGTCTCCGGACTCAAGTGGCGCGTCTTCCCGCAGACGGCATGGATGTGGGGGGCGTGGTTGGCCAGCTGGTCGAACACCAGCTTCTTGGGGGCATCCGCGTCGCTTTCCGCTTCGATTCTTCGAACTTCGATAATAGTGCTTGCAAAGAGGTTGACAGTGCATTAATCTTACTGTTTCCATCGATGAAGGTCGATGGATTTATCCCCTGCCCCGCCGCAGGCTGCATCTGGTCCGCGGCGTGGCTTCCGTTCTCGCGTTTTTCCTTGATTCCGTCCCGTCCCCGGGGCTCCCTGGAGGAAAGCTTATTGCAAACCTTGAAGTCCGGCAACCCAGCCTCACGTCGCAAACCGGACGAGCTCGCGCCCTCGGGAATGCTCGAGAGCATGAGGCTCCGCCCTGCGGAACGGCTCTTCCGGAGGAAGGAGGCGGGGCAAGGTCCCCCACGAAGCGTGGCCGTAGGTGTGCTGACCGAAGTGCGGGAGTCGACCGAGTTCCCGAGCGGGATCGACGTGACCTTCCAGGGAGCGCTCCTGCCGAGTTTCGACGACTTCGAGCCCAGCGGCCTCACTGTTGCCTCCTGCAGGACCTGCACCCGGAACGTCCCGATCCGGCCCCCTCGCCCCGAGGGCCTGCCTCAGTTTGCTTCCGGGCTCGCGCGGCTCCATCGCCTCGGCCACATGGAGGTCGTCCCCGCCTGCGCCGCCCGGAGGCGCTCCCATGTGATCGCGGGCCCTCCGTCCCGTCCCTCCCAAACGGGCAGGCTCCGCGCTTTGCATTCCGGGTTTGGGGTTCAGGCGCGAACTTTTCCGGAGCCCCGTCCTCACCGGCATTTACGGTCCCTGCCGACGTCTGGCTTCCCGGCCATATGCCGGTGCCGAGCTTCCAGGACCTTGACGGGACCTGCTTCAATGCCCCTGCGGGGGCGGCTTCAGTGCCCCTGCGGGGGCCGGGGCGTCCACGGACGCCCGTACCGGCCGTCGGCCGAACGGCGGCGCCTTGAGCCTTATGAAACCCATCGTCCTCACCAACAACTCCCGCTGCGTCGGATGCAACAGGTGCTCACGGGCCTGTCCGGTGGGTCCGGCCAACGTGGTGCTCCAGGACTCCCCTGACCGGATCCGGGTCTCCATCGACCAGTCCAAGTGCATCGCCTGCGGCTCCTGCATCGGCGCCTGCAGTCACGGGGCCCGGGGCTACAGGGACGACCTGAACGTCTTTCTGAGGGACCTGGCCGAAGGCCGCAGGATCTCGGTCATCGCCGCGCCCTCGGTGCGCATGAACTTCCCGGAATACCGCAGGATCTTCAAGTGGCTCAAGAACCTGGGCGTGGACCGGATCTTAGACGGGAGCCTGGGCTACTCGTTGTTCGAATGGGCGACCGCAGGCTACATCCGCCGTTACCGGCCCTTCTCGTCGCTTGCGACCCACTGCCCGGTCGTCACGTATTACGCGAGGATCTACCGCCCCGAGCTATTGGAGCGCCTGGTGCCCGTGCCCACGCCCTTCACCGTGCACGGGCTCTATCTCAGGGACCGCCTCCCGGAGGGCCACCTCCTGGCCGCGCTCACCCCGTGCATCGCGGCCACGCGGGAGTTTGTCGAGACGGGGGCCGTGAGCTACAACGTCACCTTCCAGAAGCTCCAGCAGCACCTGGAGCGGACCGGGACGGCGTTGCCGCCCGAGGACGGGGACGAGGGCTGGGACGAGGGCGTGGAGGAGATCATGCCCCGTCCGCTGGCCGTGAACGAGGGCGTCCGGCGGTGGTTGGGCAAGGAGGTCCGCGCGGACGGGCTGCGTGGTCCGGAGATCTACCGGCTTTTGGACGAGTACCTGGAAGCCCCCGCGGACGTGGTGCCCCAGGTGCTCACGGCGGCCTTCTGCTCGCCCTTCTGCGACATGGGCACTGCCGCGTGCCGCGGCAACTCGTTTTTCCGGGCCAACGCCATCCGCTTCAACGACGCCCGCTGGGAGGAGGGCCAGCGGGAGGAGGCCGAGGAGGAGCAGCGCCTCTTCGACGAGCAGCTCGACCTCGAGCGCTTCTTGGTCGACCGCCCCCCCCTCGGCAAGGCAAGGGAAACGGTCACCCCGGAGGACCTGAACGCCGCCTTCCGGCTCCTGGGAAAGGCCCCGGACGGCTCGCGGAATTTCGACTGCGGCTTCTGCGGCTCGGACAATTGCCTGGAGATGGCCAGGAAGGTCGCCCTCCACATTAACGTCCCCCAAAACTGCGTGACCAGGATGCGCCAGGTCTCGGAGGGCTCCACCCGCAAGATCACCGCATACATAGAGCTCATCAGGAGCGTTTCCGAGAACCTCCTGAACCGCGCCGGCGGGGAGGTCTCTGGGAGCGTGGAGCACGCGCTCCTGGCCCTGTGCTACGCCATGGACGCCTTCGCGGCGTCCCTGTGGAAGAACACCTACGACTCCGAGGAGAGGCCATCCTGCAGTCGGGTGGCCTCCTTCCCGGCCATGCTCCTGAACCACGGCTTCAACGTCGTCACCATGGACGACCCGCCGGGGTGGCTGGAGACCCTGGTGGAGGGAAACTCGATCATCCGCACCAAGTCCGCCATGACGAGCGCGGAGCAGGAGAAGTTTTTGGGCCGCAACGTGAACTCCATCGTGCTCTCGCCCATCCTGGCCCAGGGTGACTTCTGGGGCTTCATCTCGCTTTTGAAGCAGGAGGAGGCGCCGCTCACCGACCAGGATCTCTCAGTCGTGAGCGTGTGCAGCAATCTCCTGGCTTCCTTTATGATAAATCTAGATCTGAAGGGGTCCTTCCTCGCCATGGACGACAGCCCCTCGCTGGGCTAGGCGTCCGCCCCGGAATACTCCGGGCATCGGGCCTGACTTTCAGCCGTTGCCAGCCGCGGCCCTCTACCGCACGGCAAAGCAGTCTCCTCCGCAGGCTTCCCGGTCCACCCGCCAGCTCGTCTCGGTCTCCGTGACCGCTTCCGGTCGCGGGCTTCCCTGTCTTCCAAGCCCTCGCGGGCACCTCACGGCGGTCGCCCCCCGCCTCTAACCTTCGCGGGCTTCCGTAGCGGCCCTCCCGCCGCAGTTCCTGGCTTCCCATGTCGCGGCTCCAGCGCCCCGGCCCGTGCGACACCCGTTACTGCCTATGTCTCCTTCTGTCGAGGTCCGGTTTTCAGGCCTCCTGGACGATTGTTTTCTTAGGCCGAAACAGCCACTAAGCCCGTCCGGGTCAACCATGGCGTTCCGAGACCCCGCCCCGTACCGGAACTCTTGAGCCAGGGACCGCCGTAATCCTCCTCAGGCAAAGACCTGAGCCGGCGCCTTCCGGAAATCTCTCCGGAGCCTTATTCGAGTGCCTTCAGAGCCTTACCTATACTGTCCCCGGAGCCTGTTTCGAATGACTCCGGAGCCCCTTTCAGGATGCTTCCGGAGCCTTCCTGGATGCTTCCGCCTTTCGGATGCTTCGGAAGCCTTCTGGAGTCTTCCGGAGGCTTTCGGAGCCTCCCGGGATGCCTTCTTGGCCTTCCGGGATCTACCAGGACCCAGAGTTCGCTCTCCCTCCAGCCGCGTCCTGCGGCCCCATGCCTTCCGGCTTTCCCGACGAGCCCAGGCGCGTCGGCCCTTGGCCGGACCATCCGGACCGGTGCCCCCCGCAGGCCCCGGACCGGACTTTCGCAGAGCCCTTCGGGGCCCTGATTCAAGACTCCCGGGCCCCGCGCCCGGCTATGCCCCGGCGGACGCCTCCGCTCCGGAAGGCGAAGGCCGGGCGTTCCCCCTACAGGCTAATCTCAGGAAAGGTGGCGCCTTATGGCTAAAGTTATGCAGGCCCTGGTCTCCGCGTCCGACAAGACCGGGCTCGTGGAGTTCGTGAAGTTCCTCGCGGACGAGCTGGGCACCCAGATCCTCTCCACCGGGGGTACCGGAAGGACCCTCGTGGAGGCCGGGATCAAGGTCGTGCAGGTGGAGGACTACACCCGCTCGCCCGAGCTCCTGAACGGCCGGGTCAAGACCCTCCACCCCAAGGTCCACGCGGGCATCCTCTACCGGAGGGACGTGCCAGCCCACGCCGGCGAGATGAAGACCATGGGCTGGGACGGCATCGACATGGTGGTGGTCACCCTCTATCCGTTCGAGCAGGTCATCAGGAAGCCCGAGACCACCTTCGAGGACGCGGTCGAGAACATAGACATCGGCGGCCCCTGCCTGCTCCGGGCCGCCGCCAAGAACCACTCCCATGTGGTCGCAGTCTCCGACCCGGACGACTACGGCTGGATCCGTGACGAGCTCAAGAAGAACGACGGCTGGCTCTCCGAGGCCTCCCGCCGGAAACTCGCCCAGGCGGCCTTCACCCGGACGAGCCGCTACGATGCCGCCATAAGCGCCTATCTGGCGGAGAGGCTCAAGCCTTAGGAGCCTGTTGCATTGATCGCTACAATATAGGCGTGAATCTGGTGGTTGGGTTGAGCTTGTCTCCTGCCAACCACGTCCGGCGCCACTCCCTTCTTCAAAACCCTTTATGCGACAGGCTCCAAGCCGCGAGGCCCCGATCGTTCGCTTGAGGGCTCCAGCGGGAAACGTGTCGGAAGGGCTTCCGCTGTCCGTCAGGGCCCGCGCCGTTTCAGCCTCATTATGGTCTGACGCGCCCTTGGACCGTCTGACGAAGAGCGGGAAGCTTCAGGGGCCAGTCCAACCGGGGCAGGGATCGCATGCGGTCCGGCTGGGCAAGAGGGACCTGCGGCCAGTCATGCCGCGGTTTCAGGCGCCGACAGCCAATCAATCCGGTCGGGGCCGGAGTAGCCATGGAAGTCCTTCCGTGGCATGAGGCTCCCGCAGCCAATCAATCCGGTCTGGGCTTGAGGCTTCTGAGGCCAGTCCGGTCGGGGTTTGAGTCGCCTGCGGTTGTTCCGGCGTGGCTTGAGGCGCCTGGTTCGGTTGAGGCTGGAAATGCCTGCGGGACGTCCGGCCGCGAGTCCTATGTGATGGCATGAATCTTCTCCCGCCTGAGTCCGTCAAATCTCTTGGCATGTCGAGGATTCATGTGGCAAGTCCAAGACGGAATCCATCCGTCAGGCAGGATATGTCACAACCTGCCGAGTCTTCGCTTTAAGTCGCCCGCGACCGTCCCCTTACTCGGGTTACCGAGACCGAGGTCCGCTTTGGGGGACGGATGCCGAATCCAGAATAGTCTTTCCACCGTCGTTCTGGACCGAAGGCGGACTCGGCAACCGGGGCCAGAGGCTTGCCTCGGGAGAACAGCGGCTGAAATCAGCTGGGCTTCCCCTGCACCGCCTGAAATTGCTTTAACACTGGCTATCCGACACCGAAGACTCTCCCTGGCATGTCCAAAAGCAGTCCCAAAGACGGCCTGAAAGGCCGGGCTAACTCGGCACGATCCGCGATAGCGTTCCGGCGAAGAGCCGCGTAATGCTCTGGTTCGACACAACTTGACGGACATCCGATGTCTTTCCTTCATCGCCCCCCCAGACTGTAAGCCGCCATTTGCCCATTGCAGGTGTAGCAAGGACGTTATTGAACGAAAATAACCCTCCTGCCAGGCAATATAGTCCGAATCATTGTCTTCTAGCCCCACGATTGGCCTTGGCCACTGAAATGCCATCTCACTGGATCCAGGTGCGATCTCTTGGCCCGGACAGAACTGGCGTATGATCTTGTGAACGAGAGCTGACGCGACTGAACTGCAACTCCAGAGGTCAGGCAGAGAGATTGTCTGCGCCTATCAGTCCGGATGTCCGGAAATCACAGTGCTTCCTCAAAGCAACGTGTTCCCTTGGTTCCCCTGAACGAAAGATGTTCTGTCTCCCTGTCGCCTGCCTCTTTTCGAGCTATGCCTTATTCAGAACCTGGAAATGGAAACGCGGGGTGGGCACTCAAGGGCTTAATCTTCGATGTCTGTATACCATAAGTTCGAAGAAAATATTTCAAGGTAATTGTTTTTGACAATGATATCTTGACACCATACAGGCGTATGAACTTTCTGCGATAAACAGACCGGAGAAGCTCGCCCACAGCCCTCTCTGCGACTGATTCGTCAAGGAACCGGGATCTTAAATTATCGGCGGTCGGGAAATCGACCATTCGCATAATTTGTTTTCGCCTGCGCGGGCTGAATCAGCGTTCTTCCCTGCGCCTCCACGAATAGACCGTGACGATCTCCCTGCCTTGTTCAAGTCATATGAAGCGGCAAGATGCGACTGGGACGTACGTGATCTTCCGGAAAGGCTGACCTCCAATTCCCTCCTTCACTCAGGTCGCGATCCTTGTCGATATGGACGGGGCACTACCCGGCAGGGGGAGGAAGCCGGT
Organism: Deltaproteobacteria bacterium; assembly: GCA_031263485.1. Classification (GTDB taxonomy): domain Bacteria; phylum Desulfobacterota; class Desulfarculia; order Adiutricales; family Adiutricaceae; genus JAIRZX01. The sequence continues at coordinate 6,058 of JAISFS010000236.1, read as the reverse complement.
ATTGGGGCAGCCTGACATCTCCTCTTGACATCAGAAATTTGATATGTTAGATATAAGAGGTCTGTGAAAAAAGCCCTTCCGAGCCTGAAGAGAAGGTCAAAAGTTCATGCCTATCACCAGGTCGAGCTTCAAAAGTCGGATTGGGCGAAATATCGCGTCTGCGGTCAATACAGATGCGTTAGGGGTACCCCTTGGATGGAAAGGCGTGTTATCTCTGTGAAGTCCGGTTCATACTTTTTACACATACCTCATATAAGTGTCTTGTAACTGCAATGCACCGGGAGCAAGGCTACGGCTCCCTTTCCAAAAGGGCTGACAGTGAGCCAGTTCAAAGCTGGCAAAATGATTAGAATTAGGTTCCCTGAACTCACGTCCCATGAAATGGAGAAAGAGTCATGGAAGGAAAACCGTCACGTCCCGATGATTCATGCAACTCGTGCAACGAAGAGACTAACCGGAATTTACCCAAGTTGCCGGTAGCTGACGGGTATTTTCCTGAATTGCGCTCTGAGGGACGCGCCTACGTGGACAAGACAGAAATTATCCATAGACTGCTTACAAAAAATAATGCCAAAGCGGTATTCCTCTCGAGGCCGAGAAGGTTCGGCAAGACTCTTCTGATGAGCACGGTTGAGGCGATTCTTCAGGGAAGAGAGGAGCTTTTCCAGGGATTGGATATCGCTGATCCGAAACTCGATTTCAAATGGAAAAAAGGCCATGTGATCCAACTGAGTCTTGTGGACAGCACTCAAGAAAAGCAGGGGTTTGATGAAAGCCTGACTGCCAGCTTGCATCGCACCGCCCAAGAACTTGGCGTAACCCTTTGCTCCACAACGAGCAAGGATGCGGTTATGGAGCTGATCAACGCTCTTTATGACTCTTATGGCGACATTGTGTTGAGGAGCAACGGTGACAAGGTGTTATTTGATGGCTTGGAGGCTTGTGCCGACCATAAAAAAGTCTCGGTGCTTATAGACGAGTCAGACTTTCCCCTCTTAGCTAATTACAATAACCCTGGAAAACTCAGGTCCGTTCAGAGCACTTTGTCCGAATTTTATACGGCTCTGAAAAGAGCTCGTGATAAAGGTCGAATAGATTTTCTCCTGGTAACCGGGATTACCAGATTCAAAGAACTGCTCGCTGATTCCGGCATGAACATCTTAAGTGACATCACATTTGTCTCTTCATATTCGCAAATATGTGGCTTCACTCCTGATGAAATTGACGCAACATTTAAAAATCATCTGAACGCGGCATTTGAAGCAAGAAAATCCATGCCTGCGGCAAAACAACATTCCTCTGTAGAAGACCTCTTTTCTGATCTTAAAGAATGGTACGACGGCTACAGCTGGGACGGGGAAACGGAGGTTCTCAACCCACATTCTGTGTTGCAGTTTTTGGATTCGAAGGAATTCAGCCGATATTGGTACAGAACCGGTGCTCCCGGCTTCCTTCGTCAGTTGGACATCCATGATGTCGACTATTTCAAAATATATGCAAAAAATACTGTCAGTGAAGAGATAATCACCGATGACGATTTAACCAAAATTTCGGCACCTACGGCCTTGCTTATGACAGGATATCTGAGCGTCAGGAAAATCGACAAGTCTCGGGACGTAGAAGGAAGTATATTTTACCATCTTTCCATCCCCAACAAAGAAGTCAAGATGTCTTTCGCGAAGGATCACCTGATCGATAGGTTATATCCTGGAGCCACCGAAAAAGAAGTTGACGAAATTTCAGCATTATATAAAAAATTTGGCGATGCGATGTCAAGCATGAACGTGGATGCCGCTTCAAAAATTTTTTCGACCTTGCTTTCCAACTTTCCTGCCGAACACATCAAAACGGAAGAGCGTTTTTTCCAACATGAATTGTCCAGAGCCTTCAGATTCATGGAAGGCCTTATGCTGGAGGAATCAAGATCTGGTGATGGCAGGCCGGATTTTGTCTTCAAGTTCCGCGATAAGACCGTACTCGTCGTTGAAGTCAAGTACAATAAAACTGATGGACTGATTTCAGAGCTCAAAACTGAAGAGTCGATAGATCCGTATAGCGAACATGACGTCGATGATGACGCGAAAAGGTCAGTGCTCGGCTCCCTAAATCCCCTCCGACTCGATGCCTCTTCTAAGACTTCGTCCGATGAGGTCAAGCAGTCGAGACAAAAGCCGCCAAAAAAAAGGTTTTCGCATGACGAACTTGTCAAGAAGTGCCTAGACAGAGGCATTAATTCAGCTTTCAACCAGATATATAACCTTAGATACGCCAGAAAATTCCTTTGGCAAGGCAACAAGGTTTATGCCGTTGCCATTTCCATAGTCGATAGATCTGATGTCAAGATCGATTTCAGGGAAGTAACTGACAATGAGTGACAGACGGTTACGCATCCCGGTCCGGTGCCGCCGCGCGTAGGCGTTTCTTGTTCTTCCCGGTCCTCACGAATCTTGCAGTCTCCTTACGCCGGCTCGACAGCGGAGTATGCAGCGCTGTACAGGGAACCATCTCCTCGGAAGAGCCGTCGTCTCACTCCTCATTCCGTATGTCCCGTATGTCCCGTATGTCCCGTATACCGGAACACTCCCGGCCGATTCCGCGGAGCCGATGCATAAGGGATTCGCCCGCAGTCGCGACAGAGCTGACACGCTCCTTGGGAAGAGTCATGTCTTCGCCCATGGCTGGCCAGTAACGCTCGTCTGCGGCGTCCATGACTTCTGGGGTTGACCCGATCATTTGTTGCACGTTATCGTTTACGAAACTCGGCGATATCTGCTTTATGGCCGATTCCGCTGCCACAAACTTCCGTGAAAGATGCGCCCAAATCCATAATAATCCCGCTGAGTTGCCCACTCAAGTTTCGTGAGGTCTCATCAGTGCCGCTGCCTTGCCAAGTTCCCCTGGTAAGGGCATATTCGTGACGGAGCCGTCGCGCCATCACGAGAGATCATTCTGCCGCCTCGGCGTTCTACGCAGACTGCGCGGCTTATCCGGAAGGAAATCACAGTTGGCTTCTGGGCACAGGAGCCGCCGGATCGGTTGCCCCCGGAACGCTCCCGCCCGCGGGGATTCCCGGTGCCTCCTGGCGTCAAGGGAGGCTCCGGAAGAGCGGATTCCGGGCGGTTTCTTGTGTCCCCGGACGTCCAAAAGCGTCCCTGAGTGCCATGCGGCGTTCCGGGGCAGTCCCGTTGGGCCGGGCCGGATGGCGCCTGCGGCACTTACCCTTTCAGGGAGTTCTTCAGGAGTTCTTCAGGACATCGGCCAGGCGGTCCCGGATGGACTCGTACTCGAGGTTCTCGGCCTGCTCCTTGAGCCAGCTCACGAGCTCCCCGTTTTCCGCGTAGTGGAAGCGATCCAGCTCCCTGATGTCCTTCTTGATCTGGGTGGTCTTGAAGACGGCACAGGACTCCATGATGCTTTTCAGGACCGAGGGGTCTGGGGCGGGCCTGGTCTCCTTCACCGTCTCCAGGCCCTTGGGCTTCAGGTCGGCCAGGAGCGTGTCGATGTCGGAGATGAGCGCGTAGGCCAGCACGATGAAGCCGGGGTTGGCTGTCCGCAGGAAGTCCATGTCCCCGCGCTTGGCGGCTATCTCCAGCTCGGAGGCGTACTCGCCCACCTTGTGGGCGCAGATGCCGTAGCTCGCGCCCTTCAGCCCGTGGACCTTGATGGCGTAGTCGCCAGACTCCAGGGCGTCCGGGGCAGAGATCTCCTCCAGGATCTTCCGGGTGTGGCGGGACCATGACTCCAGAAGCGGCAGGTACTGCTCCTCGCGGCCGCCGCAGCGCATGAGCCCCTCGTTGATGTCGAGTCCGGGAATGTAGCGCGCCTCCAGCACGGAGGAGTGGTCCGCCTTCTCGGCCCGGGCCCTGCGGCGGTTCACGAGCTCCTGGAACTCCTCCTCGGCCCTGGCCAGGGTCTCCTCGTCCTGGAGGTCGCGGATCCACTTGTTCAGTACGGAGTCCAGCTGCAGGACGTCTATCGGCTTGGAGATGAAGCCCTGGAAGCCGTTCTTGATGAACATGTCCTCGATGCCGACCAGGGCGTTTGCCGTTAGCGCGATGATGGGCACCGAGGAGGCGTATTCGGTGCCGACCTCGTTTCTTATGATGCGGGCGGCCTCCAGCCCGTCCATGCGCGGCATCATCTGGTCCATGAAGATCACGTCGTACTTCACCTTGCCCGCGCGGACCAGGCCTACTGCCTCCTCGCCGGAGGTGGCGCAGTGGCACGTCAGCCCGTAGGGCTCCATGAGCGCCTTGGCGACGTCCAGGTTGGGGGCGACGTCGTCCACCAGGAGCACCTTGCCGTAGGGCATATAGCTCCGCGTGAGGGTCTTGGACTGGGTGAGCTTGTTCTCGGTGAAGCGGAAGGACTTGATGTTCTCTACCGTCTGGGATCCGATGGGGGAGGGGTCCATTATCTCCTGGAGGACCGACGCGGTGAAGGTGGAGCCCTTGCCGTACTCGCTCCGCACGCTGATGGTGCCGTTCATCAGCTCGACCAGGGTCTTCGTTATCGAGAGCCCCAGGCCCGTGCCCTCGATGTAGCGGTTGGCGCGGCGGTCCAGCTGGACGTAATACCCGAAAATGCGGTCCAGGTCCTTCGAGCGGATGCCGCGTCCGGTGTCGCTCACGCTGAACGTGAGGAAGCAGGTCTTGTTGTCCGGGCTCCGGGTGACCGAGCTCTTGAGCCTCACCGTGCCGCGGTCCGTGTACTTGAAGGCGTTGGATAGGATGTTGTTCAGGATCTGCTTGATGCGCACCTCGTCTCCCTTGAGCGTCACCGGCGTGTCGGGGTCTATCTCGAGCTCCAGGGCTATCGACTTGTTGGCGATGCGGGAGGCGTTCAGGTTTATGGCGTCCGAGATGAGGCTCGGGTAGCTGTAGGGCGCCAGGAGAAGCTGGAACTTCCCGCTCTCGACCTTGGAGATGTCCAGGATGTCGTTTATGATCGAGAGGAGGTTGGCCCCCGCCGAGTAGATCTTCTCCAGATTCGCCTGGGTCTTGGCAGGGAGGTCGTTCTGGAGCTCCACGTCCGAAAGCCCCATGATGGTGTTCAGAGGGGTGCGGATCTCGTGGGACATGTTGGCCAGGAAGACGCTTTTCGCCCGGTTGGCCTCCTCGGCCTGGCGCGCCTGGAGAACGTCCGTTTGGTCGTGGAACAGGAGAAGGGTTCCCGAGAGCGTGACGTCCGGGTCCATGAGGGGCGTCACGTTGATGGAGTAGGTCCTGGGCCGGTCGCTCTTCTTGAAGGGGATAACGGCCGAGTACTTTATGAGCTGCTTGTTATGCACAGCCTGGAAGAAGATCTGCTCCAGGCTGGTGAGGTCAGGCTCGCTGATGTAGCGCCGGAAGATCTCGCGGAGCGTCCTTCCTATGACCAGCCCCGAGTGGGAGAGCTCGGCCAGGTGCAGAAAGAAGTTCGTGCAGTACAGGAGCCGGTTGCGGCCGTCGAACACCATGATGATGTTCTGGCTGTTCTGCATCACCAGGTTGAAGAAGATCTCCTTGGTGCTCCGCTCGGCCGCCAGCACGGCCGAGAGGTTCATGTTGCCTGCGGTCGCGGCCTTGGTCCTCTGCATCAGCTCCTGGAGGAAGGTGTACTGGCGGATGACGGTCTTCGTTTCCCGGCGTTGCCTTCTCAGTTCCAGCTCGAGGTTCTGGTAGTCCTCCAGGGTCGGCGTCTGGGGGGACCCCAGGGGCACGGCGGACGGCGCCGCCTGGGCTTTCGCCTGAGCGGCGGGCATGCCCTGGGTCTGAGCCGTTGGCATGGCAAGGGACTTGGCCTGGGCCGGAGCGGCCGTCGCCTGGGGCTTGCCCTGGTCCGGAGCTGTCGGCATGCCCTGGGCCGGAGCGGCCGCCGCCGGGGGCTTGCCCTGGGCCGGAGCTGTCGGCATGCCCTGGGCCGGAGCGGCCGCCGCCGGGGGCTTGCCCTGGGCCGGAGCGGTCGGCATGCCCTGGGCCGGAGCGGCCGCCGCCGGGGGCTTGCCCTGGGCCGGAGCGGCCGCCGCCGGGGGCTTGCCCTGGGCCGGAGCGGCCGCCGCCGGGGGCTTGCCCTGGGC
>JAISFS010000303.1 GCA_031263485.1 Deltaproteobacteria bacterium | reverse complement strand
CGTGGAGGGTTCCAAGGAGCAGCTCTCCAGTAGACGGGTGCCGACGTTAAAACCGATCTCGCCGACGCCGACGGCGAGGGTCACGAGCCTGCAGTCGCTCCGCTTGGCCTTGCCTTGTCCCCTCTTGTCTTTGCCGTTGCCTTTGCCCTGGCCCTCCAGGTGGACATTCGTGAGGTCATAGAGAATCATGACCCTCCGCCCGCGCCAAGAGGAAAGCCTTGCCCTGAACTGGGCATCGACCGCGTCCTTGCGCTCTTTGAGCGCGTCCGCCGCCCTCTGGAGCGTCATCTTGTTGGCCTTCGGGAGGTTGACTCCATGAGTCGCCCCAAGCCGCTTGACCCCTGGAGCCATCTGAGGGACTCCTTCTCGCTGGCCGGATGGGCCATCCTCGTGATCGCATGCGCCGTGATGATGATCGCGGTCCTTAGGCCGAGCCCGCACACCGTCAGGAACTCGATGAGGCCGATCTCCCTCGCGGCATTCAGGGCTACCCTCACCGTACCTATATTATTCGCCGGAACGGCCCGGCTGTCGCCTGCCCTTTCCAGGATGTCGGCCGATTCCTCTCCCGCCGCCTGCCTGGGGGGTCGCCTGGTCATCCTCGCCGTTGCGGCGAGGCTCAGGATTTTCTCGGCGATGCTCATCAACGCCTTGGAGCCTGTTGCATAAAGGGCTTTGACAAAGGGGGTGATAGCAAATGCAGTAGTTATGACTATGCAATTCCACATTTGATAGGGCCATGACAATGCTTTTACGATTTTTGCAACAGGCTCCTAGGCTAGTGCGCCGATCTGGTCGTTCGTCTCTTCGTCCGCGTCCGGGATCAGGGTGAGGTGCGGTCCCCCCTCGATCTCGCCGATGAGATACCACCAGCACCTCTTCGGGAGGCTGAAGCCGCCGGAGAGGTTCGCGAGGGTCACGGTCCGCCATTCGCCGGGGCCGACCTTGACGTCCTCGACCATTGGGAAGTTAGTGCAGCACACTTTGCCGGAGAGGGGATACTTGAAGCGATTATTGTCTTGTTGCGCATGCCATCTTGTATTAGGTGTTATGATCGAGAGCAAGATATATTTTATATATATTTTAAATCAAATTCAATAGTTAAACAAGCTATAAGATGTATAAAGAAATTGATATAACAAATTATAAAATAATAATTGAGATAAAATAAATATTTAACCAGTCTTAGGTAGTTGTAGTTGTATCCATAATAATATTTACAACGCTATAGTCATCATCTATATCATATAAATATAGATATATGTCAAATACAGACATTTTGAGTCAGAGGTGTCGTCCTGCCTGCTCCTGGCTCTGCCATTGGGTGAAGGGCGGCAGAAGCCATCTCCGGGGGAAATGCTACTGGCCGCAACCGTGCCTCGATGCTTCTAAAGGAGTACCCCTTGTTATACTTGTGTCTGGAGCGGCGTCTTCATGCCGTCTCAGGACCACTGGATCAGACCCTGGAATCGAGTGTCCGGAGTCGATTGCCGCCTGCCCATTCAATATGCCAAGAGCATTGGAGCCTAAGTCAGACCCAGCAGATCGGCAATGCCTGTCGCTCTGGGCGGGATTGACAAACAAGATTTAGAAATGTAGGATACATGCAAAGGCGGAATAGGATACATGCAAAGGCGGAAAATGATGACTGAGATTTCCATTTCCATTTCCCGATAGTATCTGGATTTATCAGACTGCATTTTTCTTTTTCAATTCCGCATAGTTTCATCTTCATAATCGCTTGCAGGACAACACTTTTCTGCCGTTGTTCTTTCCGCATCGAGGCGCAGCGCTATGGAAGACCATCTGAAACCTCTGGAACTCGAAGAAGAATCGTTCGAGGCATTGATCGGACAAGGCGCGGTTTACGTTGACAAGACGGATTTGATTCTTGAGCTTATAAAGAAACGCGGTCCATTTTTTCTGTCGAGGCCGAGAAGATTCGGTAAAAGCCTTCTGCTAGACACGATTAAACAGGTTTTCGACGGCAGAAGGGAGCTATTCGCCGGACTGAAGATCGAGAAGCTGGCTCCGAATTTCAACTGGGCACAGACCCCCGTAATCCGAATCAACATGGCAGGCACAAATATCGTTCCGGCAGAATTCGGTGATGACCTGTTGGCTTTGATCAAATCGAACGCAAAAAATCATCGCGTGGAAATCGAAACAACCAATTTTTATTCCGCCTTTATCAGTCTGGTAACTGAACTATCCACGAGACACACGGATTCCGCAAAACCTGCTGATAACCTTGCCAAATTAGGTCCCGGGAACATCGTGCTCCTTATTGACGAATACGACTATCCGTTCCATAGATATTTGGGGGATCCTGCAGTAATTGAACAAACTCGGTTGACGCTTTACGGTTTTTATTCTGCAATAAAATCGCTTATTCTGAATTTCAGATTCATCCTCATAACAGGAATCACGAAATTTAGGCAATTATCTCTTTTTTCGGCTCTAAACAATTTTCGAGATATTACATTTGAACCACGCTTTTCCACAATTTGCGGATTCACAAGACAGGAGATAGAATCATCGTTCGATAGACATCTAGCCAGTGTCCTCTCCGCACAGAAAAACGTGGGGTTGCTTCCGCATCATTGGAAATCTAGCGACATTATCGGAGAGATCGCCAACTGGTATGATGGTTACAGCTGGGACGGCGAGAATAAAGTTTTCAATCCGTTCGCGATCAAGTCTTTTCTTGAGTTCGGAGCCTTCGATGATTACTGGTATAAATCCGGCGTGCCAATGTTGACTGCCATGCTTGAATCATTCACAGGGAATTTTTTCACAATATTTGACAAAAATTTGTCTGTATCAGATTCCACGACCGTCAATGACACCCAAAACATATGTAATAAAGCTTTCCTCTTGCAGGCCGGATATCTCACTGTAGACAGCGTCAGCGGATACGGCAAAGACAGGATCTATCGACTGAAAGTACCTAACAATGAGGTCAAGGACGCTATCGAACTCGAGCTCAAGAGTAAATTCTCAAATTTTATATATAACCTTAGATACGGCAATAAGTCCCATGGCCCGCACGCATTATTCACGGACATAAGAAGCCTGTTGCAGTCAGCGATGTGGTCACGCAATAGCCAGGAATCAGAAATGTGCCTCGGCTCGATATTTTCAGGCATATCGAAGGATTTGTATCGTCAAGGCGGAGAAAAATATTATAATATAATACTCCAGATCCTTTTCAAATATGGAGGAGCAATTCTTGATGGCGACATATTCAAGGCCATGTCGCAATTGTTATCCGATGCCGGCAGATCGGATCTTGTTATCGAGGTTCAGGAAGGAGGTGAGCTGCGCGGCTACATCGTCGTTGAGCTGAAATTTATTCCCGAACAGGGCGGATGGGACATTTATGAAAATGAACCGTCAGCTGGCAACGCCTCTCCGTACCACGAATATCCAGAGCCTTCTGGCCAAACATTCCAGCAATCCCGACCGATCAGCGTTACCGGGCTCATTGAACAGGGAAGGATATCCGAACCGCTTAAACGTCGCCTTGAACGCGAAGCCGAGGATGCTTTTGAGCAGATTAAGAGGAAACATTACGCTAAGTTCCTCTTCATCTCAGGCAAACCTATCCTCGCCGCGGCCGTTGTTGTATACCGCACCTCCACTGTATTGGTGCGTTTCAAAGATGTAGTGTGGATGGCGGAAAATCAAGACGTACCCAAAGTCGGAATAATCCAACTCCCCGTACCGGTTGATTACGCCACTGACATCTGACATGCCGCAACGTCCGTGACGGGTCCCACTCATGCTATCGGATTTGAAGGCGAGTTATGGGTAGACAGCGGGCTTGGATGCTGAGGCGTTCGAGTTAGATCCCGCATAGTGACATTCGTTTTCATGACAAGCCACCGACCGTAGCCAGAGGCAGATCGAGAGAGCCCTGAAGGAGCGCGACTCCAAGTACGTTCACGCCAGGAGCACCCAGGCGAATGGGAGGGTGGCGGCCCTTCGGCACTCTCCTCCAGAACCGGCTCGAAAAGCGCTAATGTTACGACGGCATCAAAGACATCGTGTCTGCCAAAGGAGTATTTAGCAAACGAGCATATCATCCTGCACAACAAGAGATTTCGCTGTTGACTTCGTGGCTTCCTCCGATTACCGCAGGCCTGCGACAGCACTCGACCTGGAGGCGATCTTCAGCGTCCAATACGTGCGCGTGGTCATCAACGACTGCACGTTCGCGTGAATGTCCAGAAATTCCAGATCGTCAAGGAGAACGACCTGCGGGGTTTGACGCGGAGCAAGACAGCGATAGAGCACCGGATAGAGGGCTCCTCTCGAGCCAAAGTTCTGATGTCGTTACCTGGAGATCAGCCAGCTACCCAAGCTGGCATCAGGGAATTTAATTTAGGAGCTCATCATATTGCGCAAATTTTATGGCATTTGTGCGGGGACAATTGGGTGCCTCCGTTGCCCCCGTACAGATGGAATTCCTCCATGACACATTTTGATTGAGCGTTAACCCCGGACATTTTGATTGTGCGGCGACACTTTCATAAATGAGCACCTCGTCTTTGGATATGAGCGCAAGAAAATCATCGCTCAGGGAGCCGGTAGTCAACAAGTCCGGCTTAATGCCAAGCGCCTTTTCCAGCTCGTTATACAGCCCCCCAAGCTGGAAATACCCCCTGATTTCCCCCTTGTCTAAGCGGATATCTACATCGCTGTCAGGTCCGGCATCGCCTCGAGCGTATGAACCAAACAACCACACGCGCTCCACCTCACGACGTCTGGCTATCGGCTCGATGATCCTTCTTATGTCCTCGACCGTATAGTCCATACCCGAACTCCTCTCATACACAGCAAGCTGAGGACGGTTGGCCTACCCCTTGCTTGATTGCCAGGGCTGGCCGATGTCATTGCGGTCCAACCTCATTTCACATGTTATGGCGTCCCTTTGAAAAAATCAAGCCGAAGAGCTGGAGCCCCGGAACATCCGCCGGATCCGGTTTCTGCCGTTGTCCCCCTCATCCTTATCACTTCCTCCATTACAAGCCTGCCGGGAAGCACCTAAGCGGTGCCCCCTCGTCACCAAAACGTCCCCACCCCCACCCCAGGGCGTCCGAAAAGATGCCTTCCGGCACCCCAAGAGTTCAGACCGAAGTAGTGGCCAATGGCAGGACCCGGCGTGAATGGTTCCGGACGATATCACGAGGGATACGTCAAAGGGGGAGGGCTGTCGGGATTACCCCGAAGGAGGACATGGACACGAAGGTCACGCAACTAAGGACCCGTGCCGAAATCAGGTGTTTTCGCCAGGAACACGGCAATATCAGCTTCGGTAGCCTAGATGTCCTCTACGTCATTAGCATCTAATCAGCCTTCAAGATCTTCGATTAACTTGCCATGTGTGTATGCGATGTCCGTTTCGTGTTGGGAAAGGGCCGAGACTCCATAGCCCTCCACGAGCCAGAATTCCCATGAGCGCCGCACGGTCGTACCGAACGCCTTCGGCAGGGAAGCAGTCAGAGGCGGGTTCGCGGCAAGACCGTAGGTTGCCCCGGGGTGTCGTTTTTCCCGATGCCATTCTGACGCGGCGTCCGTTGCAATCAGCTGAACACTCCGCAAGCGGTATCGCCATATCCCGCATCCCGCCCGGTGGGCTTCCGGCCCCCCTAGCGCATTGGCGGTCGGTCGCTTGTCGACCGCAGAGACGAACTGCTATGCCCTTTGCGATGAACGCTGCCGACGAACGGCCTTCCCGAGTTCGCGTAGCAGGACACCCCCAGGAATGTCTCGCGGGTGCCATGCCGTAAATCGTCATGTCGAAGCCGGGGTATCCATTCACATGGCGGTCCTGACTTCGACAGGCCCTGGATCGACTCTCCATGACGGTTGCCAACCCACCGTGAACGGATACACGGATTTCTGTGTCCAGGGGAGTGTGTGGCCTGGATTTGGCACATTTTTTGGCGATGTCAAAGTCAGGAAGATGACGGTGAACGGTACGGCGCCGTATCTTAGCGGTTCCCTGAAATTTCGCGAGGCTGACAGATATTTGAGTCAATATTACGACTGAATCCCGGGAGGATACTCGTGTCCTTGACGCATCTACCCGCTGAGGCTACGGAACGCATAGCTCCGTCGCCGTCGGTTCAAACAGTCGCCGCGCAAGTCGGCTTTCACGGTTCTTTGGTTAGCGGGGAAAGGAACACCCGGGCTCATGGGCGGTGACGCCCGGGCCCGTTGCCGGAGGCGCCCGCGCTTCCGAACGACTTTTGCCGGGCGCCGAAGCTTGCCGTAAAGCGAAAAGACCCCAGCGGGATGTTTTCCCCCAGGGGTCGAAGGGGGGGCAGGAGGCCCCGGGACGTGCCTTGAGGCCGTCAGAAAGCCAGGTGGTTCACGAAGAACGTCTGGAACTTCGGATCGAAACCAAGCTCTATGACCTCCACCTCGCGGGTGTAGGAGAGGGCTTCGGCCGGTGAGTCCTTGTTCAGGAGCATGCGTGCGGACCCTGCCAGGGACGAGTTGCCGGCGGAGGTCACCGGCCCCTCGAAGTCCTTGGGAATGAGTTTTATGGTCTTCAGGCTTTTGGCGCGGAGGTGGTAGCCGAAGGAGCCGGCTATCACTATCTCGTCTATGTCCTTCAACGTCATGCCCAGCCGCTCCATGAGCATCTCCATGGCGGCCGCGATGGCGCCCTTGGCGAGCTGGATCTGGCGCACGTCCAGTTGGTCCAGGAAGACCTTACGTTCTGGGACGATCCAAGCCGAAGCGATACGTTCTGGGACGATCCGAGCCGAAGCGATACGTTCTGGGACGATCCGAGCCGAAGCGATACGTTCTGGGACGATCCGAGCCGCGCCACGGCTTTGAAAGGCTTTGATTTCCGCCGCCTGCTCCCCATGGGAGGTGATGCGAACGGTAACCATCCTCCGCGAGGTGCGGCTCGCGGAGGCAACCTAAGGAGTCTCAAGCTAAATGTCAGACTTTGCTACGAACCCCGAAAGCGCCAAAGGCGCATTGGGCGCTGGCATCCTCCCGCTGGCGGCGGCAGTCTCGGCCGCCGTCCTTCTCCCCCCCGTTTCCATGCACTGGGCGTGGCCCTGGCCGCTGCGGCCGCGGCCCTCCTGGTCACGTCGGCCTCCGCGGCCCTGGCGCACTCCCTCTGGCTGGAGACGCCGGAGGCGGCGTCCCCGGCGGACAGGCCTCTGGGCAAGGCCCAACTCGAGATTGTCCCCCTCGCCAACCAGGCAGGCCTCAAGGCCGGCGGCTCGATATCGGGGCAGGTGCTCTACGACGGCAAGCCCCTCCCTAGGGCGATGCTCCTGGGAGACTTCCGCGGCTTCAACACCGCCGCGAGCTGGGGCTTGGCCAAAGCCTTCTGCTGCATGACGGACCAGGACGGCAAGGCTGACTTCCTGCCCGTCAAGGGCGGGCTCTGGATCCTGAAGGTTCACCACGCCATACCTAACGAGGACAAGTCCGAGGCAGCCGAGACGGTCCATCTCGCTAACGTCACGTTTCGGGTAGCCGACTGACGGTTCCCGATGCTCCGCCTCCGGCGACAGACCAATTGACGGACCGGAGTTCCTCCGCTTCCGTCCGCAACGACGAGTCAGGTTCCATCTGGAGCTGTGACCGAACGCTTTCCATCCGGTCGCGGCAAGCGCCCGTCAGCTACGTATCCCCATAGTCATTTCCGGAGTAATTCACAGAAATTTCAACAGTAATTGCCATAGTAACTTCCTCAGTCTTTCATCTTTGCGAGAGTTATTCAGGACGCTGCCCTGTAGCTCTCCGTGCAACAGCTCATTGACTCTACCGCCTTCGTTGGTCCCTCCGGCTCTTTGTTGCCCGGCACATTCCTCCGAAATACCTTCAGGGGCGCATTGGCGGTTCTGAACAGGCCCTGCCCGCCTTAGGCGACGGGCGGGCAGCGGTCTGTCTCGGCTCGGCGGCCTGTCCGTTGGTCAGCGGTTGAATTCCTCTTGAATATTCCCAATTACCGTCACCTTTGTCCAGAACGACAGTGGCGTCAGCCCCCGCTGGAGAACAGGGCCCCTGGAGGACAGGCGCGCTCAACGTGGCGTCTGCCTTGGCCGTCTGCCGGTCGACTCAATTCATTCGTTGGTGCCAGGTCGTTTTGCATTATCCGGATCGAGATGCATGGATATCCGTAGCTGTTTGATTTTCAGCCTTGGATGTCCCGTTGTGCGTCCAGATCCACAAGCTTCTCATCGGCATATTGCGCCAGATATGGCAGACGTCTGATGATAGTGTTTAGTTGATTATCTGCATGACCGTAAGAAGTGAATCGTTGTTCAACCATCCACAATATTTTATACATATTTAAAAAAAACATATTAATTTTTGCTCGAAAAGCGATCTAACAAAACATATCGCGAAGAATATTGAATCGTTTCTTCGCAACTGCCTCATGTCGTCATTCGTTGTTGTCTGTAGAGGACATTTTTCTCAGCGTGCTGTCAGCAACCGACAACGAACACGGTGTTCTTGCCTCTCCTGCAGGTCTTGAAAGTGAGTTTCTGTTTCGAGGGCTTATTCGGGTTTCTGTCGAACTCGACAAGCCATCCCTGAGATGTCTTGCATCTGCCGATATAGCCTAACAGTTGTATGATTCCGCTTTCTGTCGTAACCGTGCCCTTTATTTTGACTTCTATAGGGTACGGGATTTCCTTGTAATACACACAAATGTCCAAAAATTTGCTGCCAAGGGAATGCTGTCTCCGTACTGTTTCTGCTCCTCCGTTAAGGACTCTTTGGAGGAATGCGCAAAGTACTAGGACGCAGAGCGATTCCTTGATAAGTTTGGATACGTTCTTTCGGATTTGTGCCTTTTTGGCAGGAGTCGTCGTTTCAATATTGCCATGATGGTTCTTGGAAGAGAGGACTTCTTCGATAATGGCATCTATCAGTTCGTCGTTGTTATTGTCCTTGGAAAGGATCTCTGCGTTTTCCAGCCAGAAGTCCTGAAACGCGCGAAGAAGGCCGGTCATGTCAAGCACTTTTCCGTCCATCCACTTGTTTTCAGGGACATTTTTGGGGTTGATGCCCAACTTGGAGGAAAGGGCTCTGAAGATTACCTCATTGTAGATCAGGTTTGCGGGAGCACAGTCATTTAATCCGTCATTGCCTAATTTCAGAAGGCCAAGATCCACACAATACTTGATATCATCTTCCGAAAGCGAGCCGACAGGAACATCCGAGACGGATACTATAGCGGCCATGACCATCCTGACCCTGGGTTCGTTCAGCCGATCGATGAGCGATGACAAATGAACTTCGTTTCGCTTAATCAGTTCGTTTGCTGCCTTGTCGACGTGCGACCCGTCTACGGCTATGGAATAATCATCGTCAAGCTGTTTCCCGATGATATCTCGGGCAAGCGCGTTAACGAGCCACGGCTGGCCTTCCGTCCATTCCCAGACCTTTTCTATCGAGCTTTTTCGGAATACCTGTCCGGAAGCGACCGTATGCTGCTTGTATAGGGCGCGGATCTGATCCTTAGAGAAATTCGGAACTCCCAGCGGAAGATGCTGGATATTGAAGGGGCTTAATTTCAGACGCTTTGGGTTGTCAGGCTGGTCATGAGTTCGATAGTCCTTCAGATCGCGCAGGCCGACAAGGGCTATCGACTTGGGAAAAGCGTTATTGTTGAAAATTTTACGTTTGTTGAAGCCATCTCTTATCTGCGCTAAAAACGATAATGTCGCGTTTTCAGGAATACTGTCGGCTTCATCGAAAAAAACTACCAGAGGTTTGTCAATGTTAGTGCAGATGTAAGTGAGCAGTCTTCCCATCAATGCGGTTGAATTCTTCATTGAAAATTCTGGCAGTTGTCCGGTCAATCGGTTTAAACACGGTGCTATTGAAAGCTTTAAGGCATCGATGATTATTTCGAATATAATTTCACTTGCCTGCTCCTTGCTGTCGGCTTCAATGGTAGGGGCCAGGGAGCAATATAGCGGGTAATATTTTCCGTCCTCATTGATTTTGTTTGTCAATGAAGACAATAGGGTGGTCTTGCCTGACTGTCTGGGGGCGTGAATGGCAAAATATATCCCTTTATCAATCAAAGGCATTACAGCCGGTTCGCGCTCAAGTGACGGTATCATATAATCGACTTCCGGATTGCAGGGACCGAAGGTATTGAATATCTTGATGGGATTCCGTTCCATCGTTTATCCTTTGGTAATCCTTAAAGGGAAGTAGGTCGCGTGAACGCGCGAAGGGGATGGCAAGTGTTCATCGCTGAATCCCGCCATCGGGATGGGCTCCATTCTCGACGGCATTCTGAAACAGGAAGATTACTTGAACGTGAACTTAGGAACGGCATGTTGGGAGTGGCCTCGAAATTTGACTCCATGCCAGAGACGCTTGGACTAAAACCTGGTTCAAGCGGGCAACGGCACCTCAGTTCCAGACATGGGATCGCATCCTGCGTGTCAGATGCGAAAAGGGTTAGGACGACGAAAAGAACAAAAATTTTACACCAGAAAAGGCCATTTCTGCTATAAATGGCTAGGTACTCCAGCTACCGTCCTTTGTAACTAATATTGACGACATCTGTCAAGCACTCCCGTCGCATGGATAAAAGACTGCCGTGAACCTCCCCTCCCTTCCCTTCCTTGCCGGACGACAATTTCAGGCTGTTATTAGATTTTTGTATGTATATGGAGTCATTTATGCATTAATGCCATATATGTTGTACGGGGTTAAAGACGGGATGACGTTTGTGAGCGGTGAGGCGCGCTATCTTGTGGCGGTTTCGGGAATTTCAAGAGACCGGCAGAAAGTTCGCCGATATCGCGAATGAATCCCGACGGGATCCATGCCCTGCCGCATCGACCTGGCCACCCTATCATCCCGAATCGTCCGCCGATTCTTTCCGGTACCGCCGTATCCTGCCTGCGGTCATCGTGAGGCAGGTAGCGCTTCTTCTCATATCCTCGACTCTCCCGGGCCGCCTGACCTCAGGGGGCACGGTACCGCCGAACCGTTTCCGGAAGCGAAACGTTTCGCCCAGCGCGGGATTCGGCCATCGGTCCGCGATCATGCGGAACCGTATGGCGTAACCTGCCGTGCCGATGGATGGGCAAGGTGTTATTCCCTTTGTCCCCGGGGCACGAGGCTTTGCGCGCCAAGGAATACGTAGCGCGTGCGCTCGAGTCACCGGAGTGCGAGCCGTCTCTGCCGTGGCACTTCGGTCTGCGGTCTGCGGGGCAAGGAGCGTCAAAGACTGAAGCCGGCGGCGCTGATGAGTAAGGGCGGCAATTGCCGTGCGAATTTGCGGCTTCGTCCGCGCCCTTACAAACTGCCGAACCCTTCCATGCGACCGCGCCGACGCTTATATGCGGCAACATCGGCGCTTCCAGGCGGCAACTCCCCCTGAAGCTTGCCGCAAAGCGAAAAGACCCCCGCGGGATGTTTTCCCGCAGGGGTCGAAGGAGGGGGCAGGAGGCCCCGGGACCTGCCTTGAGGCCGTCAGAAAGCCAGGTGGTTCACGAAGACCGTCTGGAACTTCGGGTCGAAGCCAAGCTCTATGACCTCCACCTCTCGGGTGTAGGAGAGGGCCTCGGCCGGTGAGTCCCTGTTCAGGAGCATGCGTGCGGACCCTGCCAGGGACGAGTTGCCGACGAAGGTCACCGGACCCTCGAAGTCCTTGGGGATGAGCTTTATGGTCTTCAGGCTCTCGGCGCGGAGGTGGTAGCCGAAGGAGCCGGCTATCACGATCTCGTCTATGTCCTTCAACGTCATGCCCAGCCGCTCCATGAGCATCTCCATGGCGGCCGCGATGGCGCCCTTGGCGAGCTGGATCTGGCGCACGTCCAGCTGGTCCAGGAAGACCTTGTCGGTAAGCCAGAAGCGGCCGTCCTTCAGGAGCTCCTTGTCGGCGGGGTCGCGCATGCGGCCGGCCTTGTTGATTACCTTGTGGTTTATGAGGAACGCGGCGATGTCGATGAGCGCGCTGCCGCAGATGCCCACGGCCGGGGCGTTGCCGATGGTCGTGTACTTGAAGCTGAAGTCGTCCTCCATCGTGAAGGTGTCGATGGCGCCGGTGGCGGCCCGCATCCCGCAAAGGATGTTCATGCCTTCCAGCGCGGGGCCGGCGGCGCAGGAGGTCGCCACCAGCTTGCCCCCGCGGGAGATGACTATCTCGCCGTTCGTGCCGATGTCGATGAAGACCACGGTGCCGGGGCGGCTCTTGAGCTGCACGGCCAGGATGCCGCTCACGATGTCGCCGCCCACGTAGCTGGAGATCATGGGGGCCATGAGCACCTTCGCCCGGGGAGACAGGTTCAGGCGCTCGGCCAGGTGCGAGATGTCCAGCATGTGCGTGAAGACCGGCCGGTAGGGCGCCTGGGCCAGGCCCTTGGGGTTCACGGCAGCGAGCAGGTGCTGCATGGTCGAGTTGCCGCTGATGACGGCGGCGGAGATCTTGCGGCCCGTCTCCAGCCCCACGGCCGGGCCCACCATGCTCGCCAGGCCTTCCAGGGCCATGGTCTGGAGATCCAGGAGGTTCTGGTGGGAGTCGTAGGTGTGGGTGATGCGGCTTATCACGTCCCCGCCGGTCGCCGTCTGGGGATTCAGGGCCGTCTCCAGGGCGATGACCTTCTTCTCCTTGAGGTCTATGACCGCGAGCGCCAGGCCGGTGGTGCCCAGATCGAAGGCCGCGGCCAGCGGCCCGGAGGAATAGTCGTTGTCCTTGTCGATCGGCCAGGCCTCCAGGAGCTCGTCCAGCCACACCAGGGCGCGTCCGCGGCTGTAGGTCGCGTCCACCGTGGCTATCTCGTTCAATGCCTTGATGTCGTGGGTCGTTAAGTTCCTCACGTCCAGGCAGCCCGTGGGGTCCTGCCGGTCGAGGATGTCGAGGTCTATCTCGCGGAGCGGCGGGTTAATCTCGTAGGGGGCGCTCCAGCCCATGGCCTTGATGGAGCTGAAGAGCACCTGGTCCTCCAGGGTGACCGTCACGTCCCCCTTGACCTTGGCCCTGCAGGCCAGGCGCTTTCCGGGCAGATCCGCCACGAACTTCAGCTCGTCGGTGTCGGGCGGCTCCATGGCGCCCTCGGCCTTCACCACGCACTTGCCGCACTTGCCCCGCCCTCCGCAGGGGGCGTCCAGGCGCAGCCCCTGGGCGGCCAGGGCCTCGAGGATGGTCTGTCCCTCCTCCGCCTGGTACACCTGGTCCTTGACGCCGGTCTGTCTGATTATTATCTGCAAAGATGTTACCTCCGAATGGCTCTTGATGCCCCGACCGCGGCGGCCGGGGGACGGGTCCGTGCCGCGCGCCAGCGCCCGCCGGCCGGAAAGCGCGGGCAACCGGGGCCAGCGCGGGTCCCCTCCGTCAGGCTCGTCGCGGAGGGGGAGCCCCGGCTCGCCGCCGGGGCTTCCGCGCGGGGCGCCGCGCGGGGAAAGGTGGGACGCGGGATGCCGCGCGGGGAAAGACTCGATGCGAGATGCCGCGCGGGCGATTGGGAGGGTGGGCCGGGCGGCGGAACTTGTCGCCGGGCGGGATGGCGGAAACCGGGAAAGCGGAAGGCTTAAGGTCGACCGGGTCTTGCGGGAGCCCGCCGCCCGTGTCCGGCAAGGATCCTGCGGGACCGTGCGCGGTCGGGATCTTGCGTGAGCCGACGGGATATGGCCGACCGGGATCTTGCGAGAGTCGGCTGGATGCGGCCGCCCGGAATCCCTCGGGGGCCTGCGGCATGTGCCGTCCGGAATCCCTCGGGGCCTGCGGCATGTGGCCGACCGGAATCCCTCGGAGGCCTGCGGCATATGGCCGACCGGAATCCCTGGGTGGGCCAGCGGCATGAGGCCGACCGGAATCCCGGGGTGGGCCAGCGGCATGAGGCCGACCGGAATCCCCCGGGGGAATGTGGCATATGGCCTGGTTCGTGCGGGGCTTGAGGCTTATGGCGACCGGAATCCACCGGGGCACGCGGATTACGGCCGGTCGGGAACTCGCGGGAGCCTGCGGGACGCGTGCCGCCGGAGGCCTGCGGCCAAGGACGGTCGGTGGTTATGGGGGGGCGCCTGAAATGGGGTGAAAATGGATGTTAATTGCTACGAAAAATTGCGATTATGGATTCTTACTGTTCTCTTTGGGAAGAAATTATGGTAATCTGATACGCATTGGCACCTGTCGCCCGCAGGCCGCTTCCGGCGGCCCGGCGGAGGTACGGAGAGGCCGGGCGCCCCTTGCGGGGCGAAGGCGCGCCCTGCGGTTCCCCTTGCGGGGCGAGGCCCCGGGGAGCGCGTCCCCGGACGGGAAGGTCTTCGACTGGCTTGCCGCAACACTGCTTTTTTAGCAGGATACGGCCATTTTGTCTAGAAATTATCGTGACCCGGACCCGGCAGCGGACCGCCGCGCCGCCCAAGCGAGAACATGGCCGCGCTTTTCGACCCCGACCGGCCCCTCCCGCCGAGGGCCCACCACAGAAGCCTCGATCCCAAGGCCCTCATGGCTCTGGCCAGGGACATAGGGAGGCTCCTGTCCGCGGTCCGGCCCATAGACGGCTACGATCCGGAGCCCCCGGCGCCGGAGATAGCGTTGAGCCCCAAGCTCGCGCGGGCGCTGGCCGCACCCTCGCTGGCGGAGTGGTTCGGGGCGGCGCTGAAGTCCGAAGGGAGACCCCAGGAGCGCTCCGAGTACCGGGGCGCGCTCCCCCGGGGACCGGAGTCCATCGATTCCGCCCTCGCGGCCGTCCGGGACACCCTGGAGGGCTGGAGGGCGGCCGAGGAAGGCGCGCCGGGCCGCTACGGACGGGTCAAGGGCGCGCTCATGGGCATGGAGGCCGCGCTCCTCAAGGCCCAGAAACTCCTGCCCGGCTTCAGTGAAATGTGTGCTGGCTTCAGCCAGGACGCCCACGGCAAGTACCTCAAGGCCCTGAGCTTCCGCGATCAGGTGGAGGGCGTCCTGCGCCCGGCGGGCGCGCGCGGGGACGGGGGCGAAGTCGGGCGGGCGCCGTCCGTCGCCGATGCGCCCGGAGGCGGCTTCGAGGGGGACGGCGAGGGCCAGGAGGCGGGCGGGCAGGACGGGATCCCCGACGCGCCGGCGCTCACCGCGTACACCGCGTCGCTGCGGGAGTGCCTGGCCGAGGCCGAGGGCGTGCGCAAGGCCCGCGAGAGGTGGCTCGCCGAGCTGGAGACCCACCGCAGGGAGATCGAGAACTGCGCCGCCGCGCTGGGCCGCGAGCGCGCGGGCGCGGCGCCCGTGCGGGGCGTCCGGGCCCGAGGCTTCCGGGAGGATCCGGGGGCGGGCCGGGGGGTTCCGCGCGCGCCCCGGGACGATGCCTATGCGGCGGCCGGGGGGCTGGAGACCCTGGACGATCTGGACGACCCCGACCCCGACGAGGCGGGAGGCCCGCTTCCCGAAGACGACGGCTACGGCCTGTCCGGCTTCGGGGATTCCGGCGTCTCGCGCTGGGCCGCCGCGGCGAGATCCCTTTCCGAGAAGGCCCAGGCCTTCGAGCGCCGCCACGAGGAACTCGCCCGGGGGGCGCTCGCCGCGGAGCGCAAGCTCAAGGGGGCCCTGAACGCCCTCACCGCCGCCGAACGCCGCATGTCGGGGGAGCGGAGCATCGCGTTCCGCGACGGGACGGAGGCCCTGGGAACGTCGGTGGAGGCGCTCCTCGGCTCGGTCCTCGCTCGCCGCGCGGAGCTCGCGGGCTTCTGGAGGCTCTCCCCGTCGCTCGTCGGCCGCCCGGCGTTCCTGGAGAAGATATTCCTCTCCGCGGCGGTGAACCTGGGCCTCGCCCAAGGCCTCCTGGAGGAGACGCGGCACCTTCTGGACGCCGTGACGCGGAGGCTTTCCGCCACGCGCAAGATCCGGCGCGGGGCGGAGGAGTTCCTCGCGGCCCGCGACGGCGGGCGCGAGGCGCAGGAGCGGCTCTGGCAGGCAGACAGGGCGTTGAACGTCCTGAAGTCCGCCGTGGCGGGCCTGGCCGAGGGCGAGA
Source organism: Deltaproteobacteria bacterium (assembly GCA_031263485.1). Classification (GTDB taxonomy): domain Bacteria; phylum Desulfobacterota; class Desulfarculia; order Adiutricales; family Adiutricaceae; genus JAIRZX01. Next base: position 27,686 of record JAISFS010000303.1, on the reverse strand, counting down.
GGCTCAAGTCGGATGCCGCGCGGCTCAGCGCCGAAGGCGCCAGGTTGAGGGATCGCCTCTCGGAGACAGAGGCGGGACTCGGCCGCGCCGAGGAGGAGCGGCTCCTGGCCGAGGAGGAGCTCGCCCGCTCCGAGGCCGCGCGCGAGAAGGCCCACCTGGAGCTGGGCCGCGCGGAGGAGGACCGCGAGAGGGCCCGCAGGGAGCTGGGCAGGAGCCGCGAGGAGCTGGGGAGGAGCCGCGAGGAGCTGGGGAAGAGCCGCGAGGATCTGATCCGCGCCGTGGAGGGCCGGGAGCGCGCCGAGAGGGCCTGCGACCTGGAGCGCCAGGAGGGTCAGAAGGCCAGGGAGGAGCACGAGCGGGAGCTGGAGCGCGAGCGCGGCGCCGCGGCGGGGCTCCGCGAGACGGCGGCGGGGCTCCGGGAGGCCGGGGAGAGGCTCGGCGAGAAGCTTGCGGCGGTCGAGGCCGAGCGGGGACGGCTGGCGGCCGATCTCCAGGAGGCGCAGAGGCGCCTCGCCGAGTCGGGCGAGGCCAAGGCCAGGCTGGTGAAGCTCGTGGAGCGCGCCAGGGAGGCACTGAAGGCCCAGGGGCTCGAGCGCAAGGCCGTCCAGGAGGAGCTCCTGGGGGTCAAGCGGACGCTGGATCCGTTGCGGCGCAAGCACAGGAGGCTCTCTGAACTCTTCGGGGAGGGCCGCAGGCGCCTGAAGGCCCTGGAGGCGGAGCTCAAGACGAAGGCCGAGGAGGCGCTTTCCGCCGCGGGAGAGATAAAGGAGTACAAGGAGGGGGAGCTGGCGCAGCTCGAGGAGGAGCGGGCGAGGCACCTGGAAAGGCTCCAGGAGCTCACCGGAGAGATAGCCAAGGCGGAGACCGAACGCGGGGCGCTCGCGGCCAGGCAGACCGCCCTCACCGACGAGCTGGAGGAGATGAAGGGCCGCGAGACGGCCCTGTCCCTGAAGCTCGCGGGCAAGGAGGAGGAGCTCCGGGAGGCCAGCCGCACCCGCGTGCAGCTGGGCGAGCTGATCGGCCAGGCGCAGGTGCATCTGGACCGCGTTACGCGCGCCCACAACGCCCTCAAGGGATCCTGGAGGCGCCGCGGGGCGATGCTGGCCCGCGCCAACCTTGAGCGGGACGATCTGAGGCTCAGGCTGGACCGCCGCAGCGGCGAGCTGGTGGACGGGGCCGCCAGGCTCCAGGAGGCCAAGGCGGAGCTGGGCGAGGCCGCGGCCAGGCGCGCGGAGCTGGAGCGCGAGCGCGAGGGGCTCCTGGACTCCATCGAGGAGGCCCGCCGCAAGGCCGCGGAGTCCTCGGAGAACGAGGAGCGGCTGGCCCGCGAGCTGGAGGCGCTGAAGCAGTCGGCGGCCGAGGGCGCGGAGGGCGATCTGGCGCCCGTCGTTGAGATCCTGGGCATCGCCCTGTGGCGGAGCGGACTGGAACTGGGCGACAGCCAGAGGCGTCACGAGGCGGCCATGGAGGAGCGGCGCATCGACTCGGGCGCCCGCGAGGCGGGGCTCAGGGTGGAGCTGGCCGCCCGCGAGCTCGACCGCATGGAGCTCTCCGACAGGAACGCCCGCGAGCTGGAGGAGGCCAGGGCCGAGGTCCTTCGGCTCGCCTCCGAGCTGGCGTCGCGCCCGGAGGCGCCGCCAACGGCGGGTCCCGCCGCCGTAGCGGGGGCGGACGCGGCAGGAGATGACGCCGCCGGGGCGCCCGAAGCCGTTGCGGTCGGGGCGGGCGTTGCCGGTGTGGACGCGGTCGTTGCCGCCTCCGGGGCGGACGCCGGGGAGGGCCCGCTCGAGCCCCTGGAGATCACTGTCGTGGAGGCGGAGGAAGGCGCCTCCCCCGATGCCGACATGATGTGGCTTACCCGCCAGCTGGCCGCGGCGTTTCTTACCGCCGAGACCAGGCGGAGGCGGGATAAGGACAGGTTCGCGGAGTTCGTCCGCCGCGGCGAGGCCAGGCGCTCCGAGGACGAGAGCGCCAGGGGGGAGCTCCGCGGGCTGCTCGCGGAAAGGGACCGGGCGCTTGAGGAGAACAGGGAGCGCGTGAACCAGCTCGTGCCGCTGGTGGAGTTCTTCCTGAGGGAGGGGGGCTTCCTCTGGCGCGGCGACGGTATCGTGAGGGACGCCAAGGAGGCGCTCGTCTTCTTTCTCCTGGAGGAGAACCGCAGGCTCGCCGAGGAAGTGGAGGAGCTCGCGGCAGAGCGCCAGGAGGCGGCGGCCTCCCGCAGGGCGCTCACCGCGCTCACCGAGTCCATGAAGAAGCGGCTGGCCACCCTGAGGCCGCTTCTGGAATTTCTGGCGGCGGCCTTCCAGGAGAACACCCTGGCCCTGGCCCGCGCCTACGCGCTCCGCGACAAGCTGGCCCGCGATGCGGCGAGCCTCCGGGAGGAGGGAGCGGCCCGCGACGGCGCCGAGGAAAGCGCTGGCGGCGGCCTCTCCGAGGAGCTCGCGGGCGAGCTGGGGGAGCTCCGCACCGAGGGCGCCCGCCTGGCCCTGGAGAACCGCCAGCTCTCCAGCACCGCCCAGCGCCAGAGCGCCGAGCTAGCCGTCCTGAAGGCCGAGGCCGCCAGGCTCCGCGAGGAGGGCGAGCGCGCGGCGAGCGAGCTGGCCGTGCAGTCCGGCAGGGCGGAGGTGGCCTCCAAGGCCCTGGAGGAGCTCCGCAACGACCCGCCGCCCGACGGCAGGGTCGAGACCGCCTGGGCGGCCCTGAATTACCTGGGCGCCCGCGCCGGCGACGCGGTCTCCCGCCTGGAGACCCAGCTGACCGGCCAGGCCCGCGAGATAGAGGAGGCCTTCGCGGAGCTCCAGCGCCGGGGCGAGCGTATCAAGGACCTGGAGCGCCGCCAGGACAGGATCTCGCTCATGTACTGGACCATGCTCTCCCTGGCCACCCGCGGCATGACCCTCGGGCTCCCCGGGGGACAGGGGGCCTCCGGCGGCGGCGAAGGCGGTGCGGGCGGCCAGGATGACGGCCAGGGCGGCGCGGGCGGCGCGGGCGGCGCGGGCGGCTTGGGCGGCTTGGGCGGCAACGAGAGCGGGGATACGGGTTCCGGCGGGGTATCCGGCGGGGGCCAGGGCTCTGGAGGGGCTCAGGCATCGTCTGCAGGCGCGTTCCCGTCCGGCGGGCTTTTCGGCTCTTTCGGCGCGGTAATCCCCCTTCTGAAGGCCTTGAGCGGCGTCGCCCACGGGGACGGCCCGATCGACCGCGAGGGCGGGGCGGCGGCTCCCGCGGCAGACGGCGCGGACGGCGGGCTCCCCGCTTCCGGGCAAGGAGCCGCGGGGCAAGGCGCCGGGGCCTCGACCCTCCTTCCGGACGGCAGGCGCCCGTCGGCCTCGGTAGCGGGGGGCATCCTGTCCAAGTCCTTCCTGAGATCCCTCAAGGAGGCGGCCAAGAAGAGCCTCTTTTCCCTGGTGCTCACGGGCGGCATGGCTGCGGCGGCGGCCGGCCAGGCGGACGCGGAGGAGTGGCGGTTGCCGGACGAGGTCCCGGCGGGCCTAGACTCCCTGAGGCGGCAGGGCTTCTCGCCGTTCCACGGCGCCCGCGGGGGCGCGGCCTCCCCCCAGCCCGCCTATCGGGCGGAGGCGGGGGGGAGCATCTCGGTCATCGCCACCAAGATGCGCTCCGCGACTTTGGGGAGGACCCTGGATCTGGGCTTTCTGTCGCCCTTGGAGCGGGACGTGCCCGAGCGGGAGGCCGAGGAGGCGGCCCGGGCGGTGCTGGGGCGCCAGGCGGCAGCGGCGGGGCTCGATCTGGAGGGCTGGGTGGGACTGGTCCGCGAGGCGGTGCCCGAGGGCGCCACGGTGTATCTCGCCGATCTCGAGGGGCCAGGCTCTGGCCCCATGCTCCTCGCGCCCAGGCTCCCGCGGATAGCCGGCGCGCTCAAGGAGGCCGGCGACGAGATCCCCGACAATGTCTGGGGCCTGGCGCTCCTCGGCTGCGCCTCCCTGAAGCCGGGGGAAGGGCAGTTCTGGGAAAGGCTCTTCGGGGACTTCTCCGACTACGCGGGGGATCCTGCCGAAGCCGCCATGGGGGCGGTGTTCCATCTTTTCCGCAAGAACCGCGTCGCCCTGCCGGTGGTGGAGTTCGTGGGGGAGATGTCCCCTGTCAAGGAACTGGAGGACATGCCGCACCGCAGGGCCGTGGAGTTCCTGTCCGCTCACCTGCGCTCCGGCTGGAACGCCGCCGGGACCGGACGCAGGGCCCCCAGGGAGGCCCCGGCCAGGAGGCTCTTTTCCGATCTCTACCACGCGTCCAGGATCTTCAGGATCCCCTTGACATTCCTGTTCTCGACCTCGCTCGCGGACTGGTCGCGGGGAGGCCCCTGGCCCGGCACCGCGCAGGTCTATTCGCGGGCGCTGTCCGTGGCCGGGCTCGTCTCCCGCTCCGCGCGGCTCTGGGACCCCGACTCCCCCCGCATCTGCGATCTGGACGAGATCTCCCCCGTCGTCGCGGCCGTCCGGAGCCCCTCGGGGCTCAGGCGCGAGAGGGACGCTCTGGCCAGATCGGCCGCCGCGGCAGAGCTCGCGTACCGCGAGTCGGAGACCCGCTGAGGGCGCCGGGGGCGCCATGCCGCGCCGTCCGTGGGCCGTACCCGCCTTCCAGCGGAGTGCCCGAGCCTTCCCCTCCGCCGCCTTCCGGCGGAGTGCCCGAGCCCTCCCCTCCGCCGCCTTCCGGCGGAGTGCCCGCGCCTTCCCCTCCGCCGCCTTCCGGCGGAGTGCCCGAGCCTTCCCCACCGCCGCCTTCCGGTGGAGTGCCCGCGCCTTCCCGTCCGTAGCCTTCCGGCGGAGTGCCCGCGCCTTCCCGTACGTAGCCGGATCGCCCCCGCGCCGTCCGGCATCCTTGTCGCCGCGTCAGGAGTTCAGTCAGATGACCCAGATACCCCCGTTCTCTACCCTGGCCATAGGCTCCTTCCCGTTCCGGAACGCGGAGGCGGCGCTGGATCTCATGGAGGGCAGGGTGGACATACCCGCGTCCCCCCAGATGGTGCGCGTCTCCCCTTGGGAGGACATGATGCTCGGGGCCGCGGACGGCATATACTTCGTGGAGGCGGACGGCGAGAGCCGGACGATGTCCGTGCCGGCGGCGGGGCGCGAGGAGAGCCTCGCGCGCTTTTACGAGGCCTACTATTCGGGGGACTACTCGTTTCTGGCGCGCTCGTCCAGGGCCTCCGGGGGCTGGGGCGCCTTCCTCGCCCGGGCCGCCGCGAGCCCCGCCTTCGGGCGCGGGTTCCTGAAGACCCAGGTGGTGGGCCCCCTGACCTTCGGGCAGTCGGTCAAGGTGGAGGGTTCCTTCGGCCTGGTGGACGATCCGGGCCTCCTGGAGGCGGCCTCCTGTGCCCTGGGGGCCAAGGCCGCTTGGGAGGCCGCGGCCATCCGCGCGGCGGGCCGCGCGGCGGTGGCCTTCTTCGACGAGCCGGGCCTCTCGGGCTACGGGTCGGCCTTCTCCACGCTGTCGGCGGAGACGGTCCTGGGCGCGCTGAACGCCGCGGCCGCCGCCGCGAGATCCCGGGGCCAGACGCTCGTGGGCCTCCACGTCTGCGGCAACACCGACTGGGGGCTCATGACCCGGGCGGACATAGACATCCTCAACTGCGACTCCTACGGCTACCTGGAATCGGTGTCGCTGTACCCCGGCGAGATAGGGGCGTTCCTGGGGAGGGGCGGCTACATGGCCTGGGGGCTCGTGCCTGCCCAGGGCTTCGAGCCGTCCATGAAGCCGGGGTTCCTGGCGGGCCGGCTCAAGGAGGGTCTGGAGGGCCTGGTCAGGCGCGGCGTCGATCGGGATCTCCTGAAGTCCAGATCGCTTTTGACCACCTCCTGCGGGCTGGGGAGCCTCTCGGAGGACCACGCCGCGCGGGCGGTGGAGCTTTTCCCTCTCGTCGCCGCGGAGATGCGGGACTGGTAAGGGGTTTCCCGCGACCCGCCGGATGCCGCCGCGCCGACGGCGGCATGCCCTGACCTCTTCGAGTGCCGCGCGCCAGCGAAATGCCCGCCGATGGCGAACCGCAGTCCTCGGCCGGATGTCTCGCGCCGTTCCGCGCGGGGCAATCGCCCCCCAGTCGCCTTCCCGCGCCGTTCCGCGCGGGGCAATCGCCCCCCAGTCGCCTTCCCGTGCCGTTCCGTGCGGGGCAATCGCCCCCCAGTCGCCTTTCAGTGCCGTTTCGCGCGGGACAACCGCTGCCCAATCGCCTTTCCGTGCCGTTCCGTGCGGGGCAATCGCCCCCCAGTCGCCTTCCCGTGCCGTTTCGCGCGGGACAACCGCTGCCCAATCGCCATTCCGTGCCGTTTCGCTGGCCGCCGCAACTTGACGGCATCCCCGCATCTTCGTGCCGCGGATTGCCTTAACCTTGCCGTAATCAGCCCGGTCAGCCCGTGTTCATCCGTAGTCCGATCGCATTTCCGTTTTGCCATACGGGAGCGTGCCCTGATGATCGAATTTACCCCGCGTGCCGCCGCTCGCGTCCGTGAACTGGGCACTTTTCCGCATCCGCCGCGGTACCGCAGCCCGTGACCACGCCTCCATGGCTTGCCGTGACGGTCGCTTGATTTGGCCGCTTTCCGTGCGCCGCCTCGGCGTCCCCTCCGACCTCGCGGCGGTCCGCCTTCCGTAAGCCGGACGCTTCCGGCAGTCGTCTCCGTAAGCCGCCTTCTTAATGGCTCCGCGTCCCGCGCGCACGCCGGGCTTCCCCTACGATCCATCCAAGCCGGGCATCCCCGGCCCCGCAAGCCGACAGGCCAGTCATGAGCCAGAGAAAAGCAGAACCGATAGACGCCCCCGACATCGCAGACCTCGAAACCGATGACGACCGCGAGACGGCTCCCGTCCGCCGCCCGCCTCGGGTTCGGACCCCTCGGGCGAGGGCGAGAGGGGAGGGCGCCGCGGACGGATCGCGCAAGGACGCCAAGACCGCCAAGACCGCCAAGGGCGCCAGGACCGCCAAGGGAGGCAGGACCGCCAAGGGGGGCAGGGGCGGCAGGGCCGCGGCCGGCCGGCCCGAGCGGCTGGTGCCCGTCGTGCCGCCGGAGCTTCCGGCGCTGGCCGCGGCGATTTTCGCGGTGCTGACCCTCCTGGCGCTCGTCTCCCACAGCCCCGGCGAGGAAGCCGCCGCCGCCGGCGCGGAGGGCCTGAAGAACCACCTGGGGTATCTGGGGGCGCATTTCTCGGCCTTCCTGGTGAAGCTCTTCGGGCTCGCGGCCTTCTGGCCGGTCCCGGCGCTCCTCCTGTACCCCTTCTACAGGCTCACCGATCGCGGGAAGGGCATCCCGGCGATCTCCGCCTCGGCGGGGCTCGTGCTCTCGGTGTTCTCGCTTCTCGCGCTCGCCTCGGCGCTGTTCCCGGCAGCCATGCCGATCCTGTGGCCCGCCGAGGCCTCGGGCGGCGGCGCCATGGGCGATTTCCTGGCCCGCGGCATCACGCCGATGGCCGGCAGGGTTGGGGCATGCCTTCTCCTGCCGCTTCTTCTCGTGTGCGGGCTCATGCTGACGACGGGCGTCTCGCCCGGGACGCTCGGGCGTCTGGCCGGGAGAATCTTCCGCCGGGGATCGGGCGAGGCGGACGTGTCCGGGGACTCCGACGCGGAACGCGTGCCGGAACTGGTCTTCCGCGGACGAGGAGCGGGCCGCGGCGGTTCCGGGGAGGCTGGGAGCCCCGCAGGGGAGGCTTCGGGGGCCGACCCGGCGGAAACGGACGGGCTCGCCACGAGCCCGGACGGCGCCCGGGACGCCGTAAACTCCCGGAGGGCCTCTGGCCGGAAGGGTGGACGCGGGGGCTTCGATGGCGGCGACGGGGACGAGCTCGGAGCGGTTTCGGGCGGCGGCAAGGGGACCGGAGCGATTTCGGGCGGCGGCAAGGGGACCGGAGCTGTTTCGGGCGGCGGATTGGGAGACGGGGCGGAGGGGGACGGGGCGGAGTCCGGCTCACGGGCCGCCGGGGAGCGGGGGCTCAGGATCCGCGAGAGGTCCGCGCCGAGGCCGCCCAGACGCGAACCCTACAGGCTGCCCTCCGCCGAACTGCTGGACCCTCCCCCGGACCAGCCGGGCGGCTGGGCCTCCATGAGCCGCGAGGAGCTCATGGCCAACGCCTCCATGCTGGAGGCCAAGCTCCTCGAGTTCGGGGTGGACGGCAGGGTGCTCGAGGTGGCGGGCGGCCCGGTCATCACGATGTACGAGTACCAGCCCGCCCCGGGGGTCAAGATCTCCAAGGTCTCCGGGCTCGCGTCGGATCTCTCCATGGCCATGAAGGCCGAGTCCATCAGGGTCGTGGCCCCCATCCCCGGCAAGAACGCCATCGGGATCGAGCTCCCCAACCCCGTCCGCGGGCTGGTCACACTGCGCGAGCTGGTGGAGAGCCCGGAGTTCGTCAGGCTGGAGTCCCCCCTCTCGCTCGTGCTGGGCGTGGACATCACCGGCGGGCCCGTGGTCACGGATCTGGGGCGCATGCCACACCTGCTCATCGCCGGGGCCACGGGCAGCGGCAAGTCCGTGGGGCTGGACTGCATGATCATGAGCATCCTCTACAAGGCCGGCCCGGACAAGGTGAGGTTCCTCATGATCGACCCCAAGTGCGTGGAGCTGGCCCTGTACCGCGACCTGCCGCACCTCATCCACCCGGTCCTGACGGACCCGGCCGAGGCCACGACGGCGCTCAAGTGGGCCGTGTGCGAGATGGACGCCCGCTACCGGCAGATGGCGGAGAAGGGCGTGAGGAACATCCAGGGCTACAACGAGCTCGCCGAAAGATCCCGCGAGAGCCCGGACCCCGACGGGGACGGGCCTCTGGACCCCATGCCGTACCTGGTCATCATCATAGACGAGCTGAGCGATCTGATGCTCACCTCCCCCAAGGAGGTGGAGGTGTCCATCATGCGCCTCTGCGCCAAGGCCAGGGCCTCGGGGATACACCTCATCCTGGCCACCCAGAGGCCCTCGGTGGACGTCCTCACGGGCGTCATCAAGGCGAACCTGCCCACCCGCATCTCCTTCCAGGTGGCGACGAAGTTCGACTCCCGCACCATCCTGGACCAGATAGGCGCCGAGAACCTCCTGGGCAAGGGCGACATGCTCTTCCAGCCACCCGGCACCTCGCGGCTGCGGAGGCTCCACGGCGCCTACGTGACGGACGAGGAGAAGCGCAGGGTGACCGACCACATCAGGAAGTTCGGGCCCCCCGAGTACATCGAGTGCCTGGCCCCGCCCGAGGCGGAGGACGGCGCGGGCCCTGGCGAGGCCGACGAGAAGTACCAGGAGGCTGTGGAGCTCGTGCGCCGCTCCGGCAGGGCCACCATCTCGCACATCCAGAGGCACCTCCGCATCGGCTACAACCGCGCCGCCCGCATCATAGAGGACATGGAGCGCGAGGGCGTGATAGGCCCGGCGGACGGGCCCAGGCCCAGGGCCATCTACTGACGGCAGGGACGGGTTGACGCCGGGCGGGCGGGAGGAAACCGCACGGACGCTGGCCGGATGGCCGGCGGAAGCGACCGCTGGCCGGATGGTCGGCGGAAGCGCCCTCAGGCCATGGGACCGCGATTCCGTGAACAGCCTCGGTCTTTTCTTTCCGGAGAGCAGTGAAAAGGTATTTCTTCGTTTAACTGTCTGTCAATCGTGAACTGATCGCACGGGAGCGTAGAATCATTTTCCGGCTGAAAATTCCTGCTGAAAAACAAACATGATAATCTGAGGGTCTTATTATGGACAGACGCGGAGGAGAACGCAAGGGCTTTGGCGTCCTCCACGGCTGCTGGGCAGGGGAATCAATAAGCTGGAGCTCAAACAAGATTCCACTGCAAAAACCTTCCCCCTCCCCCTCGACAGAGAAGCGGAACTCTTTGTGGCCATCGCATTGGCACCCTTGAGCTTAAGCCTTTAACCACCGCCATTATGGCGTACCCTTTACCCAGCATTCTGCCCTCAAATTGCTACCTGGAGGTGTGGGTGGGGATTTTTGCAGTGGAATTAAACAAGGTGGACATTGTTAAATTTTCAGAGCGAAATCAGCATCCCAGCCTGCATAAAATATCATAAATTCTATCATGTCCGTGGCCCAGGGCGTACCCCGGGCTTTTCGCGGATCGATTCCCGTTCATGGATGACATTTTCGAGGAATTCGACGCGCCAAAGAAGGCAGCTATAAATCCTTTCGACACGTTTGGGCGAAAGCCTTCCGCCATCACGGAAAATACCCGCTATCTCATCCGGCAGATCCTTGAGCCTCTGCAAATCTATCCATGAAAAGTCACTTACGCAAAGAAGCTGTTTGGGGAAATCTTCACTGAACGGCTTGCATTCTCCGATTTCCTGAGGACTGATATCCTTGGTGGCCTTATCGTTCCATAAACAGTTTCCCGTGTCAAATATCGGGGAAAATCCTTTCCATCCGAGCGTGTCCGCGTCCCTCAGGGCTCCGAAGTTGTTGAAGTGCCTATCGGTGTTGAATAAGATAAAATCGATAACGATAATCCTGTCCAATGCCTCCATGGCACCGGATATACCCCTTTTCTCGCACCATCCGATAAGGAAATCGTACCGTTTTCTGCAGTCTTCCGGCATGTCGGAACACCTGTCAGCAATATAATAAGCCGAGACGAAATCGGTTTTATCATCGACAAAGGTCTCGCATAGCGAATATGGTTTCCCGCGTACCGCAGTCAGTTCATAGTTCACGTGGCGAATTCCGAGAGATTCCATCGCATACGAGGCAATAACCTCGTTCTCGGGCTCCTGGAAAAACGGCGCCTTACCTCCTTTCATAAGGAGTCTTTTGCCTTCTCTGATGATCCATCGCTTAGGCAACATACCGGTCGAGGAGGCGTCTGGAGAGACGAACATCCTGCCCTTGGCGTCATCGATTTCCCCCAGGAGGACATCTCCGAGATCGGCAGAGAACTCGTTATGGAAAAAGTTCATGTCGTGCCAGGCGATCCCGCTCCCGGCAGGTCTCAGCCAGTACTGATCGGAGAGCGAAAGGCCCAGCGAATCCAGCAGGATCCGGTCCGGATGCGGCAGGCCCGCGAAGTCGATGATCCTTTTCAGTCCCGATCTCTCCTTCGGTATCGCTCTCTCATTAAGCCAGTTTTCTATCCTCCTGGGATTTATCTTACTCGATCCGGGAGAAATCGTGCCTATTGGCAAATGCTCGAAGGCGGTAACGGATGAAACCCTTTCGACATAGGTTTTCCCATCCTCGGAAGAGATTTCCAGCGTTACGGCCGGGATCTCCCTGTGCATCAGCTCATAGCGCATACCGGTGCCTTCCTTTCCAGGCTTATCTTAACATCCTCACGAGTACCGGATCAACCTGGGCTCGCCGGCTCCCAGGATAGTCAGTGAGAACGCCCCTCGTAAATCGGACTCAAGGTCGAAGCCGTACCTCAGAGTCTCCGAGGGTTTCGCGTGGATCAGAGCTTTTCCTCCCGCTGCCTGCCGCCTTTTCATCGTCAGAAACGATAAAAACGAATCCGTATCTTAGGTTAAGGAGAATGAAGGCAAAGCCTCTCCGCCAAAGACGAATTTATCCCGTTCGGCCATGCGGGATCTGAACTGTTCGATTGAGCGGCAGACACGGATGCTGGCTCCGGCCTTTAAGCTTGCCGCGACCGTCGGCGCCGGAGGACACGTCGGCTTCCTGACCTCTTCCGGTTTGTTCCGGTTTGCCGGACTCTATCAGGGGTCGGGAATTGCGGTTCAGGTGCCCGGCGGACACCCGCGGCCCTGGATGAGCCGATGGATGACGGGTTCGTGAAAAGGCCGAAATGCGGAGTCTGAAAGCCGACGGCATCCGAACATCAGTGCTTGATCCATTTGTTTTGGATATTTCGCCTTTATTCATAAACTTCGGATTAGGGACGCTCGAAGCCGATGAGTCTCATGTATCTTTTTTGGGCGTTCAGCTGAAGCCTCAGGATGAAATTTACGAATTCGTTTTCGTCGTCTGTCTGTTTGTCCGCATTTCTTAAGGCATTGTAATACGAATTCCTGATTTTTCTACCTATATTTACGATTTGGTAGCCTTGGTTAACGAGGATCAGGTTCATCAGCAGTCTGGAAGTCCTTCCGTTGCCGTCGTGGAAAGGATGGATCTGCACGACCCTTCGATGGGCGTAGGCAGCCAGGACTATCGGATGGAGAACGGCCATTTTTTCGATAAACGAGTTCCGGAATTCGTCCATGAGCGGAAGGAGCATTCTCGACTTCGGAGTGTCGAATCTGGAATTGATGATTTTTATGTCGTGGTCTCGGTAAACGCCTGCGTATCTGATTTCTATCAGCTTGTAGAAAATTTCGTGCATTTCCTGTATGATAACGAGCAGATCATCTGAGATAGAGTCGAGGGTTCTTGTGCGCGCGGTTTTCAACATGTAATCGAACGCGTCCCCGTGGCCGTCGATTTCGAGAAATTCGATGCGGGATTTCCCGCCGACCGAGATTCCGTCTTCCAGCCACAGTTTCGTTTCGTGGAGGTTAAACGTGTTTCCTTCGACGGCATTCGAGGTGCAGGTGTTCTTGACGCGGTAATACCTGTCGATCTCCGCCTGCTCGATGTCTTTCAGCGGCCCGCGCCTTTCGAGAAGGGTCCGGTTTTCATTGATTTTTTTCAACATGTTTTGCATGGACATCCCGACCTCCTCAAGCAACATCCCTGTCCCGGCTTCCTTCTCCATTCGAAAGTCCGATCGATTCTATTTCAAGACAGTTCAAAAGGCAAGTTGTCAGCCATCTGGCCACCTGTTCGACAGGCAAACGGGAATTCTGTTTCGAAAGCAAGGGTACCAAGAGCCTGAACGACGCTCCGGGCAACCGGGAAAGCGTTCGGGCAAGCGTGTGGATGATGACGAGGACGCCCCGTCTGTTGCCTTCGCGCACCGTGCCAAGCCGATGCGGCCTTGTCCGGGTCTGGCAGCCAGTCCCTCCCGACAGTCCGTCCATCCCCGGCCTTATCCCCCGGCCTTATCGCCCGGCCTTATCGCCAGATTGCCGGATCGGCCCCCATCAAGACGAGATCTTCCTTGGGGATGTCAAGCCAGACCGGCCCCGCGTTCCAGTCCCAGGCCTCCCCCGGATCCAGCGGCAGGGTGAGCCCGAGCGAGGTGAGGAGCCCGTGCCCCAGCGGATCCAGGTTCCCGTCCGCTCGCGCCCGCCCCGGCCTGCGGGGCGCCTGGATCCCGCAGGCCGGGGCGCCGTAGAACGCGGGGGCGCCCGAGAAGCCTCTGGCGCAGAAGTCGCGGAAGACGCGCCGCCACAGCCTGGACAGCCCGGCGTCCGGGTCCTCGAAGAGCCTGTCCGCCGTGAGCTCGCTGCCGTCGTCGAGCAGGTTCAGGGAAAGGTAGCGCACGGATCCCCGGCCTCCCCCCGGGTAGTATTCGGTTATGAAGAACGCGCTCGCAACCGCATCCGGCGAGGGCGAGGAGCGGTAGCCGCGTCCGGTGTGCAGGATTTTCGGCGGGCCTGGGCCGCCACAGAGCCTGCCGGACTTCGCGAGTCTTTCCCCGGCCTCCCGCGAGTCCGCGAGTAGCGCCGAGGTCAGGGCCTGCACGGCCCGGTCGGCCTGCCTGCCGCCGTCGAGGCCCTGGGGGTAGATCGCCTCGAAAGCGAAGGGCTTCGAGGGGCATTCGGGGGAGACTACCGTGTCGCCCTCCCGGACCAGCCAGCTCCCCGGAGGCGGGGAGGCCGTTCCGGCGAAGCCTTCGAGCGGACGTTCCGCGACGGGCCTTTCCGCCGTCCCGTCGCTCTGGAAGGGGCTATCTGCCGTCCCGTTGCCAGGGACGGGCCAATCCATCGCGACGTTGCTCGCGACAGGGCTATCCGTTCCGCCGTCCGTGGCGGGTCTTTCCGTCGGGCCGTCGCTCATGGGGGACTTTTCCTTCCCGCCGTCGCTCATGGCTGACTTTTCCCCCCCGGCGGCCATGACGGGCCTTTCCATCCCGCCGTCATTCCCGGCGGCATTTTCAGCCGTTTCAGCGGGAGCGTTGCGGCCTCCGTTGCCGGCGACGGCCGGGACGCCGTTCCGCCGGACGGCATCCAGGGCCGCAAGTCCCAAAGAGACGGTCAGGATAAGGGCCAAAGCGAATTCCTTCCACATCGGGCCACCTTCCGGCAGTCCGGCGAGGGGCACGGATTGCCAGCATTCCTTAATCCGAGTCTACGCCGCAGGCGGACGGCTGTCCCCGACGCGGCTCAATCCGCTGGCTTGACGCGCCCAGGCTCATGCCGGGATCTTGACGCGGACGGGCGCCCGTGAGGCTCGCGAACGCCCTCGGTGGTCTCGCCCGGCGGAATGTCGGCGTTGCCCCGGCGTCCGTGCCGGGCTCGGCATATGGGCGGGCAGTCAAGGGGACCTGAAGCTGCTTCAAGGCGGAAATGCCTTGAGCTGACTATGCCATATGGCATATCGGGGGAAGCGCCGGGCGTGACGTCTCGGGCCATCCGGCCGTGTCCGGGGCCGCGGGCGGGGGGACTGCCCGGGAGCCTCGGAGGGACAAGCGGAGAGGTGCGGCGCACGGAACGCGCGTATCGCGCCTGAAACGGAGGAGTCTCAATTTCCGCCCGGGGGCCGGGAGAACAGCCTCGGGTTTCCGGGGGGGGGCAGGCGCCGATTTCTTGTCGGCTTCAGGACTGAAATCGCCCGCAATCCTGACCCTTCGGGACCGCGCCCCGACGGCGTTGGGCTGATTTCTCGACCGCCGCGTGGGGTCCGTGCAATTCCCCGCTCCGGACGGCCAGGAGATCGGCAGGGCCCGCTTCGGGCCCACTTGACGGGTGAAAGGCTTTCGGATAAGTTGGGTTCCGATTCATGACATGCCGCGCGTGGCGGCGTCAATCGGATGAGGGAGGCTGTCCCATGCCGAAATCCAGGGACGCGGGCCGGGCGGCGGGGCGCGTCAGACCGGAGCTCCTGAAACTCGCGGGGATCCCCCACTTCTACCTGAAGCCGGTCATCCCGGAACGGATGATCGCCACCGCCGTCGCCACGTACGCGAGCGATGCCCGCCCCGGGGAGATCGAGGGCCTGTTTGCCGACGGGAAATCCGGCAAGGCGGACAGAGGCTTCCTGGTCACCGCCGACAGGCTCTATTTTCTCGACCCTTTCGGCGTGGCGAGGTCCGTGGCATTCGCCGCCGCCTCGGAGGCCCGGGTCCACGGAAAAGTCCTCTACCTGAACGGCTGGCCTGCCGTGGACCTGCGCCGCCTCTACGCCGGCGAGTGCGGGGTCGTCCAAAGGTTCGTCGGGGCCATGGCCGGGATATGCCGTAACAGGCCGGAGACTCCCGCCGGCGCGGCCAAGGGGGGCCGGACGGGGGCGGGCGCCGCCCCGTTCGATTCCTTACGGCTCGTCGCGAGGCACTTCCGCTGGCTGGCACGCATCCCGAGGCTGTACCTAAGGCCCGACATTCCGCCGAAAAAACTCTCCGGCGCCATAACCGGCTACGCGTTTGACGCGGATCCCGAGGACGTCCTGCTCTTAATCGATGCCACCCTCTTCGGGGGCGCCGGAAACGGGATGCTTGTCACCTCCCGGGGAGTCTATACGCTGATGCTCGGGGGGAGGCCGCGCTATTTCGGGGCAGACGAGATCTGGAGGGTCGAGACGGAGGGCAGGAACCTGCTTATAAACGGCGAGAAGGTCGTGGAAATCTTCTCCGGGGAGGTGGCGGCATCGGTCATAGCGTATTTCGTCTCCGACTTGCGCGCGTCGTCCAAGGGCCTGGAAGGCGTTTTCCAGTACTCGCCCGATCTCGACGATGCCGATTCGGATCTGATCACCTGCGACAACATCCTCTCTTTCAGGGCCTTCCTCCCCTACTGCCACCCTAGGACGCCCCTGGACGGCTTCCAGTCCGCCGGCGCCGATGGCCTCCTGGGCCTCGCCCTCGACGGCAGGAATACCGTGGACTTGCTCCCGCCCATGTGGGACGGGGGCGCGGACCTGAAGCCGTTCTGGCTCCCGTTGGCGTTAAGGCTCGCGGACGGCCACGGCGGTTCCCTCCCCGCGCTGACGGCGTTGTTTATTCTTGCGCTGGCCCGGCGCTTCCAGGAGTCGCTTCTGGAGGATCCGGCGGACGTCATGAGGATAGTAGGGACCTCCGAGAACGTGGCGATCGAGACGGTGAAGCATCTGATATACAGGGCGGATATGATCCTGCGGGCCGACCGGCGGCTCTCCGCCGCGGGTTGCCACGCGGTTTCCGCTCAAGTTTACTACAATTTCGCCGCCCCGTTCTACCTTCATCTGCTGGATATCTATTTAGACGGCAGTGAACTGGAAACGGCGCGGCAGGATTTTTTCGAGAGTTGCCTGACGAGACCCGGCCCGGAAGTTCATGGAGGCCTCGGCGGAGGGAAGGGCGGCAGGCGGAGAGGCCGGGTAAGCGAACGGGAAGGAGGCAGAGGAACCGACATGGACGCGGGACGGGAAAGCGGAGGGAATCGTGAGAAGAGGAAGAAGACGGATGCGGCGATCGAGGGGATGCTGAAGCTGTTGTTTTCCCTCCCCGACGATGCCTCCGGGCTCCTGCCGGATTTTTACGAGCGCGTCGTCAAGGCGGCGGCAGGACGGCAATTCTCGCGTTGCTGGCGCAAGGATCGGGACGTCATGTTCTGCGGGATTCTCTCGCGGAAGACGTCCTACTGGCCCCGAGGCGGCCCGAAGAGGGATCTCGCGAGTCGTGCGGTCGAGAGGGCCGTGCGTGAGAAGAAAGGCGAAATACTCTCGCGCATGGAGGCATTCGGCGAACTCGCCGACGGGCTTCTGGGCGAGCTGCTTCCGTGCCTGGTCAAAGCGGCGGTCGCGAACGACTTGAACGTAGACTGCTCCGGATTCTCTTTCGTCGGGACGTAGCTCCTGCGGCCTGGCTTTCTCCGGGCGGCATCTCGGGCGGGTTGCCTCAAGGCGGCGGCGGTCTTCCGGACACCCCTTCCTGTCCGGCCCCGGCCCCGGAACGGATCGGCGCCGTCCGGGGACGGGATCTAGCCGACATCCGCTAGCCCGGGGCGACCGGCGGCATGAGGGGCTGACTTGCCTCGGCGCCGTGTCCGGCGTCACGTCGCGGGGGATCCAGAACGGCTCCGGAGGTTGGGCCGGAACAGTCCGAAATCCCCTGCACGTTCATGTTGATTTGTCGACACCACGGAGCATGAAACCTTTCGGACATCACGATATGGTGTGCGATCAACTCCGCGATGCGCAAGAATATCGTTTCATGATAAGTTCCTGAAGCGTTCCTGCGACAGGGCATTTTCCTGAAACGGCCGCACGACTCCCTGTCTGAAACGGCCGCGAAACGCTTGAGGCAGTCCGGGGAGAGCCGTCTTCGGGTTTCCGCGCGGTCCAGGCGCCGGACGATGCCGCCGGGGCGCCCGTGACGGACTTGAAGCGGAAGCCTCTCGGGGAGCTTCGCCCGCGAGGTGTCTAGCCCCTGATAGGGTAGCTCAAGGCTCCGATGAGGTAAGTCACGCCGATGATGACGAGCACGCAGGCCGCCACCACGCCCACGGCGAGGGCCGGGTTGCCGGCCGGGGTAAGGGCGCCGTCCAGCCTGCCCGCCAGATCGCTTATCTCCCGCTGGGAGAGCCCGGCCAGGCGAGCCTCGATCTCCGCCTGGGCGTAGCCCATGCCGGCCAGGGCACCCGCCACCTTCTTGCTTTCCAGGATCGCGCGGACCTTCTCGAGATCGGCATCGGCGCCGGAGCGGGCGCTTGCCGTGGGGGCGAAGCCTGCCCAGGCCGCGGGCGGACACAAAGCCAGAACGAGGCTCAAGGACAGCATGAGCCTCAAGGCTATGCGACCGGCGCCGGAACAGGCGAGATTAGGCATAACGATGACCTCCGCGAAAAGCCGGAATTATCAATGCCGGAGGCGAGCGGACCGGAACGGCAGGTGCCCCCCGGCGGCTCGAATGCGGCTTTATTCGTCGCCTGGACAGGGGTTGCCGGAGGGGTGCGGGCCGGAAGGCCGTATCGCTCGCTAATGGGGACGATAGAAGCTTACCAGAGGCCTTGCCCGCGATCAAGGCTCCCGTCTCCTCTTCTCTCCCCACTCAACCTTCACCGCATTCTCTGACTTCTCTGCCCTCTCATCCAGTCCTGACCGACCCGGGCCGTCGCGGGGTGTCTGTGCGCGGGTTCTCGAGGGTGTCCGCGAGGCTTTCCGCCGCGAAATCACGGTCCCCGACCGTTTGAGATCCATAGCCGCAGGAGGAACGCGCTTTTCCGCGAGACGGCGCCCCGCGGACGGAAGGAATCGGCCCGATGCCCGCGCGGGCGACTACATGAGCGAGCCGTCGGGCCTGGGGAGCCTGCCCATCCGCCTTAGCACCTCAGAGACACGGGATAGCGCCTCCCGGTACTCCGGGAGCTGCTGAGACCGGAACGCCAGTCTGAAGTAACGCCAGGCCCGGGGCAGATCGCCATCGAGCTCTCCGTGCAGGCCCAGGTTGTAGAGGGCCGGGCCGTAGTTCGGGTTGCGCCCGAGAAGCTCCTCCCAGATGAGCGCCGCGGCGTCCCAGTGGCCGGCGGCGGCCAGGGCCCGGGCCCTGCGGCCGTCCTGATCCGGAATGTAGGCCAGGTCGTTTTCTGTGAGCCTCTGACCGGCCAGAAGCGTCAGATGGACGGCGGCCCGCGCGGCGAGTTCATCCAGGACGGCATCGTGGAGCTCCCGGTCGTCGGGGGTCGGGGCGTCCGGGTCCGCAGGCGGACGGCCATCGCGGTCGGCGTAGCCGCCCGCTGCCCTGACCAGGGAAAAGACGTCCCTGCCGGAGCGCAGGGTCCCGACCGAGGCGGAGGCCACCTGCCAGTCCACCGTGAGGACGCCGCGTGCGCGGCGGAACCCGTAGTCCTTCGGCACCGGGTTCCGGACCCAGGCCTTGACCAGCCAGCTCTCGCCGGTCAGGGGATCGTCCTCCCAGTAGACGCGCTCATCTCCCTCCTCGGTGGTGAGCACCGTCTCGCTCGCCGCGGAGCTTTCGAAGCGGTACTCGGCCGTGCCCGAGAGAAAGGGGCCGCGCTCCGGGCGGATCGTGGCGTGCCTCTGGAGGGCCCTGGCCAGCTCGGGGCCGGCGGACCCAGTGAAAGTGCCAACCGAGAAGGCCCCGCGGATCCTCTGGCCCGACGGGGCGCAGGAGGCGAGGGTCATGGCGGAGACAGCGAGAGCGAGCGCGAGCGCGAGGGCGAGCGCCGGAGCCGACGTCGACGTCGATGGCCCCGAGGATGCCGCGCCCGAGGCGGGGGGATGGCCGGAAGCGGCTTCTTGGGCAAAGGCCGGGCGCGGCTTCGGCCATGAGGGCGCGGATGCCGGACGCGGCTTCAGGGCCGAGACGACCGGACGGGGACTCGAACAAGCGAGATTGAAAGCCTGGCGCGGCTTCGGGCATGCGGGCGCGGAAGCCTGGCGCGGCGTCGCGCCCGAGGCGCCCCCGGGGCCGGGGCTACCAGGAGAAGACATGGTTGGCGTCCTCCTTGAGCGGTTTCCAGGAGGCGCGGGCGGCCTCCACGCGGCGGGAGGCGGCCTCCTTCTTGTTCTTCGGGAGGCGTTCCGGGAGGGAGGGGAAGAGCCCGAAGTTCACGTTGGAGGGGGCGAAGGGCCCCTTGCGGCCCTCGGGGCGCAGGTGGGAGACGAGAGAACCCAAGGCGCTCTCGCGGGGCGGCAGGGTCAGGGGGATCCCGGCGAGCGCCCGGAAGGCGTTCTCGCCAGCCCAGAGGCCCTGGGCGGCCGACTCCACGTAGCCCTCCACCCCGGAGATCTGGCCCGCCATGAAGACGCCGGGGCGCGCGAGGAGCCTCTGCCACGGGTCCAGGACCGCCGGGGCGGCGAGGAAGGTGTTGCGGTGGATGGCGCCGTAGCGCGCGAACTCGCAGTTCCCGAGCCCCGGGATCATCCTGAAGACCTTCTCCTGGGCGGGCCGCGTGAGCCGCGTCTGGAAGCCCACGATGTTCCAGAGCGTGCCTTCGAGGTTCTCGCGGCGGAGCTGGGCCGCGGCGTAAGGCCTCGCTCCCGTCCCGGGAACGGTCAGGCCGACCGGCTTCATGGGGCCGAAGATCAGGGTCTTGGGCCCTCGGGAGGCCATCACCTCTATGGGAAGGCAGCCCTCGAAGTATTTCTCGTCCTCGAAGGGTCTGGGGACGGCGCGATCGGCCTCGCCGAGCGCCTCCAGGAACGCCTCGAACTCCCGCTTGTCGAAGGGCGCGTTCAGGTAGTCCCCGCCGCCCTCGGGACCGTAGCGGTCCTGCGCGAAGATCCTGCTCATGTCCAGGGATTCCGCGGTCACGATGGGGGCCAGGGCGTCGTAGAAGGACAGGTTCTCCGCCCCCGTGGCGGAGGCGAGCATCTCCACCGCCGCCTCCGAGGCCAACGGCCCCGGGGCCATCACCATGGGCGCGTCCCCCTCCGGCCAGGCCGTGAGCTCCTCGCGCCTCACCTCGATGAGCGGGTGGGCCGCGACCGTCTCGGTCACGAGCCTGCTGAAGCGCTCCCTGTCCACGGCGAGCGCCTTGCCGGCGGGCACGGCGGTCGCGTCCGCGGCCAGCATCACGAGCGACCCCAGCCGCCTCATCTCCTCCTTCAGAAGCCCCACGGCGTTCTCCGGCGAGGAGGCCCTGAAGGAGTTGGAGCACACAAGCTCCGCCAGATCCGGGCTCCTGTGGGCCGGCGAGAACCTGTGCGGCTTCATCTCCCAGAGGACGGACCTGGCGCCGCGGGATGCCGCCCGCCAGGCGGCCTCGCAACCCGCCAGGCCCCCGCCGGCGATATGGATGACGGGCTCGCTCACGGCGTGGCCTGGGGCGGCGGGGCGGAACCCGGCCGCGGGAGGGGCGGGATGCCGCAGGAGCGGGCATCGTCCGCATGAGCATGAGGACTGAGTGAGGGTGAAAGCGTCATTTTTGGAGTATATCCGCAGGAGGATGGCCGCGAAAGGGTGAGGTCGGTAAGGGGCGCTGCGGCTTGCCGTCCGAGGGACGGGGGCGATGCCGCCTGCGGTCAGGGCGAAACTGGCTGCGGCGAAGTGGCGAAGGAAGGGGGGATCCGCCCCGCGCGGAGCGATGCGGTTCGGGCCGAATCGCGGGGAAGTCGGTAGCCCTCAACGTGGATGCCCCGCGCCGCGACGGGCTTCGGTGAACGGCATATCTTAGCACATCGGGAGCCCCGACCGGAGCCGGTACGCGGGCGCTTCAGGGATCTTCAGGGCGCTTGGGGCGCTTTATCATGAAATGTCTTCTTGGATATCGTTGAGGTATGTGTAAAAAGTCTGAATTGGACTTCACGGAGACAACGCGCCTTTCCATTCAAGGGATGCCCCTAACGTGTCTGTATTGGCCGCAGAAACGATATTTCGCGCAATCCGACATTGAAGTTCGGCCTGATTGATAGGCGTGTGCATTTGCCCTTCCTTTAAGGCTCGGAAGGGCTTTTTTCACAGACATCATCGTTGCCTTGGACTCCCATCATATTGGGATGCCAGAAAAGTTTCCAATGTCAACAACTTAAGAGGAGCGGTACCTGGCAAGCAACTGATATCATTGATGAAAATATCTGAGAAACTGTCGATTGCTACATTGCTACATTGCTACCTTAAGTTGTTGACATTGGAAAGGTTTCATGCGCCGGGGCGCAGGTAATCAACATGAACTTGTTGGGAGATTGACAGGCTTTGATCGTCGGTGCGACCCACAATGTCAAATGTCGCTACTCAAAAAGGGGGGACACCTCATCGATATAGCTGTATTTTGTGATATATGCAGGATTTTGTAGTAAAGTCGCCGGAACTTCCCGTAGCTGCCGATGTCCGGAGCCGGTCGCGTCTGGAAAGCCGCCGGTTCGGTGCATGGAGCGTTTGGCGGCCACCCGTCTTGTTTGGAAGGATCGGGCCGATCCGGACCTGCCGGGCATGGAGGTTTCCGTACGACACGAGGCGCCTGAGGGACAGACGGTCCCGTACGGGTGCCGATACGGTTCAATCCGGCGTTTTCGTTCTGCCTGATATGCGCCGGCAAGGATCCGCGCGGACCGGGCTCTGCGACCGGGAAGACCAAAGTCGACCGAATCTGAGCGGAGCGAGTCGGTTCTCTTCTCCTTGAGAGGAGGCCGCGCAGAACCCCTGACCTCCGCTTGTAGCGGAGGCGCCAGCCGCCGGCGGGTTCGGCGGGTCCCACGAGCGACAGAATGGCTTTGACGAGGCCGTATCCGCAACCCTGCCGCCGGGGCGGCGATGGCCTCACAGGACGCGGGCGATCTGCCGCGAATCCTGCCTCGACCGCGATGGACCGGCAACGGTCCGTGAAGGAACATGGCCAGGCATCCGCCCGCGCATGGCAACGTGTCATGGAACGGCGTACCGAGCGTCGCTAAGCAGCAGTGACCTCGGTGCGCCGCGCTTGTCCCTGACCGCAACGGGCAAGCCTTAAACCAGGCGAGATCCAGGACCGGCAATTGGCTATCGGCCTATCGGTCACCCGGGGCAGCTATTCCCGGATTTCAGGTCGAGAGTCCTGGCAGGTCGCCTGCCCTTTGAGCCTGATCTCTGCGTCCGTCTCGCTTCCGTCCTTCAGGAAGCGGCAGGCGACGATATTCCTTTCCTTCCTGCCGATGACCAGCG
The DNA here is from genome assembly GCA_031263485.1 of Deltaproteobacteria bacterium. Lineage (GTDB taxonomy): Bacteria > Desulfobacterota > Desulfarculia > Adiutricales > Adiutricaceae > JAIRZX01. Next base: position 5,110 of record JAISFS010000303.1, on the reverse strand, counting down.
TCACCAGGATGGGGTTGTCCAGGCTCCGACCGTAGCCTTTTTCGAGCATCTGGCGCATTCCCGACCGGACGGCCGCGTCGGCGCCCTTGGCATCCTCCGCCATTTTCAGCTCTATGACGTACTCATTTTCGCCGTAGGTCGCCTCCAGGTCGAGGTTGCCGATGCTCTCCGGCTTCTCGGGAGTCACTTTCGCCCACCCCATCCACAGGCAGGCGTGCAGTATGGCACGGTAGAAGCTCTCGCCTTTCTCCCGCATCAGCCTCTCGGTCAGAATCCCGGCCAGCTTCCGTCGCTTGCGCTCAGGGAAGTCATCGGGAACCGTCTCGAGGATGGCTTTTTCAACGCTCCCTTCCCGCGGATCTCGGTTAGCGTCAGCGTGGTCGAGATGGATTATTCCGTCCAGAACCCGCGTGAAGACCTTGACCATGCCGGGGACATCGCCGTTAGAGAGGTGTCGCCTCAGATCTCGCCCTGACTGGCTGATGTCTGTCCAAGCGAGATTGATGTTCTCGAGGAACAGGGCGGAAACGGCTGAACGGACCTCACGGTTGGGATAGCGTAGCACATACGGCATGCCGTTCTCTGCCTGCTTGCCGCTCTCTGCCTGCTTGCCGTTCTCTGCCTGCTTGCCGCTTTCGGTCCGAATGGTCAAATAGCCTGCTTGGTAAAGAAATCCTGCCGGTGAGGTGGTGTCTATTTCTCCGGGGTTTCTGGCGAAATTACGGTCTACTCTGATGCCCTGGAACTGCTCGACGGTGAGGGCCTTATCTTTCAGAAATTTCCTGACGAGCGTATTGGAGCCTGATTCCATCCAATAATTGGTGAATTGTCCATCGTCTATGAAGGATTGAGCATCGGCGAAAAAAGAGAGTATCGAAAACGGGCAGTACAGCATCGTTTTACCATCGAATGAGAATCCATCGTAATAGTCGCGGATTGCGCCAAGAAGCTCCTCATCGCTCTTCCGGTGCGCCGTTGCGATGCTTCGTATGAAAGGGGCGAAATTACACGCCACCTCCTCCTGGGTGTAGCCCATGAATGCCCCGAAATCAGGATTGATGCTGATGTCGAGCAGGTTGTTGAGGAGGGAAAACAGGCCCATCCCGGAAAATTTGGTGACTCCGGTGATGAAGGCGAACTCGATATGTTCCTCGGAGAATTTGATCTTGGAATAAAAATCCCGAATGACCTTCCGGGTCTCTGCTAGTAGCAGTTCGTCGTATACGAGCGGATCCCTCTCAATAAGCTTGATGATTGGCGCGTCGTATTCGTCGATCAGGATGACGACTGTCTGTCCGCTGGTCTTGTGGACATCCTTGATCAGGAAAAAAAAAGCTCCCACGGAATCCGAGCCCCTCAGGGATACCCCGTGTCGCTCGGCATTGTCCTTGAGCTGATCGGTGAGTCTTTCCTCCAGAATCGCCTTGCTGTCGCTGTCCGCAGGGCCGCTCATATCCAGTCTGATTACCGGCCTTGGCACGAAGGCAGGCGAGCCGATATGTTCCTCTGCCGCGAGCCCCCGGAAAAGTTCCGCTTTCCCCGAGTAGAAGGCGTCCAAGGTGTGGACCGTAAGCGACTTGCCGAAGCGGCGGGGCCGGGCGCAGAAGACGAACTGGCCCGCATTCTGCAACATAGGGAGATACATCGTCTTGTCGATGTAAAGGAACTTTTTGAGCCTCAGATTTTCAAAAATCGTCTTGCCCACGGGAAGCGGTGGCAATTCCTGGGTCATGGTCACTCCTTCCGGCTACGGTCTTCACGAAAGCCGCTTGGCATAACTTCCTAATTAAATGATACGAAATCTGGAGGGTTGGGTCAACCGTGATTATCCCGTGATGATGGATGATTCCGACAAAAACCTCGGCATCCATTCCGTGGAGGGGAACACGACAAAATCATAGTATAGCATCCGTTCACGGGGGAGCCAGGGGATGGAGTGTCACCTCGGTACTCTCCCGCACTCCCGGCACTCGATGGGGCATGATGCCCGCCCTTGCCCTCGCGGAAGCAACAGAGCCCATGGTTCCCGTCTAGAAGACGCCGCGCCGTCCGCTGCGAATGCTTCGCGTCCTGACCCGTCAGGCCGCCCGTGAAAGCACATGATCGCGCCGCCGTCCGGGGACGGCGGTAAAGCAGCCAGGCAACGGTCAGAATCACCGCAGAATCTTGTGGTTTCCGTCTGGTTCGGCACCGACGGGGGCCCTCCCCCTAAGTCTTTGGCCCGGTCCTCGGCTTTCGGGCGGCGGGTTGCCGCCGCGCACGGCTGTCCCATGGGGCGGACGAGGGCTTTTCGGGCTCCTTGATCCTTTAGGGCAGTCTCCTCACCGTCCCCCTTGAAGCGGCAGGCCACGATGCTCCTTTCCTCCTTGCCTATGGCAAACGACACGCGGATGGGATTATCGGGCTCAGACCGTAACCTTTCCCGAGCATCTGAGCCTTTCCGGCCTTAACGGCCGAGGCCCCGCCCCGGGCGCTCTTCACCATCTTCAGCTCGATCACGTAGGTCAAATCGCCGCAGTCGGCCTCCAGATCGGGGCGGCCGAGGCTCTCGCGCGTCTCCGCGGTCACTTTGGCTCCGACCACCCACGGGGCGGCATGCAGGATGGAGCGGTAGAAGCCCTCGCCCCTCTCCACGAGAAGCCTATCATCGATGAGGGCCGTCGCCTGCTTCCGTTCCTCGGCATCGGGGGAGTCCGCGTCCGCCGCCGCCAGGACTCCTCCGCCTTTGCGCCCGCCCCTGAGCTTGTGGGACGCGTCCAGGCGATCGGAGTAGATTATGCCGACGAAAAGCCGGAGCAAGTCGTCGACGATGCCGGGCACGTCGCCGGAGGAGAGGTGCCGCTTCAGCTTCATGCCCAACGCGCTGATGCCGTTCCAGGACGAGGAGGGGCCGAGGTTCTCCATGAACAGGGTGGAAACCGCGGAGCGGCTCTCGCGGTTGGTATAGTCGAGGGTATACGGAGCCTCGCTTGCGGTCCGGAGCGTCAGGTAGCCTGCCAGGTAGAGAAATCATGTCGGCGTGGACCCGTCCATTTCCACCGGATCGCTCGCGAATTGCCTGTCCACCCCCATGCCCTGGAACTGTTCCGGCGTGAGAGCCTTGTCCATCAGGAATTTCCTGAGCAGGATGTTGGAGCCGTATTTCATCCAATAGTTGGTGAATTGATTTTCCGGGAAAACCCGCATGTCGGAGAATATGCGGAGCGGGGAAAAAGGGTTGCACAGCCTCATCCTCCCGTTGAAGGAGAAGCCGTCGCAATAGTCGCTGATTTCCTCCCAAAACCCGTCTTCTCCCTTCCCGAGACCGTTCGCGATCCTGGTCATGAATGGGCCGGAAATTGCTCTCCACCTCCTTCTGGGTGTAGCCAATGCACGGCCCGAAATCAAGATTGATGCTGATCTCGATCAGGTTGTTAAGGAGGGAAAACAGGCCCATCCCAGAAAATTTGGTGACTCCGGTGATGAAGGCGAACTCGATATGTTCTTCGGCGAATTTGATCTTGGAATAAAAATTCCGAATGACCTTCCGGGTCTCTGCAAGAAGCAGTTCGTCGTATACGAGCGGATCCCTCTCGATAAGCTTGATGAACGGCGCGTCGTATTCATCGATCAGGATGACGACCGTCTGTTCGCTAGTCTTGTGGACATCCTTGATCAGGAAAGAGAAGGCACCTGCGGAATCTGAGCCCCTCATGGACACCCCGTGCCGCTCGGCATTGTCATTGAGTTGATCGAACAGTTTTTCCTCCAGAATCGCCTTGGTGTCGCTGTCCGCAGGTCCGCTCATGTCCAGTCTGATCACCGGCCTGGGCACGAAGTCAGGGGAGCCGATAAGTTCCTCTGCCGCGAGTGCCCGGAAAAGTTCCGTCCTCCCCGAGTGGAAGGAGTCAAGGGTGCGGACCGTAAGCGACTTGCCGAAGCGGCGGGGCCGGGCGCAGAAGACGAATTGGCCCGCCTTCCTCAACATCGGGAGGTACATCGTCTTGTCAACGTAGACGGCGTTTTTGAGCCTCAGTTTTTCGAAAAGCTGCCAGCCGACGGGCAGGATGGGCAATTGAAGTGGCATTTGAAACTCCTTGCGGCAGGCGGTATCCACGGAAAGAGATGGGTGCATCCCGACATCAAATTATGGTACAACTTTACAGGTTCAGGGTCAATCCTCGGAGATTATTGAGGTTTCGCTTTGGGCGGTATGTGAAGGAAGCTGGCATGCCATAGCCCAAGACTTCTAGCGAGCAATCATGACGGTCCATCAAAGATGACGATCGGCTGGAGTGCCGGGTGATTGTTGTGTCCGGGTCCGCGTCGGGCAGGTCCCTGAATAGCCTAATCAGGAGGGACTCGGGGGCGTTCCGGCAAGATGGAACGGTCGAGCCCTTACAGGGTCTTCACCTCCTCGCCGAGTCCCGAGGCAGCCAGATGGCGGATCGGCTTGCCTGTCGCGGGCTCGATCGGGATCTCGCTGCGGGGCTCTGGGACTTCGCCGGGATCCGCCGAAAGGGGCCGGGACTGACCTGCGGCTCTCACAGGTGACACCGAAAAGCCTCATGCAACCCCGGATCCGCCCGGTCTCGAGCTTCCCGAAGCCCTCCCCAGAGAGACCGTCCGCGTAGGGGTGTGGAAGCTGACCGCCATGAATCTCAGGCATGCCTCGAGGGCTTCCAGGCGGTCCTCGCTGCCTTCGGTGCCATTGAACGCGATGAGTTCCGATAGTTGCCGATGTCCGACGCGGACGATTCTGTGAAAGCCGCCTTGTCCGCCGGGATAGCCGCCCGGAATCCGGAGCGAAGCTCTGGGCGGAAGGCCTCGGCGGCCAGCCAACGGTCGGGAGTTCCGGCGGCGAGGGGAAACCGTCCCCTCGACAGGTCTGCTGCGACAGATGGCGGTCCCCCCCAACTTGGCAGAACCGATCCAGACCGGCAGGGCAAGGAAGGAGGGATTCCGTCTAACGCCATGGCAAGCTGGCCAGGAGGGAGGTCGCGGTTGCGAAATGCCCGCTCGGGCGTACGGCCGCCGGGCAGAAATGACGCCAGCTCGGGTTTCACGGATGTTGCCGGCACCTTGACCGTGTGAACGCCTGTCCTTTGAGGGCGTTCGGGTGGGCGGGGCG
>JAISFS010000248.1 GCA_031263485.1 Deltaproteobacteria bacterium | reverse complement strand
CACGTGCTCACGGAGGGCACCCCCCAGCACCGCCGGATCATCATGGAGGCGACGGAACGCGCCAGGACCGCCATGGAAAAGGCCGAGGCCAAGGGCGACCAGGTAAGCGCGGCGGCGATACGCCGCGAGGTCCGTATCGGCGAGGAGACGCTCAGGCTCCACGAAGAGTACAACGCGACCGGAAAGCCGACGCTCTTAAACGAGTAGCAGGCCGCGCTCATGAGCTAGCTTGCGGGCCGAGACTACCGGGAGTGCGATCCCTATACCCCGAGGGTGATAAGCGGCATCCCGGAGGTCTTGCTCAGGAAATTCTGGAACGATCTCCAGACGGTCTTCACGGAACAGATGACTCAGAACGGGACGGCCAGAATAGAATCCGATCAATTTACGAATCCGATATTCGAAGGCCTCACCGACTACATGCAGTCAGAGTTATTGAAAGAATTGCGATTCACCTATGCGAAACTGCTCCTGACCGCCAAGGTCACCGGGGACCTTGAAGGCGTCTTCGCCAGACACCGCACGAAGCTGGAAGACGGAATCGCTGAACTGATTCACGAAACCAAGGAGGCTCTGGACGCATACGCGGACCCCGCTATGGCCACGGCACAAAAGGCAAAATCGATCGACACCGCCAGATTTATTCTGGACAAGCAAATCGCACGACTCGCCCATGCGGCACAAGATCTGGGGTATGAAGTGAATCCGCAACGTGCCGTCCTGCTTTTCAACATCGAACCCGCCGTGTTCGGGCAGGAAGCCAACTCGCTGGGCATGACGGACTCCCTGAACGGTAGTATGTATATCGCGCAACCGGACTCACGGGGCTTCTCGGCAGTCACGGGAACGCTCGCGCACGAATCGGAACACATGGTCGACTTCGCTCTGATCGACATCGGCAGGTAGGGGGCCCGACGCGTCGTCGCCATGCTCGAACAGTTGCTGAACGCGTTGGGACTGGCCGATTTCGACGTCCTGGACCTGGCGCTTTGGCTGCATGGCCCATATGAGTCCAAGCCTTCCGAACGAGCGGCCCTGTTATTCGAAGGTTTTCTGACCGAAATCGGACGGACGGACGGACGCGAAAGATTGACGGATTGGACCTCCTTGAATTAGAATATCTTCAAAGCTATAGGCAGTCACTCGATAATTTCGATGCACGTTCCGTACCGAAAGAAACGAGCGAGCTCTTTACGGAAATGCTGAAGGGGGCGTTCCAGAATGACACCGCAGGAGACGGGCAAATACTTCTATCTGGGCAGGAAAATACACAACACGCTACATATGTTGCCAATGACCATGGCCTCGCAAATCGTCTGGATGCTCAATTTGCGGTTGCCCCTGTCAAAGGCCAACGAAGACAAGCTTATCGGACCGCTGACCTCGGTGCTCTCCCGTGTCTGCGGGAAGTGGAAGAAACGTATCGACGGGAAGATACCGCCCACACTCGCGGGACGGGAGTCACTGGTGGCGGAACTCGATCCGGATATGGGGAGGGTCGGACTGGCGTTCAAGACTCTGGACGCGGTCAAGAAACGACCCCTGGAGGCGGACGAGTGGCTCTCGACGCTCGCGAGTCCGCCTACCCCGGAGATGATATTCGAGCGCTTGGTCCCGGACGAGTGGCGGAAGCTGACGACGTCGTCGTCCCCTTCGCCCGAAGAATAGCCTCCGAGGACGCTCCGCCCGTCCGGACCGACGAGTTCGTCGAGGACGAGGACGCGGATCCCTCCGCGATCCAGGAGGTCCTCGGCGCGATAAACTCCACCATCGCCTCCAAGACCGAGGCGGAGGGCTTCGTCCCCGCCGTGCCGGTGGCGCGTCGCGGGACCCCCCTGGCGAGGCCGAAGGAGGTCCAGGACCTCCTGTAGCGGGCCGTCATGGCCGGACGCCGCGCCGCCGCCGCCCAGTACGACCCCCGCGCCATCGAGTTCGCGCCAGGGGAGCTAACCCCCTCCGAGCAGGCGGGCGAGTGGCACCGCATAGGCGACATGTTCGGCTACCGGTTCGAGGACCAGCACACGCTCCTCAACAGTTTCCTCGCCCGGAACGTCACGGTGGACGGTCGCCACACGGAGGATCTGCCCGTCCTCAAGATGTGCGAGGCGATACCCGGACGGAGGAAGGTCGCGATCGAGCGGCTGGAGCGGAACCTGCTCGCCCCGGCTGGCAGGCTCATGAAGCGGTTCGCGTCGGAGAACGGCTACACCCCGGAAGAGAACTTCCGGATGCTCGACTATGCCCCCACGGCGTACCATACGCTCACGGAGGGCACCCCCCAGCACCGCCGGAACATCATAAAGGCGACGGAACGTGCCCGGACCGCCCTGGAAAAGGCCGAGGCCAAAGGCGATCAGATCCACGCCGCGAGGATGCGCTACGAGGTCCGCATCGGCGAGGAGACGCTCAGGCTCCACAACGAGTACAACGCGACCGGGAAGCCGCCAATTTTAAACGAGGGGCAGGCCGCGCTCATGAGCGACCTGGAGGGCCGCGACTACCGCGAGGACGATCCCTATACCCCGAGGGTGATAAGCGGCATCCCGGAGACCCTGCTCGGGAAACTCTGGAACGATCTCCAGAAGGTCTTCACGGAACAGCAGATCATGGAGTTCGTGAACCTCGTGACCAAGGCCTACCGCGAACTGGTGGAGGACCAGCTGAGGTTCGGGACGCTCACGATGGAGCGCGTGAACACGCGGCCGGAGTACTACGACTTCGTGGCCCTGAACATCATGCGGAACACGAGTTCGCTCCAGGGCAACTACCCGAGCCAGTACATCTACAACCCGCGCCCGACGGACCACAGGCGGAGGGGATCGAAGACCCCGGCGGCGGGCGGCATGACGAACCTCTTCAAGGCGGTGAGCGCCGCCGCCGAGTCGGAGGCGCGGCTCCCGTGGGACCACAAGCTCCCCGTCTGGTACGAGGGGTTCCGGGACGAGAACGGGAGCTACAAGACCATCGAGGACCGGGGCCTCAAGCGGGCCACGCTGAACGACGACGAGACGGGATTCAGGGAGCGGAAGTACCAGAAGGACGCGTGGATCTACATGAACGCGCCGGGCTGGATCGTCCGGACCGAGGTGAACGGGAAGGTGGTCGCCCGCAAGTACTTCTTCGACTTCAAGGACCCCGCCGAGACGGAGCTTATGAACAAGGCGATCTCCTAGCACGCCGAGCGGAGCAGGATCCTGAACGCCGCCACGATCGCGAACGGCATCAAGGGCATGTTCCTCACCCTGTTGAGCCCTCCTTCGCGCCGCTGAACATGGTCAAGGACATGGAGGAGCGCATCGTCAACCGGTTCAGCCGGGGGGACTTCAGGAAAGAGGACAGCGGCTACACGTTCGGACCCGCTATCCCCCGGAGGATAGGCTCGCTCCTGTTCACCCCCGCTTTCCTCGCCGCCTAAGCAAAATTCAACATCCTGGGCAAGGGGATCTGAGGCCGCTTGGGCGAGCTGGTGGTCGAGTTCAAGCACTCCAGCACCAAACACAACATCAACTCGCACATGAAGGACCGCGACCGGGATAGCTTGGCGGTCAACCCCAAGGAGAAGATGAAGAGACGCAACGCGTTCATGCGGGCCAGGAGCAGGGCGATGGGGTCCCGGACCGCCAGGGCGGCATCCACGCTCATCAACGTCAGAAACGAAAGCTTCGGCTCCTTCAGACCGACCTTACCCCTTCCGCTACGATTCCACCTGCCGCGCGATGCCCGTCCTGAGAGCCGCCTCCACCTCCCTGAGAGCCGTTGGCACCGCGCCGGACAAGGATGCCCTTCGAACGGGCAGCCGATGACCGGCTACCCTTGCCCCGATACCTCCGTTCGGGAAATCGCAACGATTCAGCCGCTCCCCGCCAGGCATCGGTTGCCTCCATGGCTCAGGCGGAACCGCACGGGCAGGGCCGACGGAACTCATCTCTTGAGGATTTCGACCCGCAAGATTTCGAGCGTCCGGAGACATAATCCCACGCCGTGGGCGGCCAGACTGCGTGGTCCGAACGACCTTGCTGCGGCGTCCCTGGCCAGCGAGTAGATCTCCTCCGCCTCGTCCATCCTCAACTCCCACACGAGAGCGTTGCCCAGGGCCACGCAGGCCCTGAGCGTGTCCTCATTGCCGGGTCCCAGTTCCCTTTCCCTGGCCTCCCAGAGAGCCCGTGCCCCGTCGACGGACATGCCCGGAGCTCCATGAATCCCGGAGGCATCATTCCCGAAACGGGCGACCATGGCCTCCCTTTCCGGCAACCCCGGCACGCCCGGGCCGCCCTGCTTGGGATCCAGCCAGTACACGCCCAGAAAATGGTTCCGCATTCGCTCGGGGACGCCGACCCTCTTCAGATCCCTCACGATGTCGCCCGCGGCGCGACCGGGCTCCAGATACTCCATGACCTCCCTCTCGGCTATCCAGTACATGGAATGCGCGCTGTCCAGCAGGCCCTGGGCCATGACGATAAACCCGTGTCCTGGCCCCAAGCCTCTCTTCAGCCCGGCGACCGCCTTCTCGAGGTGCCTGACGCTCTCCGCGAACTCTCCCGTTGCCGCCAAGGCGGCGCCCAGGTTCAACTGGGAGGAATAGGCGCCGACGGTTTCAGGGCCGTGGTTCCTCTTGGCAATTTCCCATGCCTCCCGCAGGGCGTCCCTGGAGCCGAGAAGGTCGCCCGTGAACTTCAAGGCGTCGCCAAGCATGGAGCAGAGCTTTTCCGACTCGTAGGGGTCGGGGCACCGGCACCGCCTGATGTTCTCCCGGGCACGGGTCAGGAGAGGCAGGGCGCTTTCGTACCGGTCCGTGGCGATCATGGTCTTGGCCAGCCCGAGCATGGCCGTGGTGACGTCGGGGCTGCCAAGCGGCAGCTTGTCGACTATCCCGGCGGCGCGGGAGAACGCCTCCTCCGCCTTCGCGTACTCGCCAAGCCCATTTAAGGCCAACCCGATCTCGATAAGGGAGGAGCCTATGCCGGGGTGCCCCTCCGGCAGGGTCCTCTCGCGGAACTCCAGCACCAGCCGGTGACATCCCAACGCGCCCTCGTAATCCAGGTTATCCGAAAGCGCACGGCCGAGGTTGATGGCGGAGGCGACGGTTTTCGGGGAATCCAGGCCCAGGACCTTTTTCCGGCCCGCGAACGCCCGCAGAAGGAGTTGCTTCGCGCCAAGCGGATCCCCATCGAGCAGCTCCAGAGCCCCCAGGGTGTTCAGAGCCGTCAGCGTGTCCTGGTGGTCAGGGCCGAACTTGCTCTCCACACGGGCAAGGATTCGCTCGGCGCCATTCCTCGCCTCCCTGACACGGCCTTCGTCCAGAAGAGCGTTGATGCGGTCGTTCGCGTTGAAACTCAGCATATTCGTCGTATACGGGCGCTTGTCGTCGATCATGCGCGCGCGGTCCGCCTCCGCAGTCAGCGGGGGCATTCCGCTCCCTCCTTTCGTTTCGTTTCTCGGGTACTCATACTCAACTCTAACAATTGTCATCGGCCCGGCGGTCCGGGCGATGGCGGGCATGGGCGTTCCTGCCCCGGAAAAGCCGGGGGAGTGCCGACGCGGTTACGCTGGATCAGAAGGCCGGATCAGAAGGCCGGGTCATAAGGAAGGATCATAAAGCCGGGTCAGAAAGCCGGATCAGAAGGCCGGGTCATAAGGCAGGTTCAGAAAGCCGGATCAGAAGGCGGGGTCATAAGGCAGGTTTAGAAGGCCGGGTCAAAAGCTCCTTCGGATGAGCCTGCGGACTACCCCCTCGATATCGCCCTGGCCGTAAGCCACGTTACCCCTGCCGACCAGGCGCTCCATCTCCAGAGACAGACCGCCGCTGATGTAAGCCCCCACCGCGCCCCACGGGGCACCGATGAAGCGGTCGCGGTCGCCGTTGGCATCCGAGGCGCTCCATGGTCTCCAGCGTCCGCTTTCGACGATGAACGCGAGGGGCCGGAAGTCTTCGGGAGGCCCATGGCCGCGCTTTCCGGAGCGCCGTCCCCCCCCGCGCCTCCAGAACAGGAGATCCCTCAAGTTTCCCCAGAAGAGAGTCCCGCCTTTCCGCAAAAACGGTTTAGCCGCGCGGTCCGCCGGTCCGGCCGGAACCCGCCTTGCCCGGTCAGGGGGGCGCACCTCGGCTTCGACCGCTCCAGCCGCGCGGGCGCGGTGCCGGCTCAGGACGTCCGTTGAACAGCGGACGGCATCGCGCGTGAAGTCCGGGGCAAGTTCCGGGGCAAGCCCTCTGAGCTCCAGCGCGCGGCCGCCCGGATGGCTGGTCGTGAAGACCGAGAAGAACGGCCAGGCGCCGGACGTACGCGGGTTTTCCAGGAGCAGGCTCACAATCGTTTCGGCCAGGCTGAAGAACATGTATTCGGGGTGGTTGCCGACGGAGGCGGTGTCCTCCAGGAGGAGATAGACCGGGAATCTCCTCCCCTCGCCTTCCCTGTACCTGCCGCGCCTCTCGATAAACCGCCGCGCCGTCTCGCGGAAAGCCCGTCTTGCGTCCGGGATCCGCCTGTCCCCCGCGATCCTCTCCGCGTTCGCCCGCCAATCCTCGTCCGCGCGGCTCTCCGCCTCCGCCGCCCACCTGAGGGCCAGCCTGACGCCTTCCTTGTACGTTTCGGGACTGTTGAGCGGGCCCGCCAGGAGTTCCAGCGGGAAAGCCTCCCCCGGAGGCGTCGCCCGATCCAGCCAGGACCTGGTGAGGAGAGGGCAACCGGCCTTGAGCGCGAACTCCAGGGCCTTAGGGTCGCCAGGCGGGCCGGAATACCCCCAGAGGAAGTCCCTGGGCGCCTGGTAGGCCGCGAGGGCTCCCGCCATGGTCGCCGCGTCCAGATCCCCGCTTCGGGCGAGCAACAGCTCGACCGCCCTGTCCAAGGGGCGGCCGCCGGCCCTGGCTATCTCCGGGAACCTCCGGAGCGTCCCGCCGGTCAGGGCGTCCAGCGCGGCGAGCGCGTCCCCCGAAAGCGTCTCCCTGTCCTTCAGCAAGGTCCCGACGTTCGCGGTGGTGAGCGTCACGCCCCTAAACGCCGGCGGCCCCTCGGGGTCGAAGGCCGTCACGAAGGCGAAAAGCCGCTCATGGAGGGTTTCCCCTGCCCCGGAGCCTTGACCCGCTATGCGGTCCGCATCGGCGCCCCTGCCGGAGTTCCGGAGCCAGCGCTCCGCCTCGCCGGACTGGAGCGCCCGGGTGCCCGCATCCCAGCCGGGGCCGTCGCGGTTGAACCTCGCCGCCAGCGCCTCCGGACCGGAAAATTCCTCTCCCAGGACGCGGTAGGGCGCGGGCAGCTGGGCGTACGTCCCCCCGCCATCCAGGTTCGGGCCGGGGGCGGCTGCCGGAGAGGCCGCGCGATCGGGCAAGTCCGCCTCAGTTCCTGCGGACACGGGCGGCCCCGCCGAGGTCACGGGCGACACCGCAGGGGACTCGGACGATACCGCCGAGGTCACGGGCGACACCGCAGGGGACTCGGACGACACCGCCGTGGTCACCGGCGACACCGCTGGGGACTCGGACGACACCGCCGTGGTCACCGGCGACACAGCTGGGGACTCGGGCGACACCGAGTCACGTCCGGCAAGGGAGTCGGCCACCTGCCCGCGGCGCCAGCGCACCGTGTCGTCCCGCGCGAGGAGGCCCCGGAGGAGCTTCGCCACTGGCGGGGGAAGTCCCGCTGGCACGGCTATGCCCCTCGTCAGGAGTTCACGCATGATCATTGGAAACGGAAGCCCGGCCAGGGGGTGGCTCCCAGTCGCGGCCTCGAGGAGCACCGCACCCAGGCTCCAGAAGTCCCCGGGGGGCCCTGCCAGGTCAGCGAAGGCCTCGGGGGCCGTGTAGAGCGCCGTAAAGGCGGCCCGGGTGAGCTTCAACGAGACTCCGCCCGGTAGCGACGAGGAGATCCCGAAGTCGCACAGTGCGGGGACGACGGGGTCAAGCGATCTCAGGAGGATGTTCGCCGGTTTGACGTCCCTGTGGACTATCCCGTGCGAGTGGAGGAGATCCAGCGTCCGGGAGAGCGAGTCCGCGAGCGCCAGGACGTCCCGTTCGCCAAGGGGACCCCTGGCCATGAAACCCGCGAGATCCCCCAGCGGCAGGTACTCCTGGATCTCGTAGCGGCGGCCGGTCTCCACATCTGTCCCCCGGGCGAAGGTCCTGACTACCCCCTCCCCCAGGTCGTCCGCCACCTCGTCAAGACGGGCGGCGACCTCCGCGCTCATGCCGCCGCCCGCACGCTCCAGTCTCAACACCCTCTCGCCCTCCGGCCCCTCCACCACGTACAGGTCCGCCTCGGCACCAGCGGCGGGGAGCGGGCGGATCACCTTCAAGCCAAGTAACTCGCTTGAGGCAAGATAAACAGGAGGCAAGGCACCCTCGGTACCCGGCACTGCCTGGGGGATGTCCCGGACGGTCCTGGCGCCCTTGGCGTCCGGTTCGGCCAAAGGGATGTCCCGTATGGACATGGCTCCCTTGCCGTCCGGTACGCCCGGAGGGAAGTCCCGGACGGTCCTGGTCCCCTCGGCTCCTGGCGTGGCCGACGACCGCCTGCGCGAGGAGGCGCCGCTGAACGGATTGTCCGCCTCTTTGACCGATGGTGTTTCTGACATACGATTCTCCATAGTGTTGCGGATAAATCGTCTGGAATGATAACACACGACCGGCCCGTTATCCCGGAACCCGGGAAGGAAACGGGCAAGGCCGCAGTCTTCGTAACTTCACAGTCAGATCAGGCTCCGGAGTGAAAAGTCCGACATGCCGGATTGGCAGAAAGACGATGCCCATCCGCAGGAGGGCTTGTCAATTCAGGATCGGCCGCAGTCCGGCGATCCGGGCAGACCGGCGATGACTCCGGACGGTCACTGATGGCCTGGGGCCTGCTCGCGGAGATTTTGCCGTTTTTGTCGGATGGATAAAATCCGAGAAAATGGAGGCCTGGAGGACAAGGAAAATCAGGCCAAGGAATCAGGTAAACTCAGCCGAAAAAATCCTGACCAATTCTGCCTTAAGTATCTATCCGCCAGTCATATGCTTAAACAGAATTTCAATCCACACAAATTGAGGCCTGTGACTTAACCGAATCCAGTTAGCACCAACATGCCTCCTCGGAGCAGGGATATTGGCGACCTGAGGACGGGCTCAGTTGCCGATGCCAAAGCCTCTTCCAACGAAAAATGCATTGATGGTTATTTTTGACCATAAATATTTTCGATCCAAATCCCTCATGGAATATGAAACCGAGCACTTGAAAACCCTATCGTCCTCCGGCACTAGAACAATCAGATATTCGAATCTTAATCATTTCCATCCGATCCATCTGAGGCGCCCCCAGTCCCTGGCGAACCTGCGACCGCCCGTGCGACGATCGCCTCCGAACCTTTGACAGAGCCTTAGTCCTGCGGCGTTTCCGAGATACGGCTCTCCAACGCGTTGAGGCTGTTTCGACCGATGCGGGCAAGCCCTAACGCTCGCCGATAGCCCGGGCAACCTGGCACCGGAAGGGAGCAGATGGGCGCTCGGCCCCTGCGGGCCCGCGACGTGAATTCGAGGCCTTCAGGTGCCGGCTAAGTCACCGGCGAGCAACGGGATGCCTGGAACGGAGGACCCTGCCGACAAGACGTCCGAAAAGCCCATAAATTTCATCCGCATCTGTCGCCATGTCCTCATGGGCGACCCCTGCCAAAGGACCCGTTAGGAAAGGTTTATAGGCCCCAACCTCGCCCCACGGGTTGCCCAAGAATCGGCGGTATCCCTTGCCATGACGAACATTTAATCGGAGCGACGAGTTACCCGCACCATGTTGGGTGAAGAACACCAGAGGACCGTAATCCGGCAGGGATAGCTGTCGCCCAGCGCAATCCTGCAACGCGGAACCCGCTCGGCCTGGCTGGAGCGGGCCGCGCACCTCATTTTCGCGGACACCGCAACCGAACCGAGGAATAGATCATGCAAAGGCTCCCTATAATTTGAGACCCTGTCGAAGTCCGGAGCCAACTCAGGGTCAAGTTCGGAAAGGCTCAAAACCTGGCCCACAGCCATCCTGTCGTCGGTGCTGATGACCGAGAAGAAGGGCACCGCCGCCGGGGACGGCGGCTCCTCCATGAGCCGGCTGACGATCATTTCCGCCAGTCTGAAAAACATGTATTCCCGTACCGGTCTCCATGGGAAGGAAGTTTCATCTTTCAAAACGAGGAAGACGGGGAATCTCCGGGGCTCGTTCTCCCGTTACCTGCCGTGACGCGCGATGAAGAGGCGCGCCTTCATGCGGAATGACCTTCTCGCCGACTGAACTTGGTCATCCCACTGGGGCGTTGTCAACCAATACCACTCACGTCTTAAGACGAGAGGATCTCCAACTTCGAGGAAGAGCTCCAGGGCCTCCCTGGACGGCGGCTTATCCAAGGTTTTACCCCGAACGAAGACGCCCGGGCTCCTGAACGCAGCCGATGCGCTTTCAGATCGTCCGCGTTGTTACCCCCCCGCGTCAGGAATAACCCGACCACCTCATCCAGGGGGCGGCCGCAGGACCTTGCTATCCAATGTCAACAACTTAAGGGAAGTGGTGTCTGGCAAGCTGTTGATATCATTAGTATAAATTCCAGGAAAACTGTCGTTTTATACCTTAAGTTGTTGACATTGCCTTGCTATCTCCGGAAACCTCCGGACCCTCCCATACTTTAGGGCGCCTAACGTGACGAGGGCGTCAACAGAGAACGTTTCCCAGCCCCAG
>JAISFS010000142.1 GCA_031263485.1 Deltaproteobacteria bacterium | reverse complement strand
CTTCACCACGGCTGAAAATGGTGTCGGCTCTAAGGCCTTCCGGCACCCTTTGTTCATCTCAGAACACATATACGAAGCAAAGCCTGACATCCAATCCCGACATATGCTTTAATTTTGTTGCCGACTGCTCCAGACCACCTAGATATTACAAACTTTATAAATGGAGCTGAAATATTACCCGGAGAAAAACGTATGCCGCCGATGGTATCCGTAGTCATACCTGCCTATCGCTCCGAAGCCGTTCTTCCGGTCCTGCTCGGACGGCTGGAGATGGCTCTCTCCGGACTGGGATATCCGTTCGAGGTCGTAATTGTGGATGATGCGAGCCCTGACGACACATGGTACGTGTTGAAAAAACTTGCGTCCACACGTCCTTTTCTCAGGATCGTTCGTCTCATGAAGAACTGCGGACAGCACCGGGCCATACTGTGCGGGATGTCGCTGACCAGGGGAGACCGAATAGTCACCATGGACGATGATCTTCAGAACCCGCCGGAGGAGATCCCCAGGCTCCTCTCCGCTTTGGATGAAGGATACGATCTGGCGATAGCCTCCTACGGCGAGAAAATGCACTCGGCCTCCCGCAACTTATTCGGTTCCTTCGTCGACTTCACCCAAAAGAGGATCTTCAGTCTCCCCGCGTCCTTTAAACTTACAAGCTTCAGGGCCTTCACGCGTCCCGTGGCCGAAGGGGCACTGGCCATGCCGTCAGGGCGTCCATACATCACATCCATGCTGCTCTCTTCCACTGACCGCCTGAAGAACGTCGAAACCGAGCATTCTCCGCGAACCTTCGGGAAATCCAACTACACCCTCAAGCGGGGCTTAAGCCTCTGCCTTGACCTGTGGCTCACCTATTCCTCCTACCCTCTGTACCTTGTCATGACCCTGTGTATCCTGTCGCTTCTCTTCGCGGCTTCTTTCGCCGGCATTGCGGCATGGCAGGCGATAACGACCGACACCACCTCCGGCTGGGCGAGCCAGATAGTCACCATTTCGTTTTTCAGCGCCCTGATCCTCATGTCCCTCACCGTCCACGGCGTCTACCTCTCCCGCATGGCGGGTGCCAGGCCCCGTCCGCCCGTAGGCGAAACCCTTGAGGGCGGCTGGGCACCTCGCGATGACCTTGGCCTGCAGGAAGGCGTAGGAGCAGATGTCTTGAGCAAAAATCAGGCCAAATCTACTTCCGTTCACGGCGAACAATATGCCAGTTCTGAAGTTCAGGACAATGAGGGCAATGAACCTCCCTCCTGATCCTGGCGAGCCCGAAAACAGCTCCAAAAGGCCTCTGGTCCATTGACCGCCGCCGGGCTACCCGGACTCGGCTCCCGGGGCGGCCTTCCCCGTTCGGCCTCTTCAACCGCCCCCTTCGCCGCTTCCCGGCGACGCGTCGGCACCTAACTGGCCCTTCACAGCTCCCTCACGGTTCGGCACATCGTTTTCAGTCTGCCCGAGATAACCCGTTCAGAACGCGGAACGCCGATGCCGCGCCGGACCGTCCCGAGGACCGAAATGCCCAGAAAGCTTCTCGTGCTGGGAGCCTCACGCTATCAGCTCCCGGTCATCCGAAAGGCCCGCGAGATGGGTCTCACGGTCCTTACCGCCGACAACGCGCCTTCCAACCCCGGACACGCCGAGGCGGATCTGGCCTTCAGCTGCGACACGACCGATGCGGAAGGCATCGCTTCGCTTGCCGCGAGCGAGGCAGTTTCCGGGATCATAGCTCCCTCGACCGATGTGGCTCTTCCGGCACTGGCCCTTGCCTGCTCCAGGCTGGGGCTTCCGGGTCCGGGAGAGGAGGCGGCTACCATCTTGACGAGGAAGGCCTCCTTCCGCGCTCTCCAAAGGGAGCTCGGGCTCCCTCACCCTCCCTTCGCCGCTTTCTCCGGACCCTTCTGGCCGAAAGGGCTCGACCCCCGCTGCGGCCCCTGGGCCATGAAGCCCAACGTCTCCTCCGGTTCCAAGGGGGTCTTCATGGCAGACGGCCCTGAGGAGTTCGGGAGGCTGGCCCCCGAGACCCTCCGCCACAGCCTCGACGGGACCGGGGTACTGGAAGCATGGGTGAAAGGGACGCAGCACACCTGCGAGGGAATACTCCATGACGGTGTGCCGGAGGGGGTGATGATGACCGACAGGGTCACTGCCCCTCCCCCCTGGGCGGCCACATGGGGGCACTTCAGCCCCGCCATCGGCTTATCCCCCGGCCTGCGCATGAGTCTCCTGTCTTCGCTGAGAACGGTCTTCGACCGGCTCGAATTAAGGCAGGGCACCTTCGACTGCGACTTCGTGGCCCCCGAATCCGGGAAGAGCTGCATAATCCTGGAGGCGACCCCCCGGCTGGGAGGCAACTCCCTTTCGTCCCTGTACCGTACCTCCATGAAGGCGGACATCGAACGCTACGCCGTCTGCCACGCGGTCGGGCTCCCGCAGGACTTCAACCCCGAGGCGGTGCCGCAGGACGCGGGTGTCATGCTGTTCGGGGTCTTATCCAGAGGAAAACTCAGCTTTGACCGGGAGGCCGCGGCGAATCTCCCGAAAGAGCCGTGGGTGCTCAGTTTCGAGATGGATCTACCGTACGGAGCCCAGGTCGAACCGTTCGCGAACGGGCGGTGCAGGGTCGGCGAGGCCCTCATAACCGGCGACTCGCCCGGGACTACGCGTAAACTCGCCTCTATCTTTAGGGCCAGGCTGGACGTGAAGGCCGTCTGACGGTCGGTTCCGGCCCCGGCTTCAGCCGGAACAGTCATCAGACCTGCACGCCCGAACCGGCCGGACGCTCCCGTCGCCCCTGCAGGCCGCACCCGCTACGGCCCCGACCGGCACCAAACCGGTCATAAAACCTACTGACTGGACGCCAGCATGCCAAAGCCAGCCGACCACGCTTACCTTTTAATCGCCATCGCGCTGAACGGCCTGAGCCAGATCATCATGCGCTGGCAGATGGGAGGGGAATCCCTGCCCGAAGGCCTCCTCGCCAAGATCCCGGCCGCGGCGAGGTATCTCCTGAAACCCTGGGTCCTGGTCGCAGTAGCCGTATCCGCTTCCTCTGCAGTGGCATGGATGGTGACTCTCACAAAATTCGAACTGAGCTATGCCTATCCCTTCACCGCAGCCCTGTACGTCTACATGCTGGTCGCGGGCTTTCTCCTCTTCGGAGAGGCGTTGACGACCATGAGGATCATCGGCACCGCCGTCATAGTCCTGGGCGTGGTGCTGGTAGCCCTGTGACGGCGGAAAGCTTCCCGGAGAGGGGACATCATGGGGATGCCGGGCCCCTGACCGCCGCCCTAGTCACCATGGCAGCCCTTAGCGTCGTGTTCCTCGGGCTTCAGCTTTACTTCTGCGGGGCCGGGATAGAGTTCACGGACGAGTCCTACTGCCTGCTCTTCACTTCGAACCCCCAGGACTACAGGCACACCACTACCCAGTTCGGATACCTCTACGCTCCAATCTTCAAGCTTCTCGGAAGGAACGTGTGGCTCGCCCGAGCCGCGAACTGTCTTGCACTGGCTGCCGCCTCACTCATCTTCTTCTTTACGGCCGTTTCCGGGTCGTCAAAGCTTCCAGCCAGGACATCTCTTCTTCTCGCTTCGTCCGCCTCGGCCTCGACAGCCTCGTTCTTCACCATGTGGCTGCCCTTCCCGGGCTATAACAGCCTCAACCTCCTGGGCCTCCTGTTCACGGCCACCGGCATGCTTCTGTGTCTCCGGACTGCCGCCGGGCTCCTGGGAAAGAGCGGGGAAGGTGCCGGTGACGGCTGGGGCAGCCGCCTCCGGCCCAGACCGGAGCCTGCGGGCTGGATCCTCATAGGGGCCGGCGGCTGGCTCTGCTTCATGGCCAAGCCCCCCACTGCCGTGGCCCTGGCCTTCATGGTAATCCTGTGGGCCGGCGCCGTGAGGGGATACCGGCCAGGCGGGCTGCCGGTCGCCGCAGGCTTAGCCCTGGTTCTCTGCCTGCTTTCGGCTTTCATCATCGACGGCTCCCCTGCCGCGTTCATCGCTCGTTACGGGAGTGCTCTAGATGACATGAAGGCTTCAGGATCCGGATCCGAATACGGTCTTCTGGCTGCCGTAAAATTTGAATCGGTTTTCCGTTCCGGGCGGTCCATGGTCATACCCGCCGCCGCGGCCCTTTTCGCGGGAGGCGCCATTCTGGCCAGTTTGAGCGGAATGAGGAGCGTTTTCCCCCTCCTCACGTTCCTGCTCCTGGCGCTGGCGGCCTTCTGCGTGACCCTGGCATGCGACCAGAGGGGGCTCAGGCATTCCCTGATCCAGGGCTGGACGCCGCTCCCGATGTTCGCTGGCGTCCTGGCGTTCAGGGCCGTTTCCCGGACAGGCCGCACAAAAGGAGAATTCAGGAGCCTTGAACATCCCGGCGCGGTTGCCGCGACGGTCCTGTGTCTTTCGGGCTTCCCGGTCATATACGGATTCGGGAGCAACAGCCCCCTTCCCATCTCTTCCGGCTCCGCCACGGCATTTCTGGTGGGCGCCTTCCTGGTCCATACGCTTTGCCGCGAAGGAAGCGACCGGTTCAGGACAGCCGTCGGGGGGGCGCTCATCTGCCAGGTGCTGGCCCTTTCCGGACTGGCGGCCAGCTGGGCAGTTCCGTTCCGCCAGGGAGGACCTCTCTGGGATATGCCGGAGAGGGCTCCGCTGGTTGAAGGGGACGATTCCCTGAGGCTTCCAGGCGTCCCCGCCCGTTTTCTCGCTCAGCTCCACGTGAGGGCCAGGCTCTCGGGATTCAAGGCCGACACGACCGTAATAGACCTGACGGGAGTATACCCCCTGGCAGTCTATGCAATATCCGGCCGCACCTATTCGAGCCCCTTCATGGTAGCAGGTTACTCCTGGAGCAACGGATTCGCGAGAGCCATCATCAAAAAAACTCCATGCGAGGCGGTCGCGGGAGCCTGGCTCATCTGGACCAGTTCACCCTATTTCACGCCCATCGACCCTCAAGTCCTAGCCGAAGCCGGACTGGACTTTCCATCCGGATACGCCAGCGCATTCACGATACCCGGTTATTGGGGGGACGGTCGCGGTGAGGGTGAAAGGCTACACTTCCTTGTACCCATTGATCCGCAGAATAATTTAATAAATTGTCTATCAAAAAGAATCTCAGTCGGCGGCCAAGTAAATAATGATTAAGTTCAATAAATTAAATATTATTGCAAATATCAAATTGTTTTCTTTAAAGAATAAGCTGAGAAGAAATATTAAATATTAATACTCTAAAAATTCTAATCCAATTAATGGGAACTCAAAGATAAGACAACTCCTGGGAAAAATAATTGAAAGTCAATTCCTGAATTTCAATTCCTATAGAAGGTACTTTTCTCTATCTCATGCATTGATAGAAATCAAAAATTCATGTCTTTATAACAAATAAATTTCATACATTATAGAATTCTAAGACTTTAGACTAACACTATAAAACAGACTCCTACCAACACATATTCTCTAACCGTTTAAATTTTCAAAAACCCATAAAAATGCTCGAAAACAACAAATCATTGACAGATGATCTCGGAAGTATATACTAAAACAGAAAAGGGGGGCCGATGCAGCTGATGCGACTGGAAGACTAGCTAGGAAAACTTCTAATTCCTTTTTCATGATATTTAAACGACTGAAATGGTTAAATTTTCCAGCCCTGCCAACGGGTGACCAGCTATCAAAGTTTCAAATTGATTCTTTTGATTGATTTTTACTATCATTTTACCAACTGGGCGATAGTTAACATGCTGAGAAAAAATACAATATGATTTATTACATTCAATATTAACTCTATAAATTCAAAGCCACAATGCTTTTAAAACTGTAGACAATTATCTATCTTGTTATAACATCTTTCATTTAAACATACTCACAGACTCATTTAGCAAATTGTTTATGAACATGTTGTCAGAGTTATTGAAAAACCAGAAACCTTTATCAAAACTATTTACTTAAATATGTTAAAATAACTATAAATCTGTTGGCCAATAAAACCAAACATTACAACTTTAGATATATAAAATCATGCCTACTCATTACAAAAAATTATGGTTAAATGAAATAGTACAACCTGATCAATAAAAATTATGTATGTATAACTCGGTATTCAGTCCATTAACTGTTGTCATTTAAACAAATCATAGGTGATAATAAAGGATAAACAAAATCCAAACATTCCTGATTTGACAAATACTCACAACAAAATCACTTCTGTTTTAGATAGTTAATAATTCATTCATATAATTGGAGAGAGATTCAAATTTACACTGAAGTCATTAATTCAACAAAATAATGTCGCTGAAACACAGAATCCTGAATGATTTCATTTGTCATTTTTGTGTGATTGATTTCAATGAATCAGATATTAATCTGGATTTTAAAATAATGATATCTTCTCAGGGAAAAGAATTAGAGATATGTTTAGCAGAATAATAAATTCATTCAGGGACAGGCATAGACGGAAAAAACTCTATGCCACAGAAGATTATTGGAACTCAAAAGCCGACTGTTACGGAACCGGTTCAGGGTCATCAATGTGGCCTAATACCGTATTGAACGAATACTACACGCTTGAGCAGGAGTCTGCTATCGCCTCACTTGGGCTCTCCTTCAATGGTTCTAACGTCCTGGACTTGGGTTGCGGAACAGGACGCTTTTCAAGACGTTTCGCATCAGAAGGTGCCGATGTAATAGGGCTGGACTTCTCTGAGAAAGCCCTCGATATCGCGAAATCCCTATCATCAGACGGAAATCCACACTACATACGCGAGAGTATCTTCAAGCTTGACTGGCCAGCACGATTCGATCTGATCTTCGCAACCGCGACACTCGCGATTGCCTGCAGAAACGAGCATGAACTTAAAGATATTCTTACGAGAGTCGGAAAGGCCTTGAAAACGGATGGAGTCCTTCTGGTGATAGAGCCTCTGCACAGGGGACTTCTTTCCCGTGTACTGGATATGAATCTGAAGGACTTCCTGCGCTGCCTGTCAGAGACAGGACTCGTTTCCGTGAACGTCAAACCTCTCGCATTCTGGCCGATAAGGATCGTTCTCGCCTACATCCCACTTCCCCGTTTCTTGACCGCCGCCATATACCGTCTGGGAACCCTTCTCATGAGGCTGCCGCCGTTCACCGGACTGGGTGACTACTGGGCCGTTGAAGCGAAGATCGCTCCGGGCGGACCACTGGATTTTCATGCCTTTACTGAAGAAGAGACTCCGAACTCCCCTAACGCAGAACCCGATATTCCCCTCCACGATATCGGAACAGGGAACTGAAACGCTTAGAAGGAGGACACGTTATGACACTCCCGACTTTCCCAAATCTTACGGACGGGAGCGGACCGGTGGATTTCAACCGCCCCCACATGACGGGCAGGGAGCTATACTACATAGCGGCCGCACACTTCAACGGACGTTTGGCCGGAGACGGGCCATTCACCAGGCTTTGCCACAGCTGGCTTGAGCGGGAGCTCGAGACTCCCAAGGCTCTTCTCACGCACTCCTGCACGGCGGCGCTTGAGATGGCGGCCATTCTTCTGAACGTTCAGCCCGGTGACGAGGTGATTGTACCATCATTCACCTTTGTCTCGACCGCCAACGCTTTCGTCTTGAGGGGTGCTGTACCGGTGTTCGTGGACATCCGTCCGGACACGCTGAACATGAACGAAAAACTACTTGAGCAGGCGATCACAAGTCGTACACGGGCGGTTGTACCCGTCCACTACGCGGGAGTCGCTTGCGAAATGGACGAAATCATGTCGATCGCCAGATCGCGAGGCGTTGCGGTGGTGGAGGACGCCGCCCAGGCCCTTCTCTCCACCTTCAACGGTAAACACCTGGGGACAATAGGCGACATCGGAACATTCAGCTTCCACGAGACCAAGAACGTCATATCCGGCGAGGGGGGTGCAATAACTGTTAACCGGCCTGAACACGTGACACGGGCCGAAATCATCCGCGAGAAGGGAACTGACAGGAGCCGTTTCTTCCGGGGAGAAACGGACAAATACACATGGAGATCGCCCGGTTCATCTTTCCTGCCAGGCGAGCTCGTAGCCGCCTTCCTATGGGCACAACTGGAAGAAGCTTCGGAAATTAATGCCGAACGATTGAGGATCTGGAACCGCTGGCACGAGTTGCTTGAACCGCTTGAACTGTCGGGCAAACTGCGACGACCGGTCGTGCCTCCATCACGTACCCACAACGCCCATATATACTACATA
>JAISFS010000115.1 GCA_031263485.1 Deltaproteobacteria bacterium | reverse complement strand
ACCTTGAAGACTGAGTCCGGGTACCTGAAGCGCCCTCGCCCGTCCATGGCGACGGATGGAACCACTTGAGCAATGGGAAAAATATATCCCGTGAACTCACCTCTCCGACCGTTTCGCGTTTCGCGCACCCCCTTGACCTCCGGGCGGGTGCCATGGAGGCCACTCCGGCGGCGCATCCAGACCTGACAGAGCCATGCGAGCCCCGCCTGACGCACGATCGCTCAATGCAGGCGCACGAAGGCTACAGTCGCGATCATACGGAGCCAAACCCCCGTCGGCGTCCGCTCCTCATGCCTAGCCGATGTCAGATGCGTCGAGCATGACATTTCAAAGGATCCCGTGTGCAGATTCCGGGATCCGCAAGCGCCTACGCTCCCACCGCATTCCCTGTCCCTGAACCCTTTGCACCGAGACGCGAAACGGCCGGAGAGCCCCCTCTCCGGCCGTTTCGCGTTCCAGGCACCCGCCTAACCGCAGGGCGAGCGCCAGGAGGGCCGCCCCTAGAGCCCGACCGGAAACCCTTTCGGGCTCATTGGGCCATGGAGGACTGCTCCACCGCTCAAGCGATCAGAACAGGAACACGAATGCCGCGGTCGCGGTGTGCATGATAGCGCTGGGTCCCGCCGCGCCGTCGTAGTTTACGGCTATCACCATGGTCTCGGGCAAGACGTAGCTGAAGCCGAGGCCCCAGGTCCCCACCGTCCTGTCCCAGGTGCTCATGAAACCCAGATTGGTGGCGTTTGGCGCCACGGCCCTGCTGGCGAAGCCGGGTACCGGATCCTTCTCGAGCCTGTGGTTCACGCCGCCGCGGACCGAGAAGCCCCAGAGCCCCGAGTTGTACTTGAACTTCAGCCCGTAGCTCACGAGATTGACGACCGAGCTGTCGCTCGCGAAGGTGCCCGGGGCGCCCGCGAAGTCGTTCATGTCGTTCAGGACGACCTGGACCGTCCTCCAGCCGACGTAGGGGTCTATCTTCCAGCTGTCGCT
Organism: Deltaproteobacteria bacterium; assembly: GCA_031263485.1. GTDB lineage: Bacteria > Desulfobacterota > Desulfarculia > Adiutricales > Adiutricaceae > JAIRZX01. The sequence goes on along the minus strand of JAISFS010000115.1, from coordinate 22,984 downwards.
CAGCGAGAAGTCCTTGTCCCACCAGGCGATGAAAGAGAACACCCGGTCGTCGAAGCTCCCTACGGACCTCTTGTCCTCGATAACGTTGCCCTCGCCGTCATCGATGTACATGGTCTCGTTGCCGGCGTAGATGTCCCAGGCCTCCATGACGCTCACCTCGAAGTTCCCGAGCGTCTGGTTGGTGAAGTTCCCGATGAATCCCACCAGGTGGGAGGCGAGATGCACGTCGGAGCGCCCCGAGAACATGTCCATGTCGGGCACCAGGAGGCCTGCCTTGTAGTCCGTGTATCCGTACTTGTACAGGAAAGACAGCTTGAACCAGTCGGTGAGCTGCTTGCCTGCGATGAAGATGAGGCAGTAGGACCTGGAGGTCCCGGCATCCATCTTGAGATCGGTGCCGTCGATGGTGCCGGTCAAATCATCGTGGTGAACGTAGTCCCACTCGGGAATGATCGAGAAGTCCACGCCCAATCCACCGTCCCCTCCCGAGGGCGCGTGGAGGGCTGAGGCCTGGGACTTGAGCATCAGGTCGCGGAAGGCCATCTCCCTCTGATATTCGCCGGCAGGTGCGGCGAAGGCGGCGCCCGCCGCGGCGAAGACCAGGATCAGGCCTGCGGACAGGCCGAGAGCCGTACGAAACTGCATGGAAGCCTCCTGAATCGGCCCGGCCCTCCGGAAGAGCCTTCCGCCGTATGCCCCTTTGGGGGCGGGTCGGGGCCCGGCTAATGGATAAGATTATGGTTAAAACCGCTATATAGCTACATAAAGCTAAAAAACGGCGCAATAGCTGTAAGGCACCAGAATTCGTCCAAGTTCCGGTAACGGGGAGCGTGTTCAACCGTGAGTTTTCCAAAAGCAGAGCGATATTACTATTTAGTGATTGACCTGTCAATCGATTTTTTTACAAAATCCAAGGTTCCTGCGGCACCTCCCGAACTTCGCCTCAGGACATGCCCCAGGGCTTGACTTGACCGCAAAAGAGGGCCAATCGCGAGGGATTTTGCTCATAGCCCAGTCAGAGGAACCCTTTATCCCGGCAGATAGCTACCCCACCGCAAAGGCTCCGATTCTAACCAGAACACCGGACTCCGTCAGGGACGATCCTGATAAATTTCTTCGAAATCGCTAAATAGGTTTCTGAAGTGTCTCAAAGAAATCACAAGATTTCATAATTCGGAATCGTCTCGCCCACCTTTTCGATTGACTCTCAACCGTCCGTTACCGCTTAAAGCCCAGCTCTTCGTCATGCTCTTTCCAACAAAGACATGGCTCCGCCCCTGGCAAGGCCACCAGGATGACGCCAACCGGCATCCCATCCCATGCGCTTTCCAGATTTTTCCGCCTTCTTCCGCCTTCTTCCGCCTCTGTCCCCTACCGGAATCAAGCCTGTGCCGGAATCGGCTCCCATGCCGTAGCCATGGCAGGGCCCCATATCACCTGAAACCGGACACCCCGGATATCGCCAGGGATCGGGCTACCCGGATACCGCCAAGGAACGGGCTACCCGGATATCGCCAAGGACCGGGCTACCCGGATACCGCCAAGGACCGGACTTCCCGGATATCGCCAAGGATCGGGCTACCCGGATACCGCCAAGGACCGGACTCCCCGGATATCGCCAGGGACCGGGCTAACTGAATATCGCCAGGGCAACTCACCGGACATCAGCCGGCTTGGCTCTTCATTCGACTCTTTTGCGACCGCCTTCCCGACTCTCGCCGAGACAGACTCTCTGACTCATGGCGAGCGGTCGCGACCTGCTTCAGACCGGCCACCGAGGCACCTCTCCCTCACCAATGTCCGATCATCCGCCCTTGGAAGGGCGTTCAGCCCAAACGCATGCCAAAAGCCCTAAAGAGAAGGGCGCTTTCGGCCTTCTGCCTCTCAAACGCGCGTAATAACTTAATTTTTCGACAATTTTCCCCATTTCAGGAGCCTTTCGACGCGTCCAAGGAACCCTCAAATGCCTCAGACAAAAAAATACTTGTCCACACCTCTTAAGAGGACTTGACAGAAGGCAAAAAATGAGGGTATAAAAGAGGCTATTGAATGCTATATAGCATTTCGGCCATTTTCAGCCTCATTCCCCGCTTCCGACGGGCGAAAGCCTTCCGAGTCCACATGACCGATGCCGAAAAACCGGGCCCCCAGGCCCAGCTTCCGGGAGAACGGGAGGTCCCGCAGTACCGCCGCCTGGCCGATCTCGTGAGGAGCCGCGTGGCCGACGGCACCTACCGCCCCGGCGAGCGCATACCCTCGGAAACGGCCTTCGCCAAGTCCACCGGGCTCTCGTTTCTGACAGTGCGCCAGGCGCTCAAGGTCCTCGTGGACGAGGGCATCCTGGAGCGCTACCCGGGCCGCGGGACCTTCGTGACCGGCCTCAACTGGCGCAAGGCCCCCTTTTCGCTAAACGTTTCCGACCCCGGGCTCTCCGGCGAGGAGTTCGCCTGCGAGCTCCTCTTCTCGGCCGTCGAGCGGGCCGCCCCGGACGCCGCCGCGCGGCTGGGCGTGTTGCCGGGCACTCCGCTCGCCCTGATGCGCCATTCCTTCAGGCTTCCGGGCAAAGCCCCCTTCATGGCGGAGGAAGGCCGCATGATCCTGGACCCCTACAGACCGCTGATCGAGGCCGAGCTTTCCGCCTCGTTCCTGAAGGGCCTCATCCAGGGAGGCGCCCAGGGGCTCCTGAAGAGCGCCGCCCTGAGCGCCGCTCCCTCCAGGCTCTCCGAGCCCGAGGCCTACCTCTTCGGGCGCGGCGCCGGAGACCCCGCGTTGCGCCTGGACTACCTCTTCTTCGACGCGTCCTCGCGCCCCGTGGCCGCTGGGGCCTACATCGCCCCGGAAGGGGTGCTGACCTTGACCGCCGAGCTGGGGCTCCCCCTGGACGCCTGCGGCCGGGGACGCGGCGAGTCGGGCCGGGCGGATGGCGGCTTCAGGTACCCCGCCTCCGGCGGTGGCCCGGGCGAGGGCCCTTTCAATGCCTGACGGCGCCCCCCCTTACGCGGCGCCGACGGCGCCCGAGGCCTCCGGCTTCTCCGTGAGGCTTTCCGGACGTCTTGCCGCCTTCGACGAGGAGGGGGCGATCGCCATCGTCCGCGAAGCCTTGGAAGCCGGGGAAGACCCCAGAAGGCTCGTGGAGGCGCTGACCGCCGGGGCGGCGGCGGTGGGCAGACTCTTCGATTCCGGCGCCTGCTACATCTCCGGGCTCATGCTGACCGGGGAGATCATCCGCTCCGCCATGGAGACGGTCATCCCCGCGCTTGAGGCGGCGGGCCGCGGCCGCCGCCGGGGACTCGTGGTCCTGGGCACCCCCGCGGGCGACTTCCACGACCTCGGCAAGAACCTCGCGGGGTACCTGTTGCGCGCTGACGGCTTCGAGGTGGCGGATCTGGGCACCGGGGTCCCCGCCAGGATCTTCATGAAGGAGATCCTCCAGCGGGAGCCGGATCTGGTCGGCATCTCGATCCTGCTTCTGGAGAGCGTCGAGGAGGTGAGGCGCCTCACTCGCCTCGTGAAGGACGCCTATACCGATCGCCCGGCCCCGCCCTTCTTCGTGGGTTGCGGTTTCCTGGGCCCGAACTTCACCAACGGAGGCAAGCGGGGGCGCCGCGAGGCGGCGAGACGCTACCTGGAGGTCGATCACGTGGTCCTGGACGGCTGGGAGGCCGTGAAGCTCTGCCGCTCTTTTATGGAAGGCAAGGGCGACCCCTTCGCCGGGGGACGCGAGTCCGAGGAGGACGATAAGGACGGAAGCGCGGGCCAGCCTTGAGGGCTGTCGCGCAGAGACGGTTGAACCGAAGCGCTCAAGGGCATGGCACGTTTAAGACGTCCGACCGCCGGTCCGGGATCGCGAGTCGGCCGCAATTCAGTGTTTCCGGCTCCCAGGCGCAACCTGCGCGAGCCGCCGGTTTCTACCCCTCTGATTGGCTTCCCACCTCACTCCGGGGGAGCCGGGCAGGGCACACAAGGGGCGGAAAGCCCCGCCGGGCGCGGCGCGAGCCGCGCGGCGGGGCGGTTTTGATGGTTTCCTGACGCGATCTGCTGGGCGCCAGGGAGGTCTGGGTCGAACCTCGGTTGCCCGCCGCGGGCAGGGGATCGACCCGTTAACGGTCCCAGCCGGTCTCTCCCTACCCTGCAGGCTCCTCTTCCTCACTCCGGGGGAGCCAGGCAGGGCTTCAGGGGGCAGGAAAAGCCCCGCCGGGCCTTGTTACCCTCAAGGCCCGGCGGGGCAACTCTTTTCCGGGCCCTGGGCGGTTCCGTCCGGCGAAGTCCGTGGAATTACGGAGCGTCCTTAGGACATGGGAGTATCCGGGGGACTCCGGAAGATCCCGCCCGCGAGACGCGGGGAAAAGTTTTCGCCCGAGCCTGAAACGCGATGGTCCGACTCAACCGGCACTTCTCATCGGGACCGCGGACATTCTGGACGGCGGTTCTTCCCATCGAGACGGCGGATCGCCTTTTTCGAGACGGCGGATCGCCTTTTTCGGTCTCGGCCTTGCCCGGACCTCCAGACAGAGCAGAGATATCAGACATATCAGACAGGCGGGAAGGGCTGGATCGGGCGCAAGGCGCCGTCCGGGGCTATATCCCGCCTGACGGGGAAATTACCCGTGAAGTCGACGGGGTTGGCCCCGGCCGGGTTCATGGAACCCCAGATGCCCCGTTCGAAAACGACTGACACAAGGCACCCGCGGTCGGTCCTGCCCGTCGCCGGATCGGACTGGAGGGCCCAGCCACTGGCGATGACCCGCCGTACCGTCGGAAACAGGCGGAAGGCCTCTCCGGTCGCGAACATGAGCGTCGAGTGCGCGATGAGCTGGTAGTCCTCCCTCAGGGCCTGCTCCTTCTTGCGGTCGGCCCTGATGCCCGCCTTGCTGAACCTGGACGCCGGTACCGAGGCGGCAAGCTCCTCCAGACTCGGGAGGTTCAGCTCGAAGGAGACGGCGCTCCCGTCTGGGGACGCGAGCACGGCTCCGCCTACCGCCTGGGGCCCGAAGGTCTCCTCGACGATCCTGGCGAACACGGCCTCGACTGCCGCACCGTGGCCCCGAGCCGCGCTTTCCACGAGCTCCCTGACGCGCCCCGCCGCCCGGCGCCAGCGCCTGCGGCGCCAGACGTCCGTCAGGGCACAGACGCCTGAGACCAGAAGCGTCAGGATCGCGACCGTCATCAGCCCGGACTGCCCGGCGCCGCGCCAAGAGAGCGTCGCGAGCGCCAGGACGGAAAACGCCCCCAGGAGAATCGGCCAGATCCTCAGGTGAGGCCTGGCCGGCATGAACCTCCGGGAAGCCTCCTCCGGATCGGCGGAGAGGGGCAGGATCCGCCGTTGCAGGTTCAGCGCGAACAGGTAGGCCTGTCGGCGGTATTCCGCCTCGTTCACGGCCTGCCCGTCCAAGGGGCCTATGAACCGCGCCGACCTGGAGCCCCGCGCGCCGGGCTGCCCGCCGGAAAGCCGCATGCGGTGGCTCAGGCCGGTGCCGGGCAGGCCTACGGTCAGGAAAGACCCCTTGCCGCTCACGTTGACGGTGGCCCCGGGTTTCCCGACCGAAACGGAGGTGAAGCCGGTCTTGCCGATGTTGATCTTCACGCCTGGGAAAATCTTGATCGATTTTCGGAACCTCATGCCCGCCCCCTTGACACGCCGCGATTACGTTTCGCGACAGGGCACATGCGCCCTTACCGCCTTAGTGTTCCGGAAAGTCAGACCGGGCGAACCGCGCCCTCCGCAGGACTGGCCGCTCCATCCCCTCCTCACCATTACATCCTCTTTCCCTCTTCCACGACTTTCCGATTGTCCCGAAAATCAAGATTAACCTATCATACTCAGCAATAAGAAAAAAATGTTCGGATAATCGCTGGAAACGGATCAACAGCCTCCCGATGGAAACCGGCCAGACGCTATCCGACCGGCCCGTCGGAGGCGGGATAATCCTCCGCCCGGACAGGTGCCGGAAAACGGCGGTCGAGGGCCGCCGTGCATCAGCCGGTACGCATGCCCGTAGACCGATCGTGGCGGACGACCGCGGACTCGACCCGGGCTCCTTGCCCGACAGCAACGGCAGGAGTGACTCTGTGGCTTTCTCGTTCCCCCTGTGGCTTTCTTGTTCCCAAAGATCCGTGGAGTTTCAAGCCGGAACGGCCAGACCCTCCGGCTGCGCGGCGGGCGTCCCGCCCTTCCAGTCCGGCCTGAATGGATCCACCGGCGACATGCAGGAGTCGTCGCCTATGTCCCGCCTCACGGGGAAGAGCCCCACGCACTCGACCGGATCGGCCGCGGCGGGGTTGATGGCGGCCCAGAGTTCCCGATCGAATACCGCGGAGATGATGTACTCGGAACGGATCCTGCCGGTCGCCGGATCGGCGCGGTCGGTCCAGCCGCTGGCCACCACGTGCCGGACCGTCGGGAAGTGGAAGAAGATCTCCCCCGCGATCCTGAGGAGTATGGCGTGGACCTGGAGCTGGTACTCCCGCTGGACCACCCACTGCTTCTTCGGGACCATCACGAGGCCCGCCACGGCGTTGCGGGCGACCAGGGTGCATTTCTCCAGATCCTCTATCTCCGGGAGGTTCACATCCACGGAGATGCCGCTCCCGTCGGGGGACGCCTCGAAGGAGGCGCTGGTCTCCAGCACCCAGTCGATCTCCGAGAGCACCCCGGCGAGCACGGTCTCCACCGCCGTGTAGTGGCCGGAGATGGCGCTGTCACGCAACTCCTCGGCGCGCCTGGCGGCCCTCCGCCAGCGGCTTATGCGCGAGGCGTCCGAGAGCCCCAGCCACACGGAGATCCCCAGGGCCAGGAGCGCCGGGAAAAAGACCGCGAGCGGGTGAAGGGTGGCGGGGACCGCGAGCATCGCGAAGAGCGCGAGCCCCGCGGTCACGAGCGGGTAAATCCTGAAGCCCGGCCTGGGCGGCATGAACCTCTCGTAGGCGTCGGCGGGGTCCGCCGGGGGAAGCCGTATCTTCCGGTGCTGGTTCACCATCCCGTCGTAGGCCTGGTTTAGCCTTTCTGCCTCGCGCTTCAAAAGCTCGCCCGCGGCGCCGTTCCCCTGGGGTAGAGGCAAGGCGGCCGGGAACGGGCTCACGAAGGGCTCAAGCGGCGGCGCCACGGCCGTCGGCGGGAAGCCCGTCGCCCGCGCCGCCGCGGCCGCAGGGATCGCCGAAGCCGCTGGCAACGGCATGACCGCAGAAAACGCCGATGCCGCAGGCGAGATGGATGCCGCCGGCGAGACGGAGGCCACGGACGGCTTGAGCGGAGCCGTAGCCGCGGGAGCGACGGAAAAAGATGAGGAAGGCCGCGGCGGGGCAGACACGGAGACCTTGGCCGCGGAAAGATCTTCGGGCGCGGGCGCGACCGAAGCCGCTGCCGGCCAGGCCGGGGCCAGGTAGACCGGGGACGCCGATTCGCGGGACGCCTGCCTGGCCAGCGGCGCCGCCGGAACTTCCGGAACTTCCGGGCCCTCCGGAACCATCGGCGCGGCGCCCTGACCAAATACTGTCGCCTCAAGGCCTGACGGGCTGGAACCCTCCGCGGCGGGGGGCCGCCCGTAGGCCACGGATGGCTTCGACGGCGCCGGGGGGGGCCCGGGCCGACCTGAACCGAAGGCGGCGGACCCCGGGAGTGTCGGGGTCAAGGGGACGGGTTTCCCGGCAGGCGCCGCGAGCGGCGGGAGGTACATGGCGTTGGAGCCCAGGATGTCGCGGGGGAGCTTCGGGGTCTGGGCCACGGCTTTGGGCGTCGCTGCCTTGGGCACCGGTTTCCCGGAGTCCAGACGCATCCGGTGACTGAGCCCGGTGCCGGGCAGGCCCAGGTTCAGGAAGGCGCCGCCCTTGCCCAGGGAGACCGAAGCCCCGCGCCCCCCTACGGACAGGGAGGTGAGCCCGGATTTTCCGAAGTTGAGCTTCACCCCGGGGAAAATCTTGATGGATCTGCGGAACCTCATTGAATCTCCAGGCACGTGGCTGCGGACCGCTCCGGGCGTTCCGGACGGGACCGGGCCATCCTCCCCCTCGTCAGGGACCGGGGCGTCTTCCCCCTCGTCAGGGGCCGGGACCGGGGCATCTTCCCCCTCGTCAGGGACGCGTCGCCCGAAGGCGGGAGGAGGCGGGCGCGGGACATGTGCGCACCCGCCAGATCGCCGCGTCCGAGTAGGGGGCCGGACGCGCATCGACCGCGCGGCTCATAAAACTCGCAACTCGTCCGCCGCCGCTCTCAAGGCGGTCGCCTGACCGTCTTCCCGCAAAGCCTGCCGCCGACCACCCTCGCGCCGAGTCGGATCCGGATAGCGGCAACGCGAGCGAACAGGCAACGAAAAAGGCCGTTTTTCCGGAAGCGCGGCAAAGGGTCCCTTATCGGGGTCCTAAAATCGCGATCGCAGGCTTGAAGGCTCTAAAAAAGGGAAGGCTGGATGGCGCAAGGCACCGGGAGGCGGGAGGAGTCGGAGGCTCCGGGCGGCATGTGAAACTATATAAAATGTTGAATTAACTAAATAAATTGACTTGGAAGCCCGGCAAAGGCTCGGACTATTACTGGATTACCTGGCTCAGGGCAGTCCTCTAAGGCTCTGGGGAGGACCTTCATGTCCTCGCGCTAAATCCGATCAGACAATCCGAAAGGCAGAATCAGAAAGACAAAGTCAGAAAGAAAAACAATAGCAGGAAAAACGTCTGATTGCTTAAGATCCTGAAAAAGGGATGCAAAAACTTTGCAAAGTCCTTTCTAATTTCGTCTGCCTGCAGAAAATTACGGTTGCCGAAGGTCACAAGCCCATTCGAGACGCCCTTCATCGCCGATGGGCTCACGGACGCCGGAAAGTGGCTAGCGTCAATGTCAACCGCTCTCTCCGAGGAGGCCACTGCCCAAGATGCTGGGCCGCGCCGAACCTCGGGCGTAATTGAGCATTCTAGCACTTTCCCTCGACGGAATGGAACCATTTTCTTGCATTTTTGAACAGCCTTTTCCCGCTCCCTTCGCCAGCTACCCTTTCGCCACCGATCCGCTGCCCGCGCTCCCGATGCCCGCAGATCCTTTGCCATAGATCCCCGTCCGCAGTCCAGTCGCCCGCGATCCCATCAACCACTGTCCCGTCGACCGCGATCCATTGCTAGCGGCCTCGGCACCTGCCGCCCCGTCCTGTCAGACGCAGGCCACGCCAGAGGGTCAAGTCGACCGGCCCGCAACGAGCCTCCCTGCAAATCCCTTCGATCCTGATGCGGGACGGCTCCAAGCGCCCTGGAGCTGCCGACACCGGCTTCCGCGGGAAGACGCGCGACAGGATTCAGGTCTGCCTGAACGGGGAGTAACTTAGAGCCATGAATCGGCGACAGCACCCCAAATGACCGCGCCGTCCGCGATGGAGGCGAAGGCCGCCCGCCGTCCGCCTTGACCTCAAGACGACCCGTCGGCCCCGACCGGAACCGCCCGTGGCCGACCGGCGCCAACGCGAATCGCCGCAAGCTTATCCTTGCAATGCCGACGCGGACGGCGACGGGAGGCCGACGCGGACGGGCGACGGGAGGCCGACGCGACCGTCAGGGCCGCGGGGCGATCCGCCTTGATAACTTGGCCCCGACGTGTTATTAAATCGTTTCAAATAAGCCAACTTCCGCCTCGCTCCCCCGCCGGGAGGCCGCAAAGCTCCGCCAGGCCACTCCGCGTCCTCTTTCCAGCGTTCCCTTTCCGGGACCGCGTGGACGTTCAGTAATGATTAACACGCTCATCTTCGATATAGACCTCACGCTGGTCGATTCCCTCAAGGCCTGCGTGGAAGGCACCAACATAATCGCAAGGGAGTTCGGGCTTCCCGAGAAGAGCGACAAGGAGGTCCTCGCCGCCATAAGCCTCACCATGGAGTCGTTCTGGGAGGCCATGTGGGGAAGCTACGATCCCGCCTGGCAAAAGTTCTACGAGGAGAACGTCGTCCGCCGGATCGACCTGAACTGCCCCCTCTACCCCGGGGCCGAGGACGTCCTGAAGGAGGCCAGAAGGCGCGGGCTCTCCCTGGGTGTGGCCACCAACCGCAGCCAGCCCTGGCTGGATCTGGCCGCCATGGGCATCGCCAAATACTTCGACACCGCCGTGGGCCCCGACGAGGGCGTAAAACCCAAACCTTACCCGGACATCCCCCAGCTCGCGATTAAGCAGCTCCACACGGACGCCTCGCACGCGGTCCTCGTGGGGGACTCCGCCTTCGACATTAACTCCGCCAAGGGAGCCGGCATCCGGGCCCTGGGACTGACCCAGGGAGGCGCCTCCGAAGAGGAGCTCCTGGAAGCCGGAGCCTGGATGGTGCGCCCCGGCATCTCGTACGTGCTGGAGTTCCTGGACAGCTCCGGGGATTTCGCCGGGCACGGGTGACCGCCCCGTCCGGCCGGGCTCCCGACGCATGGCCCTGACGTGCCCGTTGCCCGGGCTCCCTTCGCAATTGCCAAGAGCCCGGCAAACATGTCATACTGAGCGATTGAACACTTCCCCGGCCGCCCGCAGGACGGCAAAGGCAACCCCGGACGGACCCCCTGACCGCGCCGGGGGTCAACCACGCAAAGCGAGCGGTCTTACCGATCAAATGGATACCAGCGCCTACGGAAACAGCCTCCGGCAGTACTCCGGAAGCATCCAGTCCATGTTCAACAGCGTTTCCGAACGCTACGACTTCCTGTCCAGCTTCCTGAGCTTCGGGAGGGACCAGTTCTGGCGCAAGGCCCTGGCCCGCCGCCTCACGGCCATGGAGTACCCTGGGAGCTTCCTGGACCTGGCCACCGGATCGGGCGAGCAGCTCAGGGCCATCCGGTCCCTCTGGCCATACGCCAACCTGACGGGCCTGGATTTCTCCGCCCCCATGCTCGACGTGGCCGCGGACAAGCTCGCCAGGCTAGGCTACGGGGAGGGCGTGAAGCTCGTCCTGGGGGACGTCTACAAGGCCCCCTTCGAATCCTCCTCCTTCGACTCGGTCTCCATCTCCTTCGGAATCAGGAACCTCCCCGACCGCCCCGCGCTCTACCGCGAGGCGAAAAGGCTCCTGAAGCCGGGCGGACGCTTCCTCATCCTCGAGCTCTTCTTCGACTCCCGCAACTTCCTGGCCCCCATCCACCGCTTCCACCTGGCGACCGTCTCCCCCTGGCTGGCGGGTCGCTTCTTCTACAGCCAGGGCAAGGCATACGACTACCTGAGCCAGTCGATAATCGACTTCCCGCACCCGGCCGTCATCATGGACGAGCTGGAAGACGCGGGCTTCAAGGGAGTCGAGCACCAGACCTACACCTTCCAGTCCGCCATGCTGGTCTGGGGACAGAAACCCCTGAACGGGGCCTGAGAGGCAACGCCCGCCTGAGACTGCCTTGCCTGCCGCCTCCGAGGCCATCGTACGCCGTTGCCCAGATCCCCGCGAGCCTTCCAATCCCACCAATTTCTATCTCCAGCCCGCCTGCCCCGCATTCCGCCTGCCCCGCATTCCATGCATCTGACTGTCCGGCCTCTAGCCAGATTTTCCCGTAGATTCTTTTTGTAGCATCTTGCTTTGCCAATCACCTCTTTCACAATTCTAGCCGAACCCCAGTCTACGCTCATGCATACTCCTCATCCTGGCTATTTCCACATAATGTAGTAACAATGAATCGCCAAGGCACTTCCGATACACTTTGAGCTCGACAAAGATCCTATGCCTGCCGGTTAGCCCCTGTTCCGTCGAGTCAACCCGTCCGGCCTTTGACAAGGGACTGTTTTTTTTCTAAACTTTTTTGTCGCTTATCACCCGATGCCGCCACCGGAAGCCACCCCGGAGCGACTTGCGTCGGGACCGCGTGTAGTCGCGGAATTCCGGGACCCCCGCTGACGGGCCGCCTCTCGCGGGCTCCCCGCAGGCGTCCGGCATAAGGCCTAACCTCTGGACTCGCGCCCCCGCACTGCCTTCGGCAGGCAAGACCGCAGCCCCGCCTCCGGCTGGACATCGGTCGTCCACATGAACCACAAGCCAGGAATCACCTCTTATCATAGCTCGAGGAGAAACATATGACGGACGAGAAATTGGACGCCTTTCACCACTTCCGCAAGGGCTTCAAGCCCCTCATCATCCCGAAGACGGTCGGCGACAAGCTCGACCCCTTCAAGATAGTCGGCGTCAAGCCCGGCTTCAACCTCGACAAGGAGAACGGCGAGAGCGCCTTCGAGAACCTGACCGAGGCCTCCTTCCCCGGCAAGTGGAAGATCATCTACTTCTACCCCAAGGACTTCACCTTCGTCTGCCCCACCGAGATCGTGGGCTACTCCAAGATCGTGGGCGCCCTGGACGAGCGCGGCGCCGTGCTCCTCGGCGGCAACGGCGACAACGAGTTCGTGAAGCTCGCGTGGCGTCGCGACCACAAGGACCTCAGCAAGCTCAACCACTGGTCCTTCGCCGATTCCAGCGGCTCGCTCATCAACCAGCTCGGCATCCGCGACAAGGAGGCCGGGGTCCCCCTCCGCGCCACCTTCATCATCGACCCCGAGAACGTCATCAAGCACGTGACCGTCAACACCCTGTCCGTGGGCCGCAACACCGACGAGGCCTTGAGGATCCTGGACGCCCTCCAGACCGGGCTCCTGTGCGCCTGCAGCCGCCCCATCGGCGGGCCCACCCTGTAGCGGCGCGCTTTCGCGGCCCGCGTACCGTCGCGGCCCGCGTACCGTCTTGACCGGAAGGGCGGAGGGAAGACCTTCCGCCCTTTTTTTTGGCCCTCCGGACCATGGCGGACGGCGCCCGCCGCAGATCGGCAACGGGATTTCCCGCGTATTCACGCGCCGCGCCGTCTGGAATCCCCATGCCGCTCGGGCTCGCCTCGGCGACGGGAGGCGCGACCATCGGCAACCTGCAGGGCATCGGCAAGGCTCGGCATTCGGCAGACCCGACGGGACGCCGGCATTCGCGGGCCAGGCGGGACATCGGCATTCGCGGACCTGGAGGGACATCGGCATTCACGGACCTGGAGGGACATCGGCGTCCTGCATGCCACGCGCCGACTCTTCCGCACTCCGGACCCTGCCGCCGTCAAGCTCCCGTCCGGGCGCCCGCAAAAATTGTTTCGGGCCCGCGTCCCGCGAACTGCGGTGAAAGCTGTCGCATTAGCCCTGTCCCTGCCCTGCGACGCCTCATGCCGCATCACCGGGAGTGGGGCTCCGGGAGCGACCGGGACCTCCCACGGGAAGCCCCGTTTTTTTGGCGTTTCCTTGCTTTTTTCAAGCTTCTCTGCTAGTCTTCAAGCTGTAAGCCTGGCTTGGAGGCGAGGTTGGCCGGGACGTCCAGCGCCGCCACCGCCGCCGGGTCCGGCGCGTCAGCCCCGGGCGTTTATCCGGCCGATCGGCCGTCAAGCGGAGAGAAACATGAGCAGCGCCAGTTCACCGAAAAGCCAGCCCGAGCTGAACAAGGGGAGAGCCGCCGGCCAAGAGGGCAAGTTCCTCACCTTCTCCCTGGCCTCCGAAGAGTACGGTATCGGCATCCTGAAGGTCCGCGAGATCATAGGCATGATGCCGATAAGGACCGTGCCCCAGACGCCGGGGTTCGTCAAGGGGGTCATAAACCTCCGGGGCAAGGTCATCCCCGTGGTGGACCTGCGGCTCAAGTTCAACATGTCCGAGACCGAGTACACGGACAAGACCAGCATCATCGTGGTGGACGTGGCGGCTGGCGCCGACCGTTTCATCCATATAGGCATCGTGGTTGACTACGTCTCCGAGGTGGTCAACATCAAGGCCGACGACATCGAGGCCGCCCCCGCCTTCGGCTCCAGGCTCAACACGGAGTACATACTGGGCATGGCCAAGATCGGCAAGGGAGTGAAGATCCTGTTGGACATCGACCGCATCCTTGTCGGCGAGGAACTGGCCGGGCTGGGCCTGGGCTTCTGACGCCCGCCCGGAGCTCCGCCAAAAGAACGATGCTACGGCCGCAGGGCATTCGGCCGACATGACCCCCGAATCTTAGCCCCGCCGGAAGGCTTGGGGCCGGAACGCGAAAAAGCCGAAGGTTTTGCCTTCGGCTTTTTCGTTTCCGGGCCCCCGTTCGGCCGCTCAGGATCCGTTCATCTGCCGCCTTCCGGGGGAATCCCGCGTCTTATCACGTTTCTTCCTCAGCTTCTGCCCATGTCGGCATCCGGAAGGACTTGAGCGCCTTCTTCCGGCCTCTCGCCGCCCGGACGTTTGCGCCTTCCGGCCTCTCGCCGCCCGGACGCACGCGCCTTCCGGCCGCTCGCATCAAGTCCGGCAGGGCGCCGGAAAACCTTGGAAAAGGCTTTCGGCAGGGTTTCCTCAAGGCCGGGCGGACGGCCCGACACGGACGCGCCCTCCCCGCTCCAGCGCGCTCCGGAAGCCGTAAACCGTCAGCCTTCGCTTACGGACTCCAGGAACTTCCAGTGGAGGATGCCGTTGGAGGCCAGGAGGCCGCCGCCGTCCTCGGGCCGGTAGTCGTCGCCGGAAAGCCCGGTCACCTTGCCGCCGGCCTCGGACACGAGCATGGCGCCGGCCGCCGGGGCCCAAAGGCCGCAGTCATGCAGGTAGAACCCGTCCGCGCGGCCCGCGGCCACGTAGGCCAGGCTCAGGGACACCGACTCCTCGGCCGCCACGGCCCGCGCGGAGTCCTGGAGGCGCCTTGCCGCCAGCTTCCCGCCGCCGCCGCTGCCGGGACCGGGGAGTGCCGTCCGCACGTACGCCTCCTCAGGCCGGCCGGTGTCTGAGACGCTTACGGGCCCCTCGCTCAGCCCGATGCCGGGCACCTGGCGGCACTGGAAGGCGCCTTCCCCGGCCACGGACCAGAACATCTCCATCAAGACCGGGGCCATGATCACCCCCAGGAGAGGCTCGTGGGCCCCGGCGGGGCCCTTGCCGATCAGCGAGAGCGACACGGCGAAGAACGCGCTTCCCCGCCCGAAGCTCCAGGCGCCGTCCAAGGGGTCGACCATCCAGAAGAGCTCCGGGGCCTTCCCCCGCTCCGGGCCCTCCCCCACATAGATCTGGTGGTCCGGGAAGGCCTCGTAGAGGAGCCGGCGTATCTCGCGCTCGGAGTCCCGCATGGGGCCGCCGGGATCCCCCGGCGGGCCTTCCCAGTGGCCCTTCAGCTGGTCCATGTAGGCGTCCAGGAGCCTGGATGAAGCGATCCGGGCGGCGTTGAACGCCGTTATCAGGCAGTCGTTCAAGTCCGGCGCCTTCACGGCGCTTTGTGTGCTTACCATTTCGGCGATGCCTCCTTCCCCCGCGAAGGCCCGGGCCGGACGGTCGCGTCCGGGGATGCACCGGCGGACGTTCCGGCAGAAAGAGCCAGTCCCGCGGCGCCGAAGCGACCTCCTGGGGCCTGCGGGCGATCCGGAGGCCCTCCGGCGATACGGATCCTGGCGGCGCCACGCGTCGCGCGGGCCGCTCGGCTACGCGGCGGGCTGGATTGGACCGGCCCTCCGGGCGCGGGGTCAACTCAAGGACTCCGGGCCCTCGCGGGGCCCGCCGGAGGGCTTCCTCCAGGCGAGTCCCGCGAGGGCCCGGGCCTTGAACCATTATAACCTTATTTTTTTAAAAATTTTTACGCTAATCATGCAGTTAGCCCGGCTGCGGCGTTTATGGCGGTATTTCGCTCGCGTCCGCCCCGCCGGGATGTGCTATCATTTGAGGATCGCTCAGAGTCCCCCCCTCCGGCTCGCCAATTCGCGCCCCATCGCCCGGGGCGGTTCGCGCCTGCAGAACCGGTTCGAACAGGATCCCCCTCCGCAGAATCGATTAGGGCTGGAACGGCCCCGCTGGACCGGTTCAGGCTAGGAGCGGCCCCGCTGGACCGGTCCAGGCTAAGGAACGGCCACGCAGGACCGGTTCGGGAAGGGAACGGCCCCACAGGGCCGGTTCGCGAAGGAGCGGCCCCACTGGGCCGGTTCGGGAAGGGAACGACCCCACAGAGCCGGTTCGGGAAGGGAACGGCCCCACAGGGCCGGTTCGCGAAGGAGCGGCCTCGCAGGACCGGTTCGCGAAGGAGCGGCCTCGCAGGACCGGTTCCCGACGGAGCGGCCTCGCAGGACCGGTTCGCGAAGGAGCGGCCTCGCAGGACCGGTTCGGGAAGGGAACGGCCTCGCAGGACCGGTTCGCGAAGGAGCGGCCTCGCAGGACCGATTCGGGCAAGGAACGGCCCCACAGGACCGGTTCGCGAAGGAGCGGCCTCGCAGGACCGGTTCGGACAAGGAGCGGCCCCACAGGACCGGTTCGGGCAAGGAGCGGCCTCGCAGGACCGGTTCGGGCAAGGAGCGGCCACCCAGGACCGGTTCGGGCAGGAGCGGCCTCGCTGGACCGGTTCGGGCAGTATGCCCCGTCCTGCCCTCCGCTGCCCCTGGAAATGGATCTCCAACGGCAGACCGGCACGAGACGCCCCTTTGCCCGCCCGGCCCCCCGGCTCTCGCCAGGGCAGCCGTCCTGCCCGGGAGGGAGACTTAAGGGGCCGTTCCGGTTAGAATTCCATGAGGGCTTGTCGAGGCTCGCGCTTGGCCAACGGTTCCCGGCGAGAGCCTAAAACGGCTCGCTAAGCGCCTGGTTCCCTTGACAACTTCTTGATTTTCTGACTGTCGTCTCCTTTTCCAGAGCCTTCCGGGACACCCGGCGCCCTGCCGGACGGAGAGCCCGATAGGCACTGGAAAAGGGGACCACCCCCGGAGGGACTTATCCCATATGAGCCAGACGGCCGGCAAATTCACCCTGGAGTATCTCCTGAACCTTCTCATGTCCGTGGGGCTTCTGGGGCAGAAACAGGCCGGAAGCATCACGGGCGACTACCAGATGGCCCTGGAGGCCGGAGCCAAGCGCTCCCGGAGCCGGGGCGGCGCCTCGGCCCAGTCGGGCCAGGAAACGACCGCCGACCCCCTGGACTTCCTCCTGAGCCTGAACCTCCCGCTGGTGGGCACCCACAACGGCAAGAGGGTCATAGACGACGAGGTCCTGGCGCACCTGATGGCCAAGCAGAGCGGGCTTCCCTACCGGAGGGTGGAGCAGCGCGAGCTCAATATCGACTTCATCACCACCCTCCTCCCCCAGACCTTCGCCCAGCGGCACCTGGTGCTCCCCCTCGGCTACGAGGGCCAGAACCTCCAGGTGGGCGTGAGGCACCCCTTCTGCCAGAACATATTGGACGACGTGCGCCGGGTCTCCAGCCACCCCGCCGTGCCCGTCATCATGAGCCAGTCGAACCTCAAGAAGCTCATCGGCGACATCTACGCCTTCGGGAGCTCGGTGCGCGGGGCGACGGGGCTCTTCAGCGGGGGTTCGCGGCTGGGCCTGGACGTCTCCAACCTCGAGCAGTACGTCAAGCTGAAAAGCGCCTCGGAGATCAACGACGACGACCAGCACATCAAGAACCTCATCGACCTCCTGTTCGCCGAGGCCTTCGACGGGCACGTGTCGGACATCCACCTGGAGCCCAAGCGCGACTGCCTTCTGGTGCGCATGCGCTTCGACGGCGTCCTCCACGAGATGTACCGCCTCCCCGTCGTCATCCACCCCGCCATCGTCTCGCGCATCAAGACCATCTCCAGACTGGACATAGCCGAGCGCCGCCGCCCCCAGGACGGCCGCATCAAGATTGCCCACCGGGACTCAGAGGCGGAGGTCCGCGTGTCCACCGTGCCCGTCGCCTTCGGCGAGAAGGTGGTCATGCGTATCCTGGATCCGGAGGCCCTGTTCCTCGATCTCAAGACGATGTTCTACAACAAGGACGACTACGGCAAGTGGCAGGAGTTCACCCAGCGGCCCCACGGCATCATCCTGGTCACCGGCCCCACCGGGAGCGGCAAGACCACCACGCTCTACTCCACCCTGCGCCAGCTCGCCACCCCCGAGGTGAACGTCACGACCATCGAGGACCCCATAGAGATGGTCCACGAGCAGTTCAACCAGATAGCCGTGCAGCCCAAGGTCGGCATCACCTTCGGGAGCATCATCCGCACCATCCTCCGCCAGGACCCGGACATCATCATGGTGGGCGAGATGCGCGACAAGGAGACCGCCGAGAACGCCGTGCAGGCGGCGCTCACGGGCCACCTGGTCGTCTCCACCCTTCACACCAACGACGCGCCCTCCGCCGTGGTGCGCCTGGTGGAGCTCGGGCTGGAGCCGTTCCTGGTCTCCTCCACCGTGGTGGGCATCATGGCCCAGCGCCTGGTGCGCCGCATCTGCCCCAACTGCATCGACGAGTTCGTGCTCACCGCCAGGATGGCGCTGGATCTGGGCTTCATCACGCAGGGGGACCTCACCCTCAAGCACGGCCGCGGCTGCGAGGCCTGCCGCAACACCGGCTACAAGGGCCGCATCGCCACGGTCGAGGTCATGCCCTTTTCCGACGGCATGAAGGAGGTCATCCTTCACGGCGACTCCAACGCGCTGTCGATCAAGGCCATGGCCCGCAACGAGGGCATGACCACGCTCCGCGAGAACGCCCTGGACCTGATGCTCGCCGGGCTCACCACCATCCAGGAGGTGCTGAGGGTGACCAGCGCCGACTGACGCCCCGGGCCGCTTCCCGCCGGTCGGGCGAGAGGTGGCTCGCCCGTTCCGCGCCGGGACCGGCATCCGCAGCCGGGCCGTCTTCCCCCGTCACGGCGTTGCCCTTCCATCGGGCCGGTCTCCTCTTGCCATCGAAAACCCTCTCTCTTATCCTTGAACGGTTTCCCTCCGCCCCCGAACCGTTCCCCTTGCGTCCACGAGGGGCTTCCCGCTCGCGCCTGAACGATCGCCCGCGTACCCTGACCGTTTCCTCCCGCGCGCCATGAACGGTCTCCCCTCCCTTGAGTCCCGGAGCGGGTTCCCGCGGGTGCATGTTCGGTTTCCCGCTCGTATCCGAACGGTTTCCCATGCGTCCGGGAGGTTTCCGCGGCGTACCTGAGCGGTCTCCCGCGTCCCGGAACCGTCACCTGCCGCGATTCGGCCGTTTCGCCCGTCCAGGACCCGCTTGCCGTTGACCTTTTGCCCTTCAGTCGTAGCTCCAAACGTCGTCCGGTTCACGGGCGGGCGTTTCGTGCTCCGGCGACTGCGCGCGGGCGACCCTTCCGGAGTCCTGCGCCATGAAGCCCCCGCCTCCGTCCGGACCGGTCGCGTCCCTACCGCGCTTCGCCCTGCGGCCTTTCCGGGCCGAAAAGCCTCGACTTCCGGGCCGAAAGGCCCCTGCCCCCTAAGGGCTCCGGCACGACCGGCAATCGGGCCCTCCACCGGGCCCGCCTCTTGGCCCTTGCCCGGACGAGCCGCTTCCGGCGGGCGCTCGCCCTGGCCGCCACCTCCCGAACACCCCGGATCAAGATCAGGATGCTAGTCGAACTCCAGGTACGAAACCTCGCCTTGATTGAAAGGCTCTCCCTCTCCTTCGGGCCGGGCGCCAACATCCTCACCGGCGAGACCGGGGCCGGCAAGAGCATCCTGGCCGGGGCCCTTGGCCTGTTGAGGGGAGGCAAGGCCTCCTCCGACATGGTACGCGCCGGGACCACCGAACTCACGGTGGAGGCGCTCTTCTCGCTGTCCGGCCCGGAATCCTTCGGCGGGCTCTTCGCGGCCCAGGGCATCAGCCCGTCGGACGAGATCATCCTGAAGAGGACGGTGTTTCCGGGCGGCAGGTCCCGTGCCTGGCTGAACGGGAGCCTGCTCACCGTGGCCCAGCTCTCGCAGTGGGGCGAGGAGCTTCTGGCCCTCTCCGGCCAGCATGACCAGCAGAGCCTCCTGAACCCCGCCCGCCAGCTGGATTTCCTGGACGCCTTCGGCGGCCACGCGGGCCTCCTGAAGGAGATGGCAGAGCTCCACAGGGCCAGGGAATCCGTCAGGCAGAAGCTCGCGGAAACCGAGGCGGGGATAAAGGAGCTGGAGGACAGGCGGGACTTCCACGAGTTCCAGCTAAACGAGATCAAGCGCGTGAACCCCCAGCCCGGGGAGGACGACGGCCTCCTGGAACTGAAGGCCAAGGCCAAGGAGGGCGCGAGGCTCTCCGGGCTTCTGGAGGAGGCCATGCGCCACCTCTACGGGGACGACGGGATCCTGAGCCGCCTGGAGCGGCTTACCGGCATCCTGGACAAGGCCTCGGCCGTGGAGGAGGCGCTCGCCGGGGCGCTCGAGACCGCCCGGGAGTGCTCTGCCTCCCTGGGGGACGCGGCCAGGGACGTCAAGGACGCCGGCAGGTCCCTGGGCAAGGCCTCGGACGGGCTGGAGGAGGCGGACGCCCGGCTCTCGGCGCTGTCCCGGCTCAAGCGCAAGTACGGGCCCACCCTGGACAACGTCCTGGAAAAATTCGCGGAGCTCAAGGGGGAGAAGGCCCGGCTGGAGTCGCTGGGCCTGGACCGCCAGACATACGCCAAAAGGGTCAGGGAGGCCGCGCGCGCCGCGGGGGAAGGCGCGGCGAAGCTTCACCGGGCCCGACTCCTGGCGGCGGAGGCGCTCTCCGGGGAGCTCACCTCCACCCTGGGTTCCCTCGGATTCCCCAAGGTGGAACTGAAGATCGCGCTGGAAGCCCCCGAGGAGGCCGCGATGGGCGAGAGTTCGGGGCCCAAGGGCGCGGATCAGGCCGTCTTCCTCTTCTGCCCCAATCCGGGCGAGGGCTTCAAGCCCCTCTCGCGCATCGCCTCCGGCGGCGAGCTCTCCCGCGTCATGCTGGCCCTGAAGACCGCCCAGGAACCCCATTCCGACCAGAGCCTCGTCTTCGACGAGATAGACTCGGGGCTGTCCGGGGACACCGCCGGCAAGGTCGCCGCCAAGATGGCCGAGCTCTCGGAACGCCAGCAGGTCTTCGTCATCACCCATCAGCCCCTGATGGCGGCCATCCCCGGCAAGCACTTCCTGGCACAGAAGAGCCCGGACGGCGGGCGGACGCACACGATCGTGAGCGAGCTGGCCCCGGACGAGAGGCTTCTGGAGGTGGCCAGGATGCTCGACGGCTCCACGCCCTCCCCCCAGGCCCTGGCGCTCTCGAAAAGGCTCCTGGGCCAGGAGTCCTGAGCACCCCCGCCCCGCCCACCTTTACGAGCCGCCCTACTCGATCATGATGACTGTCAACACCCCGACGCATGGAAGCAAGAAACCTTCGGGGTATCACAATTATGATGTCTGTGAAAAAAGCCCCTCCGAGCCTGAAGAGAAGGGCAAAAGCACATGCCTATCAATCAGGCCGGACTTCAATGTCGGATTGGGCGAAATATCGTCTCTGCGGTCAATACAGATGCGTTATGGGCTCCCCTTGAATGGAAAGGTGCGTTGTCTCCGCGAAGTCCAATTCATACTTTTTACACATGCCTCAATTATGACGTATGCCCTACGCAATTATGACGTATGCCCTACGCAGTGATGCGCAAGAAAAAGCTTCGTGACAAAATCTCACGCCAAGGCTTTATGACGAAGATGTTGAACGGGCTTCAAATTCTTGATATCTCTAGATTTTTTGTGTTGTACGGTGAGGCCTCCGACCTGAATTCCTGTCATTGCTATTGCATCAATTACCAGATATTATTTTGATGTTAAGGTTGTCCAGCCTATGTCTGGACAGAACCCGGAAACCCAGGAAGGACTGCAGGGCCACGGCGGGCCATCGGCTCCGCCCCAAGAAGGCAAGCAAGACCTCGGCGGACCGTCAACCACGCCCAGGAAAGCCGGCAGGGTCCCTGCTTACCATCCTCGCCCTAAGAATTACACTCGCTTCGAGATGGAGCTGGCTGTAAGTGTGGGTAGGTTCGAGTCCGGGCTACAGGCGGCATTAGCCGAAATCAGGGGCGATATTAGAGGACTCAGGGGCGAAATGAACGGCCTCAGCAAGAGCATCAACCATGTCCGGACGGCGTTGGCGATAGTTGCGGCCGCCTTGATCGCCATCGGCACCATGCTCTACTCGCTGAACGGATCGGTCAAATCCATTGAGATGCAGATGACGCTTCAAACCTCGATTGTGCAGGCGTCTCCCGCCCAGACGATGCCCCCTGCCCGACAACTCCCCCCTCTCTCCGCGGAAACGTCTTCCCTGTCCGAATCCTTGAACGCCCCGAGCGGGTCCGCAGGCACGGAAGGCGGCACGGGAAGCTGACCTGAACGTCCATGCGGAATGGCCGATGCCACAGCGCCCCGTCGCATGAGACGTGCCGCTTTGGCTTCCCGGCATGGATGCTACCCTTCATATGGCGCACTCGGCAGGCGAGGGCGCTTTTTTTTCTCGAGCCATACCTGGGCCCGAAACCGCCCCGCCTCCCTTTGCCTGACGCCGGCAAGCTTGCCGGAAAGCGTTAGACAAACCGTCCGTCTTTCTGCCATGCGGTGCCATTTGAGCCCCACTGACCGTGATCACGCCCCATATCGACAGGAGACAGGAATACTTGCGGGTCCCTGCCGATCCCGCGCGAATACTCAAAGATGAAGGCATGCTACTGAGGAACGAACGATAAGCCCTGTTGTCCTGGCAGAGGTCTGGCTCGACGGCCGTCGCCGACGTCCGCGCCAAGGCCAGCGTCGCCTGCCGTTCCGGGCCGGTCTCCATCTCCGCCCCCTACCGCGTCCGTGTGCGCCAGAAGTCCGGCGCCAGTCCGCCCGGCATCCGGGCTCCCGCAACCCGCGCAATCTCTGAGGAGCCCTGGCGGCAATCATGAGGAGCACCGGCGTCTGCCGGAAGACATTCGCAGGGAACTCGTCAAGACCGGCCCGAAGGTCATCGCGCTCACCCCGAGGCGCGCCGGAAACCTCCGGCCTCGGAACGGCAAGTCCTGTGGCATGCGCCCGGCCCGACAACTCAGGGCTCCTGAAGGCGAACCGCGCGCCCGACCCCGCGCACGGGATATCGCGCCTCATCCGTCAGCTTTCTCAGGACCAACAGCCTTCGAGGATCCTCTCCGGGACCAGGAACAGGGACTTCAGGCGCCTCGGCCGGCGGACGCATACGATCGTGAGCGAGCTGGCCGCGGACCTGAGGCTTCTGAAGGCGGCAAGGATGATTGACGGCTCCACGCCCTCCCCCAAGGCCCTGGCCCTCTCGAAAAGGCTTCTGGA
>JAISFS010000099.1 GCA_031263485.1 Deltaproteobacteria bacterium | reverse complement strand
GTGTTCTTCGTTTCTCCCGTTCCCCGCTTAGTTCCCCCCGTTCCCCCCTTCTTCCTCCCCGTTCCCCGCTTATTTCCCCCCCGGTCCCCCCTTCTTCCTCCCCGTTCCCCGCTTATTTCCCCCCGTTCCCCCCTTCTTCCTCCCCGTTCCCCGCTTATTGCCCCCCGTTCCCCGCTTCTCGCCCACTTAGATTGTGACAGTGGGACCCTGAATGAATGACGTCTCGAATTGCCTGATCGCCGGCCGTTTCTGTCGCCACCATCGGCTCCGGTCCGTCAGTCGCCCGTTCCGTGTCCTGGCCTTTCGTATCCCAGCTTCCATTTCCCGTCAGCCTTTCGTCCCTCGGCACCCGTCCGGTCGGACTGCCACTCTTTCGCTTCGCCCTTCAGGCTTCATCCCGTCCGGATAAGTACGGTCCCCATACCGAATCACCAGGATGGCACCCTTGGTCATCGGATGGCGACGGGCATCCTGCTCAGGCCACGATAGGCCTTGTAGAGGGCGGTGGTGTCGTTGCGGGACCCGTAGGGGAGGGCGGACAGACCGCCTCGCCGCGTGATCTCTCATCGGGCGTCCGGCGGCTTCCGGGCCGCTCTGTCAAGCTTTCGGTGCGCCGCACCCTCAGATGACCTCGGGGGACGAATCTGGCGGGGAACTCGGGTCCCGCCGTCCCGGTGAAAACGTGCGCCGCCGCCGCGTCTGTCAAAAAAACACTTGCCAATCTTGACGGATTAAGATATACAGGGAAAAACTTCAAGGGCGCCCCCCCGACCGCCCGGCAACGGGCAGGGGGTTGCCGGGCGAGTGGGCTTTCCCGGACTCGCTACTTCACGGTCAAACAAACTCAGTCTAAGAGGTAGATGACAAATGGGCTACATAGTGAAGATCGACGCCTCGTTGTGCAACGGGGACGGAAACTGCAAAGACGCTTGTCCGGTGGACGTCTACGAGATCAAGGACGGGATCGCGGTTCCGGTCAACGTGGCCGAGTGCGTGGGCTGCGAGAGCTGCGTCGAGGCATGCACCACGAGCGCCATCACGGTGACCGAGGAGGAGTAGCCCTGGCTCTCCGGCTCGGCGTCCGCACAGTCTTCCAAACAGGCCGGGATCCGTCCCGGCCTGTTTTTTTGCTATAATTCCCTGCCGACCGGACGCGTGCAGGTCGCCGGATCTCTTCACCCCGACGGCTTGCCTCCATCGGGCGGCCCCGGCGGTATGCCTCCCTCTGGCGGTCCCTACGTTTCCAGTCAGGACACTCGCCCCGCTTCGGTAAAACCGACCGAAAGGCCCTCCAATGTTCAAGACGGCGCTCTGCCTGATCATGGCAGTCGTGTTCACCCCGGCCGGCGCGTGGACCCTCCGCGCCGCCTATTCACTCACGGAGGGCCCGCAGGTCTTCGTGATGCTGGTATTCTCCGGATGCCTGATGATCCTCATCGGGCTTGCCGGCCTGGGCGGCCTCTACTTCAGGTGGCGCCCTCCGGCACCGCCCGGGGACGATGCCGGGGGCGGCGCCCCCGGGGAAAGCGAGAGATAGTTGAAGAATCCGTTGCCACGCGTGGCCGCGATCCACGACCTGTCCGGCTTCGGGCGGTGCTCGTTGACCGTGGTCATCCCGATCCTTAGCACGATGGGGTTCGAGGTGTGTCCCGTGCCCACCGCGATCCTGAGCTCGCACACCGGCATAGAGGGCTTCACCCTCTTCGACCTGACCGATGAGCTCCCGGGCTTCATAGCCCACTGGGAGAGGCTGGGCCTCAGGTTCGATGCCGTATACAGCGGCTTTCTGGGCTCCGTGCGCCAGGCGGGCATAGTCTCAGGCTTCGTCGACCGCTTCAAGACGGAGGACACCCTGGTGGTGGTGGACCCCGTGATGGCCGACAACGGCGAGCTCTACGCCTCCATGCCTCCCGAGATGGTAGGCGAGATGCGCAAGCTCTGCGCGAAGGCCCAGGTGATAACCCCCAACATAACCGAGGCGGCGCTCATGCTGGACCGCCCCGTCCCCTCCAGGCTCACCGCCGCCGAGGCCAAGGACTGGCTGAAGGCCCTTGCCGACCTGGGTCCCGCAATGCCCGTCGTCACCAGCCTCCCCCTGGAGGGCCGCGAGGACGTGAGCGCGGTCGCCGCCTATAACCGCGAGGACGGCCGCTTCTGGCTCGCTGGCCGACCGGTGGTTCCCACCCAGTACCATGGGACGGGGGACATCTTCTCGAGCGTGCTCACAGGAAGCCTCCTGCAGGGCGACAGCCTGCCGGTCGCGGTGGACCGCGCCGCGCAGTTCGTCGCGGGGGCCATCCGCGGGACCTTCGGGTATTCCGGCCTGGGCCATCACGAGATCCTCCTCGAGCGCGCCTTGAAGAGCCTGACCGGCGCCTCGAACTCCGACAACTACGAGCTCCTGCCCTAGCACATCACGGTTGCGGTAACGTCCCTCCGTCGCAAGGGGGGGACGGTTCCCCGAAAGACAGGCCGATTTCCGAAAACCCCTGAGCTCCGAAAGGGCAGGGGGTTTTTTCGTTTCCGGGCTCCGCCGCCCGGGCTCGCGGGTACCGTGTCAGGCGTGTAGCGCGGGATGCTGGCCGACCGTTGCCGTGCGCGGGATACGGGTGCGACCGCCGTTGCGAAAGGGGACGCTGACGTGCCGCCGAGACGCGAGGGATGCGCTCTGACCATCGCGGCGAGGGGGTCGGGACAGCCCGCCCGCCGAAGTGCTTGGTGGGCGCTGGATCACGTTTTCAGGGCGCGGCAAGGGGCTATCGATGCATGTTGCCGGGATGTCCGCTTCGGCATGACGTGCCGGGGTCGATCCTATCGCCACCTCGCTGCAGCCCCTTCAGTCTTTCTGCCGCAGGACATCCTGAAAGCCCGTAACTCCCCGCAAACTGGCAAGCCCGATCGGTCAGGCAAAGCCTTGTCCGGACTCCTTGGCGGTCAACGTCCTGTACATTTCCATCAGCCTCGTCGCGCAGGCGGCCTCGGAGGGAGCGTCCTCTTCGGTGAAACCGTACGCCGCCATGACGGCGCGGTCGTTTTCGGCGTGCGCGGCGCGGAGGGTCGGCGGCATAGCCAGCGGTTCGTACAGCTCCGCGAGCGAAGAGCCGGGGAACATGGCGCGCGCGTCCAGAATCCCTTGGGCCGTCCTCTCGATTTCGGCGCGCCGCGAGTCCGTCGGCTCGCACCACGGGAAACAGTTGTAGACCGCAGGGGTATAGCGGAAGCTATGCCCCAGGCGTCCGCAGACGGCGCTGACCCACGCCATATGGACGTTGGACGTGAGAGTGCCGAACACGAACAGCGATGCCGAGGGAATGATGTAACTCGCGTCCGATGCGACGGTTTCCTTGCCCAGGTAGCCTATCGGTATGTATTTCCTGTATCCGGACGTGTGGCGCGGGATTATCAGGTAATCCTCCTCCGGCTGACGGATCTGAGTGAACAGCATGGGCTTTTCGGCATCGCGGTTTACCGACGGCGTCCGGCTTTTGCGGCGCGACTCGCCGACCCTTTCGAGCCTCATCATGATCGGCGGTATGGCCCCGTATTCGGCGGGTGCGATATCCTTAAGCCACAGGCAGTACCGGACGTTCCCGTAGAGGTAATCGTCCGCGCCGACCAGCGGCCTTATGAGCCTCTCGGCGTGCGGATACGACCGCAACAGCTCGTCGCGCTCGTCCTCTGACAGGATCAGGTTACCCCCGTCCGTTGGCTGGCTGCCTTTCGTCATCGGCGGAAGCCCTTTCGCGAGCGGCTTTCCGCGCGGCTGGAGGAACACGTTGGGCGCGTCCAGGAGATAGGCGTTGATGAAATCGACGCGTTCGGCGCGGCCGTTGCGGTACAGCCGCTTGTCCACGACGATTCCTGCGGCCGCGAAACCGACTATGACGCAGAAAACCGCCGCCTTTCCCCGCGTCTCGCTATCCCACTTGAAGGTCGGATAGGCGAAGGTGATCTCCATCCCCATATCGAACAGTGGCTTCCATAACGCGCCCGCCGACTCGCCCTGCGCGATCGAGTTGGTGGACACGAACGCGGCCTGAATCGCCGTCCCCATGATAAGTCGCGCCGATTTGTAATGCCATGAACCGGCATAGTCCAGCTTGCCGTAGTTCGTCCGGCCGGCGAATACCAGGTCCATGTCCTCGGTCTGCTCGGCAGATCGAAGCTGGTGGCCAACGAACGGCGGATTGCCCAATATGTAGCTCAGCCGCTGTATCGGCACCACGCTTTCCCAGCCGATGCGCAGGGCGTTCGCGTTCACGACGTTCGCGTTCCGCGTCGGGGAGCGCGGGCGGGCGAGGTACGCGCCGAACGTTTCGGACGCCTCCAGGTCCATCTGATGGTCGACGAGCAACATTCCCGCCCGTGCTATCTGGCAGGGGAACCATTCGCGTTCGATACCGTGGAACTGCGCCGCGTTGACTTTGAGGAGGCGCGGGATGTCGATTTTCTTTTTGGCCGATTCGCGCGCAGTTTTCAGCACCTCAAGCTCAAGGCGACGCAGTTCGCGATAAGTGACTATCAGGAAGTTGCCGCATCCGCAGGCAGGATCCAGAAACGACAGTCCGGCCAGCCTGTCGTGAAACGCGAGTAACTTTACCGGGTACTCCCTTACGCGCTCGAACTCGGCCCACAGCCCGTCCAAGAAAAGGGGATTGATGAGCCTCATGATGTTTTCCTCGCTCGTATAGTGCGTCCCGGTACCTCGGCGCTCTTTGGGGTCCATGACGCCCTGGAACATCGAGCCGAATACGGCGGGGCAGATCCTGTTCCACTCGAAACCAGCGCAGTCCAGTAAGGCCTGCCGCGTATTCGCGTCGAATCCGGCCGTTTCGGGGCGTTCCGTGAACAGTTTGCCGCCGATATCGGGGAAATCGGGAAACTCCCGCTGGCGCCTGAGACAGTCCCGGGCCGCTGGCGGCATATCGAGGATTTCGAACAGCCGGTCCAGGCGTTTCGAGAGATCGGAGCCGTCCGGTCTGGAATCGGCGACATAGCCGGCGAAGCCGCCCTTCCTGGAAATGCCGGTATCGTCGGCAAACAGGCAGAACAACAGGCGCACAAGGTAAACTTCAAGCCCATGCCCCCTGCAGCCGCAGGATTTCAGTGCATCGTGTAGCTTCACCATCCTCTCGGCGGCCTGTGCGTCTACTCCGGCCTGCGCGTCTACTCCGGTCTGCGTGTTGACTCCGGCATGTGTGCAAGGATTGGGCACGGTCCCTCTGACGATCATGTCGGCAAACAGTTTCACATGTCTGCTCAGATCCTTTGTCCTGAACTTTATCCGGTCGCCGGTGGCACGGCGGCAGAGGAGGATGCTCGCGAAGTCGGTGACCATGAGCAGAGGCGGAATCTCGCCTGCGGGCAGGCGAAGGGCATGGGCCTGCAGGCGTTCGCAGACGTTGGCGAGATCCTGTCCCTTTGACGCCGTCTTTATGGCAATCCTGGCCCTCCAGAGATAATCGGCAAGTCCCTTGTCGCTTTCGCGAGTGGCGTGTCCCCCGAATCGGACATCCCGGTTCGGATCTGCCATGCCGAAAACGGCCAGGAATGCTTCGATGAAGGACCGGGTTTCCGGCTTTTCGTCCCCGCCCCTGGCCCAACGCTTGGCGAACGTCATGGCGTTGTGGCTGATTTCTTTCCAGGATAAGATCACCGTATTACGCCTCAGCTAAACTTGATCATCGTATCGGGTACCGTCAATTCTCTCCGTGCCGCTTCCGGCCTCCGCATCGCTTCCTTGGGACCTCTTCACGAGATGCAGGAACACCTCCTGGTTGCCTTTCGGCCCCAGGACCCTGGAGGGTGCCTCGCCGGCCGCCGAAAGGGGCGGAACGAGCCCCGCGGCGAAAGACGCCACCTTGTCCACCGCCGCCCTGATGACGGCGGGGTCGCGCACGACGCCCTTCTTGACCGCCGGGCCCCTGCCGGACTCGAACTGCGGCTTCACCATGGCGAGCACGGCGCCTCCGTCCTTCACGAAGCGCGAAGCATCCCCCAGGACCAGGGTGAGCGAGATGAAGGAGAGATCCATCACGGCGAGATCGAAGGGGCCGCCGAGTTCCTCCGGGGTGCAGGCGGCGGAAAGATCCCTGGCGTTCCTGCCCTCCACCGCGAGGACCCTGGGGTCAGCGCGGAGCCGGACGTCCAGAAGCCCCTTGCCCACGTCCACGGCGCAGACGAACGCCGCCCCCGACTTCAGCAGGCAGTCCGTG
This sequence comes from Deltaproteobacteria bacterium, assembly GCA_031263485.1. Taxonomy (GTDB): domain Bacteria; phylum Desulfobacterota; class Desulfarculia; order Adiutricales; family Adiutricaceae; genus JAIRZX01. The sequence continues at coordinate 84,281 of JAISFS010000099.1, read as the reverse complement.
AAGCCACCGGTGGAGGCGCCCAGATCGAGGCATCTCCAGCCGGCGGGGTCGATGCCCAGATCCTCCAGGGCGCCCTTGAGCTTGTCCCCTCCCCGGCTCGCGAAGAGCTTCCCCTCGGAGATCGTGATCCCGGTACCCTCCGGGTAGAGGGATCCGGCCTTGGGTACCCGGGAGCCGTCCGGGAGATGCGCCCTGCCGGCCATGACCAGGGCCTGGGCCCTGGCCCTGCTTGGGGCCAGGCCCTGGCGGAAGATGAGCTCGTCGGCCCTCACACGGGGAGGTTTCAACCTGATTCTCCAGTTCGCCTTCCTGCCTTGATCATTCATATGGCGCGGCCAGGCGTGACTTGCCGGGCCTTCAGGCGGGCATGGCCGCGTTTGTGAAACGGAAAAGCCCCGGAAAACCGGGGCTTTTCGGGGAGGGGCGCCCGTCCGGAGGCGGGATGCCACCGGACGGGCGGAACGGGGCCTCAAGACGCCTCGGGCGGGCATCTCGCGCGGAGCCTAAGGCCAGGAACCTAAGGGTTCAGGTCCTAATGCTCTGACCCTCAGTTTCGGATCCTCGTTTTCTGACCCTCAGTTTCGGACCCTTGTTTTCTGACCATCCATTTTCTGCCCCACGTTTTGTGACCTTCACTTTCGGATCCTGATTTTCGGTTCCTCATTTTCGGATCATATGGCGCGGAACATCACGCAGAGGGTGCCTCCGCGGTAGGCGCGGCCGCAGGCTTGGAGCTTTCGCCGTCATCCTCGGACGCGGTCAGGCTTGAAATCCTCATGCCGTAGAACGAGCGGTAGACGAAGTAGAGCGCCACGGCGAGGAAGGCCAGTCCGAACCAGGTCGCGACGGGCCGGAACTTGTCGGAGATGGCTATCTCCAGCGTGAGCATCCCGAACAGGGTGGTGAACTTGATGATGGGGTTCAGGGCCACCGACGAGGTGTCCTTGAAAGGGTCGCCGACCGTGTCGCCGATGACGGAGGCGTCGTGGAGCGGGGTGCCTTTCTGGTGGAGGTCCACCTCCACGACCTTTTTGGCGTTGTCCCAGCATCCGCCGGCGTTGGCCATGAAGATGGCCTGGTAGAGGCCGAAGAAGGCTATCGAGACGAGGTAGGCCACGAAGAAGGCGATCGAGTTGTAGGACGTGGCGCCGGGGGCGGGGCTGGCCAGGAACGCGAAGGCGAGCGCGAACGAGAAGATGGCCACGAAGATGTTGAACATCCCCCGCTGGGCATACTGCGTGCAGATCCTCACGACCTTCTTGGAGTTCTCCAGCGCGGCGGACTTTTCGGCGTCAGGATCCAGGTTGATGTGGTCCTTGATGAACGCGACCGCCCGGTAGGCGCCGGTCGAGACCGCCTGGGTGGCGGCCCCCGTGAACCAGTAGACCACCGCGCCGCCGCAGAGGAAGCCCAGGAGGGTGTACGGGTTCAGGAGGTGCAAAATGGATTCGGGCCTGATGCCGAAGGTCTCCTGGATGACCAGGACCGTAGAGAAGATCATGATGGTCGAGCCCACCACCGCGGTGCCGATCAGGACCGGCTTGGCCGTGGCCTTGAAGGTGTTGCCCGCGCCGTCGTTGGCCTCGAGGTAGTAGTGGGCCATCTCGAAGTCCGGCTTGGATCCGTACTCCTTCTCCAGCTCGTCCGCGATGCCCGGAATCTCCTCGAAGAGCGAGAGCTCGTAGATCGACTGGGCGTTGTCGGTGACCGGGCCGTAGGAGTCCACCGCTATCGTGATGGGGCCCATGCTCAGGAACCCGAAGGCCACGAGCCCGAAGGCGAAGACCGTGGGGTAGTCCATGAGAACGCCCAGACCCTGGCCGCTGAAGAGGTAGGCCAGGAACATCAGGAAGGCGAACACGAGTCCCATCCAGAATGCCGAGAAGTTGCCGGCGATGAATCCCGCCAGGATGTTCAGGGAAGCCCCGCCCTCCTTGGAGGCCTCGACGGTCTCCAAGACGTGCCCGGACTTGCCGCTGGTGAAGATCTTGGTGAACTCCGGGATGAGGGCCGCGCCCAGGGTCCCGCAGGAAAGGATCCCGGAGAGTACCCACCATCCCGTGGGCGCCGTGGCGTGGAAAGCGGAGCCCGGGCCGATGATGCAGTAGGAGGCGATGAAGTTGAACACGATGAAGAGGACGGAGCCTATCCACACGAGGCTGGAGAGCGGCGCCTCGAAGTCGAACTTGTCGAGCTTGCCGAAGCGGGCGTTGCAGACGGCCTTGTTGACGTAGAAGGCGACCAGGGACGTCAGGACCATCAGGACGCCCTGGGTGAACACCCAGGCGAGCAGGGTGGACTGGACGGCCTCCTCGGCAGAAAGGGCGATGAAGGTTACCAGGGCCACGCCGGTCACTCCGTAGGTCTCGAAGCCGTCCGCGGTGGGGCCAACGGAGTCGCCCGCGTTGTCGCCCGTGCAGTCGGCGATGACGCCGGGGTTGCGGGGGTCGTCCTCCTTGATCTTGAAGACTATCTTCATGAGATCGGAGCCGATGTCGGCAATCTTCGTGAAGATCCCGCCAGCTATCCTCAGCGCGCTCGCGCCAAGCGATTCGCCTATCGCGAACCCGATGAAGCAGGGGCCCGCGACGTCCTTGGGGAGGCACACGAGAATGATCAGCATGAGAAAAAGCTCGAGGGAGATGAGGAGAACCCCGATGCTCATCCCGGAGTTCATCGGGATGTAGCAGAACTTCAGCGGCTTCTTCTGGAGGGAGGCGTAGGCCATGCGGCTGTTGGCCAGGGTGTTCACGCGCATCCCGAAGAAGGCGACGGAGAAGGACCCCAGGATGCCTATGACCGTCCAGAGGAGGATGATGAGCACCTTGCCGAAGCCCACGCCACCGGCGCCGGGCTCTTCTCCCCCGGCGAGGAACCCGAAGTAGTAGGTGATGCAGATTCCCACGAAGACGAAGAGGAGGACCAGGAGCTTGGCCTGCTGGACCATGTAGGTCTTGCACGTCTCGTAAATGGTCTCGGCCACGTCCAGCATCGACTGGTGGGCCTTCAGCTTCTTGATGCTCAGGTACTGGAAGAGCCCGAAGACGAAGCCCAGCGCGCAGAGGACGATGCCCACCGTGAGGGTGGTGTTCTGGGTCGGCGTGAATCTGGGGAGCACCACGCTGGCCTCGGAGGCGCAGGCGGCGGACGAGGCCGCGAGGAGCGCCAGGATCGCGGCGGGGACGGCGGCTAGGGGTTTCGGGAAGCGGCAGGGTTTGCGGGTCATTGACGGTTGCCTCCACAGGTGGTGGTTTGGATCAGGGCCGTACATTGTGGGAACGCGTTATTTTAGAACATCGGGGCGGGGTCCGCAAGAAAAATTATCTCGCCCGTGGCCGCCGCGGCGGCTTTCCGGGCATTTCGGCACCTGTTCCGGAAGACGCTTTTCCCGGGCCCGTTTTGCCTGCGGTCCGCCCCCGGCCGGTCTCTCTCGGGCGAGGCCCCGGCTTCCGTCCCGCAATGACGGTCGGTCGCCTTCCACTTGCCGGTAAAGGCCGCGCGGTCGCGTTCGGGGCGGCTTCCACCTTCCGCCATCCGCCTTCCGCCTTCGCCTTCCGCGGTCGCGATGGAGGCGGCCGCATCGGGGATCGGCGTCCCGACGCGGGCGTCAGGGAAAGGGAGGCATTCGAATCATGGGGAAATTATAGGAATAAGCCCCTGTTTTAGCCTTGTAGAGCTTTCCGCTCCCCGTTGCTTTCACCCTGCCTGTTTCCGGTCGCCTCCGCTTTCACCCTGCCTGCTTTCGCGAGCCAAGGCGATTTCTCACTGCCATTTTTTGGGAGTCCTGGCACTTCTCAAAAGGATTCTTCCGCCGCGTCCCGCCGCTTTCCTCCCGTCCGCTTTCCTCCCGTTCCCTTTCCCGCATCCCGCCGGTCGCCCGTGAATTGTTCGCGCATGAGCAGAGAGCTTACGGTAATTGGCCATTTCGCGCGCCCCGCTGATAACGGCCTCTGACCATTTCGTGCGCGGTCCCAGCGGATTGGGGTTCCGGCATAAAACATTTCCCACGACATAACATTTCGCTCAAGCGACTTGCCGCTTAAGCTCTCGCGTCCACGTGCGCCCATGACCTGCGCCGCCGATGCCGACACTATAGGGGACCCAGGCAGTCGCTAACGGCCCCTCCTTCCTTTCCGTCCGCCGCCGTCCGTCCGGAGTCCTTGTGCCCGGCGAAGCGGGCCCCTGAAACCCCTCGCGGCGAAAAAGGTCGCGGATCAAGCCCCCGGGGCCGTCCGGACGGTCGGGGCGGCCCTGGAACACAGGCGGCGCCGGTCTTCCGCGCGGCTTGCGCGCCATCTAGCTTTTTGGCTATAATGCTCCGACACACGTGGCATTTCCACCAACCGACGGCAAGCGGCCGCCGGGCGCGCCCGAGGCGCCCCCCGGCGAGAGGCCGCCGAGAGGCACGAGTTTGAAGAAGGCAACATGTACGCTTCTGGCCGCGTTCGCCCTGGCGGGGCTCACGTCCTGCGGCGGACGCATGGACGACTCGGCCATGCGGCGGGCCGCCGCCTCCGTGGCCCGGGACTCCCTGGACAGCAACCTCAAGTACTACCGGCTGGACCCCAAGTTCGAGCAGCAGCTCGGCGGCATGGTCGACACCGAGTTCTCCTCCCTCTCCGCGAAGAAGGAGGACATCCCGATGGAGCTGAACCAGGAGGTCCTGATAAACATCAACAGCTTCCTCAACGACCGCCGCGGCTTCATGACGAGATCGCTAGCCCGCGGGCAGAAGTACATCCCGCTTATGAAGGCCATCCTGCGCCAGAAAGGCCTTCCCGAGAACCTGGTCTACCTGGCGCTCATCGAGAGCGGCTTCCGCAACGACGCCATCTCGGTCGCCAACGCCGTGGGCCCCTGGCAGTTCATAGCCTCCACCGGCCGCAACTACGGCCTCACGATAGACGAGTGGGTCGACGAGCGCCGCGATCCCGTTAAGGCCACCTACGCCGCGGCCGACTACCTCATCACCCTCCACGACATGTTCAACTCCTGGCCGCTGGCCATCGCCGCCTACAATTCCGGCGAGGGCAAGATCCAGCGCGGGCTGCAGCGGCCCGACGTCGAGAGCTACTGGGACATGTCCCGCGAAAGCGGCTTCCTGGCGGCTGAGACCAAGCGCTACGTGCCCAGCTACCTGGCCGCGGCCATCATCGCCCGCGACCCCGGGGCCTACGGCCTCGAGGTGGAGTGGAGCCCCCCTGACACCTGGGACGAAGTGATGGTGACCGAGCCCCTCCAGCTCACTGCGGCGGCTCAGATGGCCAACACCTCCCTGGAGCGCATCCAGGAGCTGAACCCTCACCTGAGGAAGCTCACCACCCCGCCAAACCTGCCCGAATTCGTGCTCCGCATCCCCGCCGGGACCCGGGGGGCCTTCTACCGCAGCTACGCGAGGCTCCCGGCCAGCCAGCGCAACGGCTCCATCAACATCCACACGGCCTCGCGGGGCGAGACCCTGGAAGCGGCGGCCCGCCGCTACGGGGCGGACCCCGATCTGGTCCGCGAGTTCAACGGCATGACCGGCAACCCCAGGCTCGCCGCCGGCCAGGAGCTCATAATCCCCGTGGGCGTGAGGAGCCCGGAACACGCGCTCGCGAGCGTCCGGGTGGAGAGCGCGCGGCCATCGCGGCCCTCGGCCCGTACGGCCTGGACAGGCGTTCCCGTCCCGGCTGCCCCGCCCTCCCTGCCGACCCCGGCCCCGGCCCCGGCTCCGGTCCCGGCGGAGGCGCCCCAGGCGGCCCCGCCTGTCGAGGTGGCCCTGGCCCGCGTCCCGGCCTCGGCCCCCGCCCGTCCCAGGACCGCGAGTTCCGGCTCCGGCCAGGTCATCAACACGATAAGCCACGTGGTCCGCCAGGGAGACACCCTCTCCGGGGTGGCCGGGCTCTACGGGGTGGACCAGGAGCGGCTCCGCGCGGACAACCGCATCCAAGGCACCACGCTTTACGTGGGGCAGATCCTTACGGTAAGCTCCAACATCCCCCTCCAGCCGCAGTCCCGGTCCCGCGCGCGGAACACCTGGGTCGAGGTCACCCCCGGCGAGGCCCTGTACCACACGGTCAGTCGCGGGGAGACCGTGGGCGCCATTGCCGAGCGCTACAGGGTCACCCAGGCCCAGCTTCGCGAGCTCAACAACCTTTCCGGCAACACCATCCGCGCCGGCCAGCGGCTCATGGTCGGCACCGGGCCGGCCTCGGCCAGGCAGGCCTCGGCCTCCGCGGCGGGCCTGGTCGACTACAAGGTCCGCGACGGCGACACGGTCTCGACAGTGGCGGAGCGCTTCGGCATGAAGACGGAAGAACTCAGGTCCGCCAACAGGATCTCGGGCGACGTCATCCGCACGGGACAGACCATCAAGGTCAGGGGCCTGCTCCAGCCCCAGGCCACGACCGCCGCCTCCGGCTCCGGCACCTACGAGGTGAAGAGCGGTGACACGGTATCCCAGATAGCCGAACGCTTCCGGATGCCCGTCGCGGAGTTCCGCCGCCTCAACAACCTCACCGGGGACTCCATCCGCGTCGGACAGAGGCTCCGGGTGATCCAGGCCGAGGCCGTATCGGCCCCGGCGGCGGGTTCCGGCGTCTACGAGGTCAAGAGCGGGGACTCCATCTCGCAGATAGCCGAGCGCCACGGCATGAGCTCGGCGGATCTGAGGCAGCTGAACAATCTTTCCGGCGACTCCATCCGGATCGGCCAGAAGCTCCAGGTCCGCGCGTCCGGCGTCTCCGCACAGGCCGGACAGCCTCAGGCCGCTTCCCAGCCTTCCGGCACTTCCGCCTCCTCCGGCGTCTACGAGGTCAAGAGCGGGGACTCCATCTCGGAGATAGCCGAGCGCCACGGCATGAGTTCGGCGGATCTGAGGCAGCTGAACAATCTTTCCGGCGACTCCATCCGGATCGGCCAGAAGCTCCGGGTCCGCGCGTCCGGCGCCTCCGCACAGGCCGGACAGCCGCGTCCGTCTTCCGCGTCCGCGCCTTCTCCAGCCTCCCGGCCCTCTTCCGCCTCCGGCACCTACGTGGTACGGAACGGGGACACCGTCTCGGAGATAGCCGAGCGACACGGCATGAGGACTGCGGAACTGCGGGAGCTGAACGGCCTTTCCGGGGATTCCATCCGAACCGGCCAGAGGCTCAGGGTAACTAACGCGGCGGCCTCCACCGGGCCCGTCCGGGCAACCCCACCCGTCCAGGCACCGGCCCCCGCCGCCCCGGTCGCGCCCGCCGCCTCGCCCCAGCCCGCCGCTGCGGCGCCTGCGGCGGCCCCTGTTGCCGCCCCGGCGCCGTCCTTGCTTTCGCCAGGCGCCATCCCGTTAAACGCCCCCCCGCCTTCTCAGTCCCAGCCCCAGGCACAACCTCGGTCCCAGACTCAAGCCCAGCCCCAGTCCTCGGGCGGCTCGCGGACCGCCTCGGGGTCGCTCGCTGGCACGGGACCGCAGGCGGCCTCGGGCGGGACCTACGAGGTCAGGAGCGGGGACACCGTCTCGGAGATAGCCGAACGCCACGGCATGCGCTCGGCAGAGCTCAGGGAACTGAACGGCCTCTCCGGCGACTCCATCCGCGTGGGCCAGAAGCTCAGGGTGACCGGGGCCGCCCGCCAAGCGTCCTCCCGGACGGGATCGGGAGGAGGCTCCGGCGCCGCGACCTACAAGGTTCAGGACGGCGACACCTTCTACTCCATCGCCCGCAAGCACGGGGTCTCGGTGGACGAGCTGAAGCGCCTGAACGGGCGGACTGCCGATGTCGTGCGGCCCGGGGAAACCCTTAAGGTCAAGTGACCGGCGGGACTGCCGTCCCCGGACCGCGGCTGCCCATCGGCGGTCCGGCGAGCTTCCCGAATCTCCGGACCCGCGAGGGACCGGCCCGCGCGGTCGCCTTTGCGGGGCCGTCCTTTTCCGCGGCCTCGAAGCGCGCCGCCGTGCGGCGTCGCTGCGGCGGACCTGACAGACGACGGGCATCGTTGCGGAGGACCGGGCATTGGACAGCGGCATCGGGGTCGCCCGTGATGGCTGGGAGGAGGACCTTATGGAACGGGAGGCCCCGGGCGAGAGTCAAGGCCTCCTCGCGGCTGACGTGATTTTTTGCCTCCAATGGTCCCGACGGTCTCCGCCTCGGCAAGACCGTCAGTGACGGCGGGGTGTCGCTTCCTGCCGGAAAACCGGCTTTTTCATGCCGCATCGCCTCCGACAGGCTGGTTCCGGCCTGGGATAAGAGGGAGGCGGTTCTGCTTTTTCGTAAGGAGCGGCGTCCGGGCGGAGCGCAGTCTCTCGAGGAGTGGCTCTTCACCTGAAGAGGCTGGATCTCCACCGGTGATACGGTCGACTCGGTGGCCCGCTTTGGGAGTGACGGACACCGCATGCGCCTGGAGAGTTGCCCCGAGCTTTCTGGAGTTCGTCTTCCATATATCGCCCGGACGGCCTTGTCCTCCTCTGGGGTGCCCGGTACCGGTGGGGTGCCCGGTACCGGTGGGGTGGCCGGTACCGTATTGCGGGGCTGGCAATCGTGGAAGGGGTGTGTCCCGACCGGTTTCCGTGGATCCGGGGCCGTCCTCTGAGGCGGGCCTCGCCCTCGCCTTCGACCAGAAGGCTCTGGGGGGAACGGTCCGGGCGGCAAGCGGGACCTCGGTGCGAAATTCTCTATAATACTCTGAAATTATCGCTAATACTCGGATATCCACGGAAATACTCGGATATCCACGGAAATCCTCGGGAATCCGGGCTTTTCGGCGGCTGGGCTCGTTGGTGTCCGTGTCCTTTCGGGGCTTGGGCCGTTGTTGACCTTGAGGGTGCCTGCTTGGTGCCGTACCTGCCTCCAGGCTACCTGCCTTTGGGGACTGGGCGGGGGTATGAGCCGCGTGTCCGGGCGCCGTGCGCAGGCGGGCGAAAACCGGTGCGCGAGGCGAGGAAATCCGTGGGCCTGGAATCCCGCTGGCTTTGAGAGTTACAGCGACAACTTCCCATAATATGGAGGCTTGATGTCTGAGGGTATGTCGTAGGATCCGTTCGAGGGGGGGGCAGACCTTTCCCCTCTGACATCTGGCCTGAACTTCCGCGGCGCCCGTCCCGCCATCGTGAAAGGGCGTCGGTCGGACATGGGCTATTCGGGAGTTTTGAGACCGAAAGCCGAATAAATCATTTTTTGTTCTGCGGTTGCTGGGAGCAATATCTTATCGCTTTTTATGTATATGATCTTGTGACTTTCCATTGTCTTGATAAGCTCTTTCATTGTAAATTTTTTGTATAAATTGTTGTCAATCATCACTCTGTGTATGTGAGATGTCAAAATGAGCGATATGAAGATAATGAAAGCCTTGTTTTGTATGAACATGTTTTTACGACACATATAGAGATCCGTGTCGAGTGAATTTTTCAGCACATAAAAACTTCTCTCGATGACATCCTTGTCCCTAAAAATTTTAATGGCTTCTGGTGCAGATTTGACAAAATTACTCAGGACGACCATCCAGCCTGAGGTCGACAGGCTTTTGCGAATAATACCGTTGTTGTATCTGACGATGAGTCCTGATTTTTTGGATTTAGACTTGACTACCCTTAAAAATTTCGAAAACGGATCATCCTGTTCCAAGATGATTTCACCCGATAGAATTTTGTCACTTTTGTCAGCCAGGTTACCGAACAAATTTGCACGAGCTATGGCTTCGGTAAGTTGGTCATTGAAAATGTGGGCATGCAGCTTGTGGGATGAATCCCACATGAAAGGTTTAGTAATGCCGGAAATTAATGTTGTTCAGATAAAAAAGCTCCGATTAAACTGATCAATATTTGGCCTGACAAATTCAATAAGTTTCTTGGAAATATTCGAAGCTAAGGGGATAGACGCCAAAAAACGAGGCATATTATTTCCATTGAGCAGAAAGTCAATATTGTTTTTGGAAGATAATCCCGTATCCATGACAATCGACATGTCCTTTATGTCTTTATCGGAAGCAATGCCAAGCATGGATTTCAGTGTGCCAACATCATTTTTAGCGCCGTCATACGTCTTCTGGAAAACAGGAATCATCGTTTCCTTTCCGGCAAGCATGCAGATATTCGCTTGACGGAGAGGTTCATCATCACCATGATTGCCAGAATAAACATCTCCGATCAATCGGAGTATGACGACGCTGAAGTGAGATCAAGGGCTAACATCTTGTTTGTTTTGACGTTTTCCGACCATTTAGAATAAAAGCCTGCCTTTTCGAATTCTGCGATTGACCTGAGCAACAAGGTGATATCTTCTGAAGTCAATGAAGTAGCGTTTTCCAAAATTTTGTCGGATATCGCAACAAGTTTCGGCGGTAACATAACGCCGTCTGTCTTTTCTAGCCATAAGGCGCAGTACATTGCCGGTTCGCCTGTAGAAGCCAGGAATTTGGCAAGACTGATTATCGGAAACCAAGAAAATCTGAAAGCGAACTGCAAGGCATCCGTCAACCCGATCTTCTCGGCAATATTTGTCAGGATATAGTCGACGCCATATTCCTTGGTTTCCGAATTTTGTATGTCAAGTTTCGAATAAAGCAATTGTTCGCGCATGTCCTTGGGCTCTCTGTCCGTCCCTCTCACCTCTTCTATGAAATCGGCGTAATAGACGTTTTTGCCTGTTGCCGGATCGACTTTCCCGACGTTCCGATATCTGCGCTTGCGGGGGTGCCCTTCTCCGTCCACCAAAGGTTCTTCAATACGCAGATAAACATGCCCATTGGACTTGTAGGCGGCGATGCCGGTCATGGTAGTTTTTCCCTCAGCATCCCGGCGGGAAGCTGTCCGACGTATAACGGCAGCGCCAATATCGGCGTATTTCCACAGATCAGCATATCGTCCAGGCCCATTGGCCCTCACCCTTTCGTCAACCGTAACGTGTGAGCTGACTAAATCACCTCAGTTCCGGTGCCGATGAGATCGCAAATGAACATGTCTTAACGGCTGAAAGCCCGATGGCACGCGAGGCCGACAGCGGTTTCCGATGCGATGCATCTCTTTTCTTCCATAGCGATTGCCCACCCCCGGGCGACTGCCGGGCAGGGTAAAATTAACTGAGTGTCCCGGTACCGCAGGCGATCCGGACCAGCCTTCCATGCCGATTTCAGGCAGAATCCGAACCGACGCGCCCTCCCTGCCAGGGCGCCGGGTTCAATAACCCTGGTAGTCCGGGGCCGCGACCGATGACGGGATTAGCCGACAAGGAGGTTGGGAATCCCAACTACCTTATCCGGAAGACCATCTCTGTAGCACCAAAAATTCTAGTCGCCCCGGGGAGGCTGGTCAAGTCCGTAATGCACGTATCCGTTCGCGGACGGCTCTTTCTCCCCTTTGGGCAGGCGGCTCCCCCTTCGGGCAGGCGGCTCCCTTTTTGGCTGTCGGCTCCCTCTTTGGGCAGGCGGCTCCCCCTTGGCAGGGGGTCCCCCTTCGGGCAGGGGCTCCCCCTTTGGGCAGGCGGCTCCCCCTTTGGCAGGGGGTCCCCCGTGGGGCTGTCCTGACACCGTGATCGGACAGAAACGGCTTCGAAAGTGGGAAACCCGGGCCTCACGGCCCGGGTTTCCCATCGGAAGCGGAGGGCTCGGGTAGAGGCTACTCGCCCCAGAGGCCCGCCTTCTTGAGGACCGGGACTGGGTCCACTAGGTGGTACTTCCACCAGTCGTTGTGCTCCTGGGCCTTCTCGCCCAGATATATGGCCATCAGCTGGTTCAGGTGGAAGACGGGGATCTTCTGCTGAAGGCCGGAGGAGACGATGCGCATCTCGAGGTTCATCTGGCACATGGCGCAGGTGGTGACGAGCGCGTCCGCCCCGCTCTCTGCGGCGCCGGTCACTATCTGCACCACGAGCTCCTCGGCGATGTCCGGGTAGACAGCCGACACGAAGGCCGAGCAGCACCTGTTGGGCCAGGGCCAGACGACCGACTCTGCGCCGATGTGGCGCACGACCTTGTCCACGGAGTCGCGGCGGGCCTCGACGGGGCGGAGTACCTTCGGGTACATGGCGCCGCAGCCGTAATAGACGGCTACCTTCAGGCCCTTCAGGGGTGTCTCGCCCTCCCAGGGCTGGCCCTTGGCCTTGGCCTCGGAGAGCATCCTGTCGTAGAGGTCGTAGATGTGCTCGATGGGGTTGTCGGAGTGGATCTTGCCGTAGACCTTCTCGTACTTCTCCCTGGTCTTCGGCTCGTTCATGAGGTGGAACTTGGCCGTCGCCCAGTTGCGGTAGCAGCTGGGGCAGGGGATGACGATCGGGACGCCCTCCGTGACGAGCGAGAAGTTCCTGGCGCCCAGGCCGATGGGGATCTCGTGGTTCACGGCGTGGCCGGAGGAAGACCCGCAGCAGCTCCACTCGTCTATCTCGTTTAGCTTGACCTTGAGCCTCTTCAGGACGATCTTCATGGGCAGGTTAGACTCGTCCACGCCTGTGGCCATGGTGCAGCCGGGGTAGTAGAAGGCCTCGTAAGCGTATTCTTCTGTCATTTCGGGCCTCCTACATGTCCAGCCAGTCGCCGACGACCGTCTTGCGGACCTGGGAGAGCCCGCGGCTCATGATGCGCGACGGCAAGAGGTGGAGCTTGCCCTTGAGGATCATGCGGGTGCCGAGGATGGCGTCCTGGAACCACGCCTTGGGGCCGCTGCCGAGCGTGAGGAGCTTGTGGTGCCCCATGAGCTCCACCTTGCTGCACCTGCCGTGGCGGCGCACCGACCACAGGAAGGCGCGGTGGAACTCCAGGATGGGACGGTCGCCGGGCTGGATCTTCTCCTTGAGGCACTCGCCCCGGAGGTAGTCCATGATGCCCGCGATGTCGAGCGCCATCGGGCAGACCGCCGCGCAGGTGTGGCAGCCGACGCAGCGCCAGATGGTGTTGGAGGAGAGGGCCTCCTTCTTGAGGCCCAGCACCGTGAGGCGCATGATGCCGTGGGGCCCGTAGTCCATGTAGCTGTACATGGGGCACCCGCCGGAGCAGGACATGCAGGTGAGGCACGTGTTCAGTTCGGTCCCGGCTACTTCGCCCACTCTCTTCGCGAAGTCGAGATCGCTCTGATTCATGTCCACCTGCTCCCGGCTCGAGAGCTTTTTGGTTTCCGGAAACATGAATATGATCTCCCTGATATGGAAAGGGTGTTGAGGGGCCTCGGGCCGCAGGCGCTTGAAGCGGGCGGGAAAGCGACCGGGACCTCCCCCCAGGCGGCCGGATTACTCGTGGCGCCGGATGGGCGGGGGCCGGGGTCCCTTTCAGGCCGTTTCGCGCGTGCGCGGTCCTGACGAGGCTCCAGTCATAGAGATTCCTGAAAATATATCAGAGCGGCCCGGGATGCGCAAACTATTTTCTTGACGCGGGCCGGGCGCGGCTCGTGACGGGGGCTTTACGAGGTTAAGCCCCTGTTTTCCATGGTAAAACGGGAGAGGGCCGGTTTCCACCCTTCCGCTGGCCTTGTCCCCGCGAAAGCGAGGGGGCCGCCGTCCGGACAGCCGGAAGGCCCCGGACGCCTGACAGGGAGGCGAGGCCGTCCGCCCGGCCATTTGCGGCGTCTTCCTGCATCATCCCGCAACTTCCGGCGTCTTCCCGAATCATCCCGCGTCTTCCGGGTCTTCCGGGCCCTCCGGGTCTTCCGGGTCTTCCGGGTCTTCCGGGTCTTCCGGCAATGCCCTGCATGGGAGAACGCACGTGAGATATCGGCAAGTAGCAGAAATCTATAAAAAAACAGGCCGACAGATACCTGCAGCCAAGCCGCCGGGCTTTGAGGCGGCCAGGTAGCGTCCCGGAGCCGCCGGATCCGCTCCCTCGAAGCCGAGGGACCGGAAACGGGCACGGCGGCCAGGCCGGAACTCCGGTCTTCGCCTGCCTCGTGAAAAAATTCGTCTGGTCGTTGCGGGCTTGTGCCATAGAGGGGAAAGCGGAAGCGGACATTCTGGGCGGTCGGGACTCTGGCCGAGGAAACGTTCTGGAGAGGCGGATGGTCAGCCTCACCGTTTCGCTGACAGTAGTGCCACGAAGCCTCTGGGCGACCGCGGCGGTCCGAAGGCGCTTGCAGGCGGTAGCGGCGTCCAAGGGCGGGAGCCCTTGACGGTGGCGGGGAAGCGGCTCGGGGGGGGCTCCGTGTACTCGGGCGGGACTGCCTGGGCTCCGGTCGTTGGACAGCCGTCGGAGTCTTGGGCGGGTTACCTTTCCTCGCCGTATCCGTGCCGGATCCGAGCGCGATGGAGAAATGCCCCGCGCACGGCATGATGCGATCGACCCCGTTGAACCATACGGTTTTCCCCCCAAGTCCATGCGGTCCTGCGATGGGGCGATGGGCCATGCGGCTGAGAGGCGGCATGGAAACGCCGTAATGGGTTTGCGAGGCGGCGAGGAAACGCGGTCGCGTGTGATGTGGCAACGCGGCGATGCGGCGATTCGGCAGCGCGGCGAAGCGGAAACGCGGCGAAGCTGAAACGCGGCGAAGCTGAAACGCGGCGAAGCTGAAACGCGGCGAAGCTGAAACGCGGCGAAGCGGATACGCGGTGTAGCGGAAAAGCGGAAGTGCGGAAAAGCGGCGAAGCTTTGCGATGGGGTGATCTGACATTGAAAAGTCGGCCCTTGGGGCGCGGACCATTCTCTGCGGCCTGTGCGTCTGTTTCGCCTTGTCTTTGCCCGGAGCGAAACGTAAAATATTGCGGATCGCGGCTATTCCCTGCCGACGGGCGGCGGAGGGCCGTGGATTCACCGGCGGAGAGGTTCAGGCCATGGCGCGAGATCACCCGGCCCTAGCGCTTCCCAGGCACGTTTTGCGGCACCTGGCCCCGGAGGAGCTGGGCAGGCTGGACGGGCCCTGGGAACAGGGGAACCTGCAGGTCATGTCGTTTACCCCGGACCTGCCGGGCGGCCTCACCATGCTCATGAGCATCGGCATGAGCGGCGTGCTCATCGAGGCTCCGCCCCCCGTGCAGTCCAGGAGATACGAGGTCTGCATGCTCCTCCCCGGCGGCTGGAGCCCGATCGCCGGGATGCCGGAGGAGGGCGGGATCCTCGACAACCGGAACTGGCCGCTGACCTGCGTCCTGAACGCGGCGATCCTGCCCATGCGGCAGGGCAGGGCGGTCCAGGTCGGGGACACGCTCGTAGCGGGCGACATGCTTGCCGCCGATGCGGGCTTCACGGCGCTCCTGGCGGCGCCCGCGCTCTCCCTCCCCAAAGAGTCCAGGGCGTTCGTGCTGGAAGGGGTCGGCCATATCCTCATGGCCCTGTTCCCGATCTTCCCTGAGGAGCGCGAATTCAGGGCCAGGAACGGGTCCGCCGCGCTGGTCAGGCTCATGGCGGACGCCGGCATCGGGTGCGTTGCGGACGTCTCGCGGAGGAACCTCTGCGCGGCCGACTGAAGTCCCCGACCCGGCGGAGAGCGATTCCGCCGCGGGGGGACGGCGGGTTTCCGGAACGGCGCTTCCCGCGCACGCGTCGCGGCCTCTGCCGGCACGGGAGCCGGGCATGCCGGGAAGGAGCGGGTCACCGGGGGGATTGGAGGCCCTGTCGTTCCGGCGTGAATAGCCCTTGCGGGGTGGCATGGCGGAGAAACGCCCGCGTCCTGACCGCAGGCATGAGACGTCCGACCATCCTGGGCACGACCGGTAATCCGGCTGGGCACGGCCGGTAATCCGGCTGGGCACGGCCGGTAATCCGGCTGGGCACGGCCGGTAATCCGGCTGGGCACGACCGGTAATCCGGCTTCGGTACGGAAGTCCTCTTGCCCCCCTCCGGCCATCTCCGGTTCCCGTTCGCCCGGTCTGGGCGGGGCGGATTCGTTGCCGGATCCGGGTCCTGCGCATCCGCATGTCCTCTGTCCCTATCCCTATCCCTATCCCTATCCCTATCCGGAGGCTCGGCTTCAGGTCCGGGCGCTGGGCGGAATAATCGGGCTCATCATGGCGGGCGGCTTCGGAAGCCCGACGGGAGACTCATCCGGGGAACCGCGCGTTGCCGGATGAATGCGTCGGTTTGCGGATCGCGGATGACATGACATGACGGGATACGTGAACGCAAGGGCCCGTGAGGCATGGACTCGGGACGATCCGCGTGCCGGGTCGAACAGCGCGCCTTTCGGCTCCGCGCATGCCCCCGGCAGAAGACGTATCCGGAACCCGTGTCCCCGGCGTTTCCCGGGCCGCTTCAGGATCTCCGCCGGCAAATCGTACGCGTCGTCCGCTTAGGGGGACGGGGATTAAGCCGCTTCACCCGGAGCCGCGCCGCCGGAAAGCGTCGGCGTGACTCCCCGGCCCGGCAGATGTTAGGAGCGGAACTGCCGCGAAAGCGTTAGTCATCGGGGACGCGGGACCGCATGACCCGCTCGGGACCGTTCCGGGGCCAGTCGCCGGAGCCGTTGCCTGGGGGCGGGGCTAGACGTCCAGCTCCAGCCCTACCGGGCAGTGGTCGGAACACATCACGTCGGGCTCTATCCAGGCGTCCTTAATCTTCGGCGCGAGCTCCTCGGAGACGAAGAAGTAGTCGATGCGCCACCCCACGTTGTTGGCGCGGGCGCCCGCGCGGAAGGACCACCAGGTGTAGTCGCCCTCGGTGTCGCCGCGGACGCGGCGGAAGGCATCGACGTAACCCTTCCCGATGAAACTCGTCATCCACTGGCGCTCTATGGGCAGGAAGCCGGAGACCTCCTCGTTCTCCTTGGGACGGGCCAGGTCGATCTCGCGGTGCGCGGTGTTGAAGTCCCCGCAGACCACCACTGGCTTTTTCTTCCTGAGCTTCTGCGCGTGGGCCAGGAAGGCGTCGTAGTAGCGCATCTTGAAGTCCAGCCTGTCCTCGTCCTTCTGCCCGTTGGGGAAGTACACGTTGAAAAGGTAGAAGGCCGGGTACTCCGCTATGAGCATCCTGCCCTCCTGGGCGTAGCGCTCGTCCGGGAGCTCGCTCGCGACGCTCGCGGGGTTTTCCCGGGAGAAGATGGCCACGCCGGAGTACCCGCGCTTGGCCTTGGAGCTCGAGAAGAAGCTCAGGTACCCCTTGGGGGTCAGGAGTTCCTGGGGGAGCTGTACGGGCTCGGCCTTGGTCTCCTGAAAGGAGACGACGTCCGCGCCGGATTTCTCCAGGAAGGGGAAAAAGTGCTCTTTCTTGGCGGCCGCTCGGATGCCGTTCACGTTCCAGGAATAAAGGCGCATTACGTGGCTCCGGCCCCCTGAGGGGCCCGTCTTGGTCGGGACTGTTTTGTGAAGGTTGGGGGCTGGCGCTGAGGGAGCGCTGGGAAGACGCCTTGCGGCGAGTGGAGCGCGGAAGGGCGGCCGGAAAGGCGCTGGGAGGAGAGCGGCGCGGAGGCGCGGCGGGCCGACGTATCGGGTCAGGCCCTCCGCTCGGAACGTCCCGTCCCGTTAAGGATCGGCGTTCGGCGGCCGTTTGTCAAGACCAGGACGCCCCGCTCTCTGCGGATCAAGGCTAATTCCAAGGCTCACGGCCCAAGGTTCGCGGCCCAAGGCTCACGGCTCACGGCCCACGGCTCGGGACTCGGGCCTGGCTTCCGCGGGCGAACAGTCAAAAAATAGCGATATCAAGTAAAATATAATAACGATTAGAATGTCTTCGCTCCGGCAGAAAATCCAAAAAATCTCATGAAGGCTCGAAGAATATCGAAGATTATAAATGTGCCGACCAATGGTCTTTGTACATATTAGAGATTTTGTCCAGTAGCCGGGTGGCCCTCAGCTCGAAGGCGTCGGGGCGCGTCCGCAGTTCCAGCTCGGTCCTGGCGTCCCCGCGGCCGGAAGCCACGGTGACTATCGCTGCCGTTTTGAGGCGCTCCAGTACGCCCTGGAAGTTGCTTGCCTGGGTGAAGTTGTCGACTGTGCCGGCCGACTCCTTTCGCTTGGCGCCCTCGGATTCCTGACGCCTCGGATCGGGGTTGGGGCTTCCCTCGGGCTCCGGGCCGGGATCGGAGTGGATCAGCTCCCTCCACGCCTCTTTCATGTGCCAGCGGACGTAGCCGGAAAGCATCGCGACGAACGCGTGAGACCGGATCCTCTCGTCGGTGAAGTGAAAGAACGGCCCTATGCGGAGGTCCTCGATCCTCGCGGCTCCGGAGTCCATCCCGACGTTTCCCGGCTCCCGTCGCTCCCGGCCGGATTCCTCCGTGTCCGTCATGATGTCGGGGAGGGACGTCCTGACAGCGAAAATCCCGAACAGCTTCCTCGCCTCGTCGACCGCATCCTGTTTAAGGGCATAATCGAAGTGTCCCCGGCCCCATTCGGCGAGGAAAAACCTGGATGCGCCCGGCTTGTCCTTCGCGAGTCCTACGGCCTCCCCTATGGCCTCAGCGTCCTTGAGGGCGCCCGACGCCACCCTTGCCTTGATCCTGTCGAAAAACGCGGACGTGCCCTTGAGCAACGACGCCAACAGCCTCTCCTGCCTGTCCCTGACCTCCGGATTCCTGCACAGCACCAGCCTTTCCCCCGGATAGTCGGGGGAGGAGAACTCGATCACGTCCCTCTCGTCGAGCAGGCCGAGATCCGTCCGCGTGTCCGCGAAAATCCGGCGTATGGCAGGGTGACTGGGGGCGGTCAGCCAATCGGTGCCGTCGTCGAAGCTCCATCTGAGGATCTCGACGTGCCTCCCGGAAATCGTCCCCCTGTCGCCGACCATCGTAAGATCCTTCAGGCCGAACTCGCCCGTGAGCATGTCGACCATCGGCAGGAGGACCGCGAGATGGGAGGCGTTTCCGCGGAACAGGGAGATCGCCACGGGACACCCCCGCCGGTCCGCCACGAGGCCGCAGTTCACCCGGGGCGGATCGCTCCCGCCGTCCCGCGAGTGACCGCAGCGGGGGAGCTCGCACCCTCCCGCCCTGACGGCGCCGTTCCTTGCGAACTTGAGAGACCTTTCCCCGTGGAAGGGGATCGACGACACGTCGATGAAAACCCTTGAGCCGTCGGGGATGTGCCGGCGGGCCAGCTCCCTCTGAATATCCGTCTGCCTTTCCAGGAGCCAGTCCATGGCCTTGTAGATATGCTCCTGGGTGTAGTCGCCCAGCCCGAGTGCGCCGCCGAGGGAGCAGCCGGCCCAGACGTCGACGGTCTCGGACTTGCTTTTCGGCTCGATGATCCTGGCGGCGATAATCCCCAGGATTATGTCTCTGAACGGGCTGCAGGTCGGACAGACGAGCTCTTCCATGCCCAGGAGCGACATGGCCTTCAGGATTGCGGAGACATGGCCCGCAGGCAACGACCGGATTATCTCCGCAGGCCCGTCAAAGAACATTGAAGTCACTCGGTGCCTTTCGGTCATCCGCCTCTTGTGAATCTCCAATAACGTCCGTCTCTCGTCCTCGGTATAGGAGGTGACGTTAAGAACGGCCCTTTTTTTGACCTTTCCGCCTTCACGGTATGATTCCCGGATCCACCAGGAGCTCGTGCCGTTTTTGTTTTTGATTTCATCGAGGCTCATGCGGGACCATCCTCAAGTCAAAACAGACGAAAATTGGCAATGACAACAATTCTTTGATAAAAATCACTATAAACTATCTATCTGTTATTGTCAACCACCACAAATATGGTATTAATATATGATTTTAAAATATTCATATCCTAAATAGATATATGGCATTTCGAGTGATCCATATGTACCCATACCCGATGCGCATTGCTCAAGGCCCATACCCGATGCGAATTGCCCAAGGCCCATGTTCAAGGCCTATGCCCAATGCGCAGGTTCAGGTTCAAGATCCGGGGCTCAGGCCCTTATGCCCAGAGCATCTGGCACGTCGCCAGAGGCCAATGCGAGGCGGCCGGGAGTCAGGGGTTGCGGGAGGCGAGGATCCTGGCGTAGGTTTCGGGACGCCCGATCACGATCAGGAGCCTTTCGGCGAGCGAGGCCGCGCGGGCGAGCCCGTAGCGGTCGAGACGCCCGTCGGAGCCCTTGCCCAGGGCCACCACCGCCGCAGGGAACGAGGCCCAGGGCGGGGCAAAGGAGATCGGAAGCGCCCAGGCGGGAACGAGGGCGCCAAGCGCGTCAGGACCGCAGGCGATCTCCCTGTCCCCGAACCTGACCGCGGCCGCGAGCGAGCCGGGAGCCGCGGAAACGACCGTCCCGCAATCGCCCCGGGCAAGGCCTTTGGCGGGATCGTCCGCGGCCTGGAGGACGCGGGCGCCGGGCCGCAGGCGCCCACCCGCGTCCGCTTGCGGCGGACTCCCGCAGAGGGCCGCGTGGATGGCCTCCGCGAGGGCCGGGGCGCCCAGGGGACCCTCGGCGCCGCCGCAGAGCGCCAGGGCCGCCTCGCGGGGGGGGAGGCCCAGCTTCTTCGGGATTCGCTCGGCTATGAGCCTTACGGCCTTTCGGGCAAGCTCGGACTCGTCGTCCCCCGGGATCCAGAAAAAGTCCCCGTCCGGGGACTCCGAGCCCGGGGGGGCCACGCCTTCCCTGAGCGCCGCGAGGGCAGCCGGGATCCTGGCGCCGGGCCGGCTGTACGTGCCAGAAAGCCGCGCGGGCCTGAGAAGCCGCTCCCGGGGCCCCGGCCTGGGCGCGGCGGAGCGGGGGTCCCCTCGGGGCTGCTCGCGCCTGCCCTCGGCCAAGGCCGCGAGCCAGCCGGGCAGGACGCCGTCCGCGCCGCAACCCCCGGCCTCCGGAGTTTCCGTGCCGCCGGGGCCTTCGCGGTCGCCTGGGCGCGGCGGCGGAGGCCCCGGCGGGGCGACACGCCAGGGGTCGGCGAACAGGGCCAGCGCCGTTCCGGGGGCAACGGCCAGAAGCAGCCGGGCCAGATCGCCAGGCGACGTGAGCTCGGCCTCGGTCACGGCCAGGAGCCCGGCCTGGACGGCACTTGCGGTGAGGGGATGCGGCCCCCCTCCGCCCGCGCCGGCCGCCGCGGAACCCGGGTGGCCGACCGGCAATGTTCCCGGCGGTCCGCCTGGCACGGAAGCCCCCTGGCCGGCAGACACGGATCCCGACGGTCCGATAGGCACTGAGCCAGACTGGCCGATAGGCACGGAGCCAGGCGGGCGTTCCAACGCCTTCGCGAGCGCCGCCCGGCCCGCGATCGAGAGTTGGGCCGCGCCGAGGCCGGAGCCTCCCGCGTTCCGCATGCCTCCCGGGCCTCCGGGGCCGCCCGGTCCCTCACGCTCGGGGAGAACGGCCAGGATGTCCGCCAGGACGTGCGCCGGCGCGCCTGCGGCCCGGGAGAGCTCCCCGGCTCCCCGGCGGGTGGCGGACGCGAAAAGCGCGGGGAGCCCCCGCTCGCGGAAGACGGCGCCCATCGCCGAGGCCAGGAGCCTTTTGCCGGACCCCCGGGGACCGGTCACGAGCGCCGCCTTGCGTTCTAGCACGGCCGCCAGGGCGGCCCGTTGCCCGGCGTCGAGGGGGAAGCCGCACAGAGCCTCGGCCCGCGCCAGGGCCTCCCGCGGTTCCGGGTAGGCGGCGGGCGGAGCGGCGGAGATCAGGGCCGCCAGCCCCCCCTCCGCGGCCTGAGTCTCGCGCAGGCTTTCCGGGAGGAAGATCCTCCTGCCGTCAGGGTCGAAGGGCGCCGGCGCGGGCCTGAAGCGGACGCCGCCCTTGCGGACGAGCCCCTCCAGCCCCTCCCTGAAGGCCGCCCGCGTCCCGCCTTCGCCGGTTCCGGGCATGGAGGCCCTTGCGGCCCGCCAGAGCCGCGACTCCGGGGCGGAGTATTCCCCCGCGGCCCTCATGGCGCCCAGGGCCACGAGTATCTCGCCTTCCGCCAGGGCCTGGGTCCCAAGCGGCGGATCCGCCGTGGCCAGGAGCCTGGCGGCCGCGCGGCGGAACGCGCCCGGGTTCGCCGCGTCAGGGTGCGCGGCGAGCGCGCGGGCGGCGTGACCGGGATCCCTTTCCGTCGTCTCGGGGGCTCCGGGGCCCAAGGCCCGAAGGAGCGCGGCGGCGGGCAGCGGTCCCAGCCCGCGCGGCGCCAGGAGCGCCGCCAGGCGCTTCAGCCCCAGGAAAGCCCGGACGCCCGCGACTGCCCGTTCCCTCGATGCCGCCTTGAGCCCGCGGACGCCCGCGAGATCGTGGGGCGCCTCGGCAAGCGCGCGCAGGACGTCTTCCCCGAAGGCCTTGACCAGCTCCTGGGCGGCGGCGCGGTCCAGGCCGCCGATAAGGCCGGAGGAGAGGAACGCGGCGTAGCCTCCGGGGTCTCTGGGCGGAAGCAGGGAGCACCCGCTGGCCGAAAAGAGGCGGGGCGGCAAGCGGCCCGGGCGCACGGTCACGTTTCGCGCGGCGGCCGATGGCGCGGCGGCCGCCGGCGCCGAGGACCGTTCCTGTGGGCCCGGGCGTACCGCCGCATGTCGCGCGGCGCCGCCGCCCGATGCGGGCGCGCCCGGCACGAAGGCCCCTTCCAGCTCGCAGAACTCGCCCGGCACGGGCAGGCCGAAGGGGCCCGCGGCCAGGACAGGCGCGGAGGCGCCCGAGTCCACGAGGACCCTGGCCGCGCCGGTCATGCCGTCGATTTCGATGACGCGGATTACCCGTCCCCGGAGCGCGGCGCGGCTATGCGGCGCAGGGCCTTCCGGCCCGCCGTCGCGGCCGTCGGGGCCGCGAGGGCCCTGCGTTCCGGGGTCAGCCGTCACCGGCGGACGCGGCGAGCTCGAGAGCCTTCCTCACGCCTTCGGTGGGGAAGACCTGGTGCGAGAGCGCCGGGTAGAGCCTCCAGCGGTTTCCGTCGGGGCGCAGGCGGATGAAGAACTCCTGTATGAAGTCACCTTCCACAACCTTGGTGGAGAGGAGACCCTCGCGCTTTTCCCGGTCGTAGACGAAGTCCCGGAAGACCACGGCGGTCTCGCCGGAAATCCCTCCGGGCCGGTAGGAATTCGGGTCGAGGGAGTCGATGAACGTCGGCTGCATTTCCGCGATTCCCCTGTCGGGGACCTCCGGGTGACGGGCTTTCGTGCCCTCAAGGTGGAAAAACGATCGGGCGCCCAGGTGGGACCACTTTCTCCCGTATTTCGTGTCAAGCCCCTCATCCCGCTCGGCCAGGGCGAGCGGGAGCGCGGAACACCGCGACTCCTCCTCCGTCCAGGCGGCCAGGACCGGGTCGTCTGTCACCATGTGGAAGCGTCCCGACGTGACCAGGCGGCTCGCGAGAAGGTCCAGGAACCGGCGGGAGAAGAGCCTCTTTCTGGCGTGCCGCTCCTTGGGCCAGGGCACCGGGAAGAGCGCCCGGGCCACCGACACGGACCGTTCCGGGAAGTACAGCGACAGCGCGGGCCCCGCCGGCAGGCAGACCAGCCTGGCGTTGCCCCTGGGCGGGTTCCCCAGGCGGCGCAGGGCCCTCTTAACGCTGGGCCAGGAGATCTCCAGTCCCACGAAGTCCCTGTCCGGCGCGGCCAGTGATGAGCGGTGGAGGAATTCCCCGTTCCCGAAGCCGATCTCCAGCTCCAGTGGAGCGTCCCTCCCGAAGATTTCACTCCAGGAGGGCCTCCGGTTCAGGACCCCGGCGGTCAGGAGAGGCGCGAGCGAGCGGTAGTATTTTCGGTTGGATACGGGGTTCATGGCGGTGGGCTTCTGCGGGGCGGGCCCGCTACGATCGCCTGAGATTACCCGGAAAAGGCCGTTTTGGCAAGCGGCCAGGCGCGGCGCATGGGGCTTGCGGGATACCGCCCGTCGAGTTGACCCCGTCGGCGGGGAACGGCCGTGCGCGAGGCGCGTTCGGGCCTGAGGCGGGGAGCGGCCGCGGGCGAGGCGCGTTCGGCCCTGAGGCGGGGTACGGCCGTGCGCGAGGCGCGTTCGGCCCGACAGTCGGGGCTCGACGGTACGCGGGGCGCGTATGGCCGCCGGCAGGGTTCTGCCGCGCGCGTGGCGCGTTGGGCCGGAGGTCGGGCATTGCCGCGCCGCTTGGCGCGCAGTGCCCGCCGGCAGGGCACTGCCGTGCGCGGGGCGCGTTCGGGGCGGGGCGCTTCGCCGGCGGCGGCGGAAGCCCGTCCCCTGAAGGAGGTCGAGGATATCCGGATCGAGCCGGGCCGGACCGGGCGCGCGAGGATTCCGGGGGCGCCGGCCCAAACGCCGCCTGGGCAGGGCTTCCGGAAGCCCGGGCGGGCGGTGCGGGCCGCGAGCGTCCTGTGATACTATATGCCCCGCGGCAGTATCCGCCATTTTCCAGCCTGGCCTGCCGCCTTGTCGGCAGTCCGTTTCCAGGGTTCGGGGGGAAGCCCCGCCGCCGCCGGGGTTTCCGGAGAGGTGTATGACTTACGCGAAAATCCTTAAGGACAGGACCTTCTGGCCGTTCTTCTCGAGCATGACGCTCGGCGCGTTCAACGACAACTTCATGCGCCAGGCGCTCATCGCCCTTCTGGCCTTCGGCGCGGCGGGGCTGGACCCCGCCGGCAAGTCCGCGTACTCGAGCCTGGCCACCGGGCTCATGATCCTGCCCTTCTTCCTCTTTTCCGCCCCGGCTGGGGAGCTGGCCGACCGCTACCGGAAGTCGTCGCTTCTCAAGGCCTACAAGATCCTGGAGCTCGCCTTCGTGGGCATGGCGGCGTTCCTCTTCTATAAGGGGTGGCTGTGGCCCCTGATGGCCGCGGTCTTCCTGATGGGACTCCAGAGCGCCCTGTTCGGGCCGGTCAAGTACAGCCTGCTCCCTGAGATCCTTCCCGAGCGCGGGCTCATCCCCGGAAACGGCCTGGTGGAGGGGGCCACGTTCCTGGCCATCGTGCTGGGGACCGTCGCGGGCTCGTATCTGGGGGCGTCCTCCGCCGTATCGGGAGCCGTGTCCGGGGCGACGGCGGTCGCGGCCTCCGTCGCGGGCGCGGCCGCGGCTTCGGCGGGGGCGGCGGCGGATGCCGCGTCGGAGGCCGTCTCGATCCGGGGCACCGGGCTCGCGGTGCCCCTGGGGCTCATCCTCGTGTCGGCGGGCGGGCTCGCGTTCGCCCTCCTGCAGCCGCCTTCCCGCGAGGGCGACCCCGCGCTCCGCGTGCGGCCCAACATCGCGGCCTCGGCGTGGGCGATACTCGGGGACGCGAAGGCCAACGGGGACGTGTGGCTCTCGATTCTCGCGGCGAGCTGGTTCTGGGGCGTCGGGAGCGTGCTCCTGGCCCAGACTCCGGTCCTGGTGGCCGCCTACGCGGGAGGCACGCCCGCGGCGGGCACCTTCATGGTGTCCCTGTTCGCGTTGGGCGTGGCCGCGGGAGCGCTGGCGGTGCAGGCCTTCCTCAAAGGGGACGTCTCCGCCAGGCTGGCGCCGGCCTCCGCGGCGCTCCTGGCGGTGCTGCTCCTGCTGTTCGCCAGGTGCGCGGGGACGCTCCCGCACGCGCCGGCGGGGAGCGTGGGGGCCCTGAGGTTCGCGACGGACTGGACCTACCTGAGGCTCGCCATCCTCGCGTTCCTGACCGCGGCGGTCGCCGGCTTCTTCGCCGTGCCCTTCAACGCCATCATCCAGCACCGCTCCCCCGAGGAGTCGCGCTCCCGCATGATAGCCGCGGCCAACGTCATGAACTCGCTCTTCATGGCCGCGGGCGCGGGCATTGCGGCCGCCTTCGGGCTCATGGGGCTCGGCATCCCCGCGCTGTTTCTGTTCCTGGCGGTGACGGCGGTCGCCATGACGGCGGTGACGCTGTATTTCCTCCCCTCCGAGGCCATCAAGCAGGCCGCGCGGGCGATAGTCGAGGCCGTCTACGATCCCGAAGTCACCGGGCTCCACAACCTCGACAAGGCTCCTGGCCCGGTACTCGTGGCCCCCAACCACACCTCGTTTCTGGACGTGGCGCTCCTGGTCTGCTGGCTCAGGCGCGACCTGACCTTCGCCGTCAACGCGGGATGGGCGAAGGAGTGGTGGGTGAGGCTTTTCCTGCGGTTCTTCAAGGCCGTGCCAGTGGATCCGCAGCGGCCGCACCAGCTCCGCGGGCTCGTGAAGGCCCTGAACGCGGGCGCGGCGGTCGTGATCTTCCCGGAAGGCCGCATCACGACCACCGGCTCGATCATGAAGGTGGAGGAGGGGCTGGGCATCGTGGCGTCCCTGTCGGGCGCGCCGGTGCTCCCGGTGGTGATAGACGGGGCGGAGCACAGCGTCTTCGGGAGGATGCGCAGGACGCTCAGGCACATGCCGGACCGCTTCAAGGTCAGGATGCGGGTCTTCCCGCCGGTCGGCCTGGACCGCTCCCCCGCGGAGGGAGAGAAACGCAAGGCCTTCCGGGCTCGGCTCGCCCGCGACGTCTACGAGATCATGCTCCAGTGCCGCTTCCGGGCGCGGGAGTGCGGACGCAACCTCTGGCGGGAGCTCACGCTGGAGGCCGCGCGCGCGGGCAGGTCGCGTCCGATAGCCGAGGACGCGGACCGCCGTCCCGCCACCTACGCCCAGATCATGAACCGCGCCCAGGCCGTGGGCCACTCGCTGGGGAAGCGGCTGGAACCCGGGGCCCCAGCGGGGGTGCTCCTTCCCAACTCGCTCCCGCTCGCCTACGTGCTCTTCGGGCTCTGGCGCGGGGGCAGGGTGCCCATCATGCTCAACTACAGCCAGGGGCGCGCCGCCATGGCCACGGCGCTCAAGGCCTCCGGGGCCAAGGCGGTCGTGAGCTCGCGGGCGTTCCTGGCCAAGGCCGAGCACGTGCGGGAGGCGGCCCGGGAGGCCGCCTCGGACGCCGGGGCCGACATGGTGATGCTGGAGGACCTGGATCTGGGGATCGCTAATTACCTTCGCTCGCGGTTCACCAGGGCCGAGCTCCGCGACCCGGACAGCCCCGGGGCCGTGCTCTTCACCTCCGGATCCGAGGGCCCGCCCAAGGGCGTGGTCCTGAGCCACCGGGCCCTCCTTTCCAATATCCGCCAGGCGCTGTGCGCGATAGAGCTGAACGAGGACGACGTCCTCTTCAACCCCATGCCGGCCTTCCACGCCTTCGGCCTGAACGTCGGCATCCTCCTGCCGCTCCTTTCCGGCATCCGCTCATTCAACTACCCCTCACCCCTGCACGTCCAGGCCATCCCGGAGCTAGTCTACGACACGCGCGCGACGGTCGTGGTGGGCTCGGACTCCTTCGCCCGGCTCTGGGGGGAGGCCGCGCACCCCTACGACTTCTCTTCCGTGCGCTTCCTCATCCTCGGGGCCGAGAAGGTCCTGCCGTCCACCCGCGAGCTCTATTTCGAGAAGCT
This sequence comes from Deltaproteobacteria bacterium, assembly GCA_031263485.1. Lineage (GTDB taxonomy): Bacteria > Desulfobacterota > Desulfarculia > Adiutricales > Adiutricaceae > JAIRZX01. Next base: position 57,260 of record JAISFS010000099.1, on the reverse strand, counting down.
CTCGGTGAGGCTCTTTGAGGGCTACGGGGTGACCGAGGCCGCGCCCATCGTTTCCGTCGGCTCTCGGATGCGCGTGAGGGACGGCGCCGTGGGCCCGCCTCTCCCGGGCCTCCGCTGGAGGCTGGAGCCCGTGCCCGGCGTAAGGCGGGGCGGCCTTTTGAAACTCAAGGGCCCCAACGTGATGACGGGCTACCTGACCGAGGGCGAGCCGGGGATAATACGGCGCCCGCCGGAAGGCTGGCACGACACGGGGGACATCGCCGAGGTGGACGCGGACGGGTTCCTTTGGATCAGGGGCAGGCTCAAGCGCTTCGCCAAGATCTCCGGCGAGATGGTCCCGTTGGCCGGGGTCGAGGCGGTCGCGGCGAAGGCCTTTTCCGGCGTGGCTCTGGCCGTCGTCTCCGTCCAGGACGGCCAGCGCGGGGAGCGCCTCGTCCTGGCGGCCCAGGGCCAGGATATCGACCGCGACGCCCTGAAGGCCGCGGTGCGCGAGGCCGGTTATCCGGATCTGGCGTGCCCCAAGATCATCCTGAACGTGCCCGAGATCCCTTTGGCCCCCACGGGTAAGGTCGATATCCCAAGGCTCACCATTGAGGTGACGAGGATCTTGGACGGCCCCGCCGGGAACTGAACTGGCCCTGCTGGTGCCGCGCGGTGCCTTGCCGGGAGTGAGCTGGGCCGCGCGGTGCCTTGCCGGGCGTGCCCTGTGCCGCGCGCTGCCTTGCCGGGAGTGTCCTGTGCCGCGCGATGCCTTGCCGGGCGTGACCTGTGCCGCGCGCTGCCTTGCCGGGAGTGACCTGTGCCGCGCGGTGCCTTGCCGGGAGTGACCTGGGCCGTGCGGTGCCTCGCAGTGCCTTGCCGGGAGCGACCTGGGATCTGGGGACGCCGCGTGAAGCCCTGCCGGGGGCGCTCCGGGCGCGCCCTGGCCGTCGGCATGGAGCGCCGGGCCGTCCGGTGTCACGCCGGAAACCGGCGTTGCGGGCGAGAATCCGCTTGACAGGCGAGGCGGGAGCCCCCAGAATCGTTTATCGGCCGGTCCGGGCCGCCGGGCGATCCGCCGGCGACGGGAAAGGCCGGCGAAACACAGACGGCGGAACCGGCGGACAGCGGGAAGCCCGGCGGCGCACGGTCGCCGCGCGGCATCCCCGCCGCAGGGCCGCCGCATCCGAGGAGACCCCTATGAGGCCAGCATTGCTGATCCTGTCTTCCCTCATCCTCCTGTGCGCGGCGCGGCCGGCGGCGGCCCAGGACATCGGCGACGCCGATCCCTCCGCGGCTTCCCCCGCGACCGCGTCGTCCCCGGCGGCGCCTTCCGCCGCGCCCCCCGAGGCTTCCGCCCCGGAGGTTCCCCCCGCGCCGGAGGCGGGGGAGACCGCCAAGGCGCTGGCCTCAGGCCTGAACGGATTCGCCTGGGAACTGTATCGCACCCTCGCGCGGGACGGCGGCAACGTCTTCGTGTCACCGGTCTCGGTAGCCGAGGCCCTGGCCATGGTCCACGCCGGCGCGGCCGGCGCCACCCAGACCGAGCTCGGGAACGCGCTTGGCTTCACGTTCACGGGCAAGGAGCTCCAGGGGGCCTGGAGGGGCCTGAGGGACGCCATGAAATCGGCCGGCGGGGAGGGCGGGGCGGTCTTCCGCCTCGCGGACTCCATGTGGCCCGACAGCTCCGTGAGGCTCCTCCGGGGATACCTGGACTCGCTTGAGGAGAGCTTCGGGCCTTCGTCCTTCCCGGTGGACTTCTCCGGCGATCCCGAGGGCGCCAGGGACGCGATTAACGACTGGACCCTGGACGTGACGCAGGGGACCGTAAGCGATCTTATCCCCTCCCCGTTGCCTCCCGAGACGGTCCTGGTGCTCGTGAACGCGGTCTACTTCAAGGGGCAGTGGGCGGAAGCCTTCGACAGGGCGCTCACCGTCCGGGGCGACTTCAACGCGGCCGGTCCCGAGCCCAAGCCCGTGAAGGCCTCCTTCATGATCCGCCAGGGGCGCTACGGTTACCTGGAGGACGACCTGGGCCAGGTCCTGGAGATCCCGTACGCCGGGGGCAGGCTCTCGATGGCCCTGCTTCTCCCGAACAGCGGCGACGGCGGCCTCGAGGAGCTCGAGATGACTACGGACGGCGAGGGACTGGCGTCCCGCCTCGACGGGCTGGCCGAGAAGTCAGTGGAGGTCAAGATCCCCCGCTTCAGGTTCGCGTGGGGCTCCAAGAGCCTCAAGGCCGCGCTGGGCGCCTTGGGCGTGAAGGCCGCCTTCTCCGACTCGGCCGATCTGTCAGGCATGGACGGGACGCGGAAGCTCAAGGTCTCCGACGTGGTCCACAAGGCCTTCGTCGATGTGAACGAGGAGGGCACGGAGGCGGCGGCCGCCTCCGGAGCGATGGTGGCGCCCACCTCCATCCAGCTCTCGCCCTTGCGCTTCACGGCCGACAGGCCCTTTCTCTTCCTTATCAGGGACAAGGCCTCCGGCGCGGTGATTTTCCTGGGGAGGCTCTCCGACCCCTCGTAGTTCCGGTCGGCCGCTTAGGTCTGGCCTTGACTTTCGGCCTGGGCGCCCCTAAGCCGTACCCCGGCGGGGAGGGGCGGGGGTAAGTCCCGAGACGCCCTTCCATGGCCCACGGGACGCCGCGGACACCCGTAGTTGGCAACTCCCGCCGACGTTCCGCGTGTCGGCCGCGACAAGCGTCCCGCGTCCCGCGGAGCCGCGACGCGCTTCCTGCGGAATTTCGGTGCGCGATCCGCGTGCCGCGAATCGCTTACGCGGGCGGCCCGCGAGAGCCTATTCCAGGCTAAGGAGACATCCCATGAGGCACCTTAACATCCTGCTTTCCGCCTTGGCGCTCCTGGCGCTCCTGATTCCTGCACGGGCGGACGCCCGACCGGCGGCGGGCGTCCCCGGCGCCCCTTCCCCCGAGGCGGCGGGCGCCGCCTCGGGTTCAACGGCGTTCGGGCTGGACCTGTACAGGTCACTTTCCGGGAGGGACGGCAATCTGTTCATGTCCCCGCTGTCGGTCTCCGGGGTGCTCGCCATGGCTTACGCCGGCGCGGCCGGGGAGACGGCCTCGGCCTTCGAGGGGGCGTTGAGGATCCCCTTCAAAGGCGAGGCGCTCCTCAGGTCCTGGAAGGGGCTCGAGGACAGCCTGGACGCGGCGGCGGGGGACGGCTCCGAGCTCTCGATCGCGGGATCGCTGTGGCCGGACGGCTCGACCGGGCTCAGGAGGCGGTTCCTGAGATCCGTGGAACGCAACTTCGGGGCCAAGGTCATCCCGCAGGACTTCGCGGGAGGCGGGGACGCGCCGCGCGAGGCCATCAACGACTGGGCCAGCAGGGAGACCGGGGGCAAGGTGAACGATCTGATTCCCCTGCCGCTCCCCCCGGACACGCGGCTGGTGCTGGCCAACGCCGTGTACTTCAAGGGCGGCTGGCTCGAGACCTTCGACGCCAAGGAGACCAGGGCCGGCCGCTTCCGGACGCCGGCCAAACGAGTGAACGCGGACTTCATGCGCCGCACGGGGCCCTACGGCTATCTCGAGGACGATTTGGGCCAGGCGCTGGAGATCCCCTACATGGGCAGGAGGCTTTCCATGTACGTGCTCCTCCCGAAAAGCGGCAGCGGGGGCCTCGCGGCGCTGGAGGCCTCGCTCTCCGGCGACGCGTTGAACGCGCGCCTGGAGGGGATGGGCATGGAGAGGGTGGAGGTGAGCCTCCCGCGGTTCTCCTTCGGCTGGGGCACGGAGTCGCTTCGCGAGGCACTGGCCGGGCTGGGCCTCGCGCCCGCCTTCGGCGGGGACGCCGACTTCTCCGGCATGACCGGGGACAAGTCCCTCAAGATCTCGGACGTGCTCCACCGCGCCTTCGTGGAGGTGACTGAGGAGGGCACCGAGGCGGCCGCCGCCTCTGCCGCCGTCATGACGCGGGCGCTTCCGGCGTTCGCTCCGCCCAGGGTGTTCAATGCCGACAGGCCTTTCGTGTTCCTGATAAGGGATCGCGACACCGGCGCCATCCTGTTCGTCGGCAGGCTTTCGGATCCCACTGCCCCTTAGCTTTCCTGCCCTGCGCCGGAACGAGCCTCCCTTCCCCGATACCGGTGCCGGTGCCGGTAGCCGGTCGGAAACCCTGGCTTCCGCGTCCAGGCCGCCGGGCCTGAATCAGGCCGCCGGTACCGTTGCGGGCGTGGTTCCGACCGGCGCGGAGGAAAAAAAACGGAGGCCGGGGACCACGACTCCCCGTTTTCCGCCGATACCTTCCGGGTAGCGCGGCCAACCCCCGGCCTGGCCCCGGTGGCCGTTGCGCGTCCGGACGCTCGGGCGTCCTCTACGGCGGGGGTCATTCCACAGGCGATAGGGCCGGGGCGGGATCAGCCGCGCCAGCGGGATCAGCCCCGCCAGCGGCAAAAGCCGGGCGCCTCAAGAGATCCGGGCGGACCTTGCGGAGAAACTGGACCGTGAACATGCAGACCGTGCCCTCGATCGCCACGACGGGCAGGTTGCCGGCTACGACGGCCCAGGCGATCGCCGCGTACTGGCCCTGCTCGCCCGACATGTACAGGGCGAGTCCCGCGAACAGCCCCGAAAGGGCCACGGGCAGGGATCCGCAGATAAAGCCGGCGAACGAGCTCGCGGCGGCGCTCCTGCTGTTCACGGCCGGGCGCAGGAGCGTCCCGAAGAGCGCGGCAGGCGCCGCCATCGTGAAGGTGTTCACCCCCAGGGTGGTGATGCCCCCGAAGCCGAAGAGGATGCCCTGCAGAAGGAGCCCGAAGAAGATCACCGGGAAGGCGGCAAGGCCCATCATCAGGCCGATAAGGCCGCTCAGGATCAGGTGGGCCGAGCTTGGGCCCAGGTTCACGTGGATGAGGGACGCGGTGAAGAAGACCGCCGACATCACGGCCGCCTTGGGGGTGTCCTCGTCCCTGACGGCCTTGAACCCCGCCGCGAGGCCCGCCAGGGCGAGTCCCGCGCCGGCCAGGAGCACGGGGGCGGAGAGTACGCCTTCGGAGATGTGCATCCGTCAGTCCTTCTGGCCGGAGGTTCCCGGCCCCCTTTTGAGCCACAGGACAAGCCCGCTTATGCCTGCCACCCAGCCAAGCCCTCCCACGATCTCTCGGAGGCCGGGGCTCCTGTCCTCCCTGGCTTCGGCAAGGGCGCGGACAACTGGGCTTATCTGTGTCTTGAGCTCCTCGCGCACGATAGAGCGCAAGGCCTCCTCGGAGAAGCCGGCCGTTGCGGCGGACGGGGAGGATGAAGGGGCGGCGGCGGCGGCGGAGGAGGAGGTAGCGGTTGTGCCAGCCGCAGGTGAGCCTGATGCGCCGGACAAAGGCGCGTCCGGCGCCGCGCCTGTGGCTGAACTCGGTTCCGGCGCCGCGCCTGAGGCGGAGATCGGTTCCGGCCCCGCGCCTGAGGCGGAGATCGGTTCCGGCCCCGCGCCTGAGGCCGGAGCTTCCGGAGCGGTTGAAGGCGCCGCGGGGGCGGGCGCCGGGGCGACCGAGGGCCGGTCGGCCGCAGGGAACGAGAACTCTCCGCGGTGGCCCTCGCCCGCCAGCACCACGAAGATCAGATCCCCCTCGCCCGGGGGGGCACTGAAGCAGTGGTTTCCGTCGTCGCCGGTTGAGGCGGACTCGATCTCGTTTCCGGAGGCGTCCTGCATGACGATCCGACCGCCTGTCACGCGGTTCTTGCGGGTAAAGTAGCTCTCGGTGCAGATCTCGTCCCCGTCCGCGTAGGCGAAGACGTAGACCGCGTGGGCGATGGCCGGGGCGGGGCAGGCCGCCGCGGTGCCCAGGGCCAGCGTCAGGGCGCAGATCCCCGCCCCCAGGACGCGGTACGCCTCGGCCGGATACGCGGGGGGCGGGGCCGTCGGAAAGCTCGCGCCGTGAGCCGCGGCCCTTCCGGCAGTCATCGGGCCGCCTCGGAAGGCCGGAACTCGTGGAAATAGACCCACAGCACGCCTCCCAGCTCGACGTCCTTGTCGACCCCGTCCGCCTTCAGCTTGAAGTCGGCATCGTTCAGGGCGGCGAATCCCCACCAGCCGGCCGCCGGGGGCGCGAACACGAAATTGCCGTCCGCGTCCGTCAGCACCACCTGCGTGACCATGGATTCCGCAGGGGCATCGCCCTTCCTGTCGGCCCCTGGGTACCACTCGACCTCGACCTCGCCGTCCGCGACGGGCTTGCCGTCCAAAAGGACCTTGCCGATGAAGGCGTTTCCGGCGTACAGGCCGCCGGGCTTGACGCGGGGGACTATCTCTGTCTTGAGGCCCAAAGGCTCGTTCCAGCCCTCGTCGTCGCCGAAGGCGTCCACGTAGGCCTTGGTGTAGTGGATGATGAACTTGTCCTCCGCCGGTTCCCAGTAGGGCTGGGGTTCCATCACGAAAGCGTACTCGCCCGGACGCTGGGCTTTCCAGGTAAGGCCCCAGGCGCTCAGTTCGCCGATCTTCCTCTCAAGCAGTTGCCCCGTGAGGTCGATAGCCTCGCCGCCGGACCAGACTTTGAAGGAGACGGGCTTCGCGAGGCTCATGCCGCTGTTCTCAAACGGGTGCCAGAACTTCAGCTCGAGGTCCACCCGGGAATCGGCGGCTTCAGTGACCGTTGGCTTGGAGGGGATGACCATGCCGAAGTGGGCTGAGGCGGGGGCGGCGAAAAGCGAGAGGGTGAGGGAGAAGACTGTGCAGATAACGGCGGCGGGGCGCAGGTTTTTTCTCATGGAGCAACCTTGTCGAGGGGCGGAAAAAAAAACCGCCCTGCCCGTTTTCCCGGGAAAACCGGGCAACGGGGCGGGCGGCCTTCGTGGCCGGATCGCTATGTGAAAGACCGCGGACGCGTAGCGGCAAGCGAAGCCGGACGCCGGATACCCCGGCAACCTGCGGGCCGCGTTCGGCGGCCCGCACCCTTCTTCGTGAAGGTTGCTTGAACGAGATTCGAGTCTATCCTGTAAACGGCCCCGAGTCAACGGAAAAGCGCACCCGTATGCCCGCGTCGCGTCCTGCGACCGGCGGCATGGCGGGCCGCATGCACTGGACGCCGGGCGGGGCAGGGCTCGGGGGCATTCCGGGCTCGGGGCATCGGGCTGGAGGCACTGGCCAGCTTGGTGGGGCAGGAGGGGGCGTCATAGGCGTGACGCCAGGAATGCCAGGAATGTTCGATTTTTCCCTGAGATAGCCGGATGCCCTGCCGGGGAGGCGGCTCGGGGAGGGACCGGGGAGGCTTTGGCCGGTCACCTTCGGCGCCCGGCGGGCCTTCGCGAAGAGAAAAAGGTCCGGGGTGGGCCGGATTACCCTCCCCGGACGAGTGCCGCTTCCTGTGCATGATTTCCGGTCCCTTGGCATCGCCGGAAGAGGCGCGGCTCCTGCCGCCTGAATCAAGGTTTCCGCCGGACGCCGGACGGCTTTCGGGGTATTGCGGCAACGCGGCGCCCCCGGTGAGAGGGCGGGCGAAAGCGCCCGACGCCGCCCTGCGCCCCCTGGCGCCTTGGCGCGTCTAGCTGGCGTCCCTGGCGTTGTGCTTGATGAAGCGCCCGCTCTCGAGCTCCTCGAAGGCCTCGCGGATCTCGGCATCGGTGTTCATGACGATCGGTCCTCCCCAGCTGATGGGCTCGCGCAACGGCTTGCCCTCGAAGAAGAGGAGGCGCACGGGGGAGTCCTTGGGCGCGCTCACCTCGATTGCGTCCCCCTCCATCTCGAAAAGGACCGCGGACTTCTCGCTGTAGGGGAATCCGCCGATAACGGCCGAGCCCTCGATGAGGAACACGAACGCGTTCTCGCCCGCGATGGTGGGGATGTGCGCGGTCTGGCCGGGGTTGATCAGGAAGTCCACCAGGGTGGCCTTGACGTGGTGGGGGTCAACGCCCCTGGCGCCGCCGAACTCCCCGGAGATGACCCTCGCCTCGCCGAAGCCGGACTGGACCAGGGGAATCTTGTCCTGGGTGATGTCGAAGTACAGCGGGTGCGCCATCTTCTCGGCCTGGGGCAGGTTCAGCCATATCTGGACGCCCAGCATGCGGGGGCCGTCCAGGGGCATCTCCGAGTGCATGATCCCGCTCCCGGCGGTCATCCACTGGCTCTCGCCGCAACGGATGGTGCCGCTGTTTCCCATGCTGTCCCGGTGCGTGATCTCACCCTGGATCAGGTAGGTGACGGTCTCGATCCCGCGGTGCGGGTGGGTCGGAAACCCCTTGATCCAGGCCGAGGAATCGGTGCCGTCGAACGAGTCGAGCATCAGGAACGGATCATAGTCGTATACTGTACGGATCCCGAGCACACGGACCAGATGCACTCCTGCGCCGTCTACGGTCGCGTGTCCCCTGACGGATTTCTTGACTTTGCGAAGGGCCATGCTTTCTCCTAAGCGCCCTCTCCTCGGGCGCACGGGTACCCTGCCGCCGGGGAAGGGCCAGGCGGGCGGGGGGCGGGAGCGGCGACCGGGCCTAGGGGCATTACGGACGCCTATTTCTTCCGGATTGGCCCGCCGCGGGGCGGGCGACCGTCCGCAAGGCGGACTGCCTAAGACAAAGCTAAGTCAAATCCCGCGTCTTGTCAAGGAATCGGCCATTTTATTTTTTGCGCTTCGACGGGGGGACCTGGAATGGCATCCGGCAACCTTCGGGGCAAGGAGCCCTTCGTGTCGGTATGGGAACCCAAAGGTTCGGCAGCGTTTGCGACGGCAGGTTCGCCGTCTCTTAAACTTGGAGAATCGGATTCGGCAAAATGCCCGCGCCAATCCGCCCCCGCCTTCCCGGTCGCGTGTCTCGACCGCAGGCTTTGGCGCGCCTCTGCCCGGACCGCGACCTTCGCGATGTGTCTCGCTGCCCGCTTGGATCTCTCCCGCCTTTCTCGCGTAAACACGGCGCGGGCAGGAAGGAGCGGGAGGCGATGGGGGGAGTTCCTGCAAGCGGCTGGAGGCTGAGCGCGCATAGTTTTGTCATGAGACGCTTTCAGGGGCACCCCATCCTTGGGCACTCACGATATCATGATGCCCCGATGCTTTTCTCCAGGGTGTTGGCAATCGACATGAACGTGTCAGGGAGAAGTCCGGGGATCCGGTGAACCGCGTTTCGGGCGTTATCAGACGGATTTCCCGAGCGGCCGCAGCGGGTGGACGGAGTTTCCCCTCCTCTCCGCCGGAAGTAGTGCCTCCATTCCGGGTCAAGGGCCGCAGATTGATTTGGGCAAAGTCCAGGCGTAAAATCCTGGAAGATGTCTGTTCCCGGCGCGGTCGCGTCGGCGGAGGCCGGGGCCTGGCCCGGCGGAAAGGCGGTCATGAAATGGCGGCGGACGATGTCTCCCTGATTCTTGCGAGGCATTTCCTGGGGAGCTTCGCGCCTGAGGAGCTGGCGGGGATCGAAGGCGAGCGCCAACCGGGCGAACTTAACGTACTCTGGTTTCGGCCGAAGATCCGGGAAGATGTCTCGGTTCTCCTCACTATAGGCATGAGCGCCGTGCTCCTGCAGGCCGAGGACCCGCGCTACAACAGAAGGGCGGAGCTCTGCATGATCTTGCCTCGCGACTGGGGTCTCTCCAGCGGGAGGTTCGAGTCCGGCAACGAGCCGGACTACCACGACTGGCCTATCACGGCGATGGCTGCAACTGCCCGCCTGCCGATGGAGCTGGGCACGGCGGTGGGTCCCGGCGACACGATAGTTATGGACGAGATGCGGCTGGCGGGGACGGGCTTCACGGCCCTCCTGGTAGCCCCGCCTCGGACCTTGCCGCCGAAGGCTTGCGAGATCAAGGGGAAAGGCGCGACCTTCTCGCTGTGGTCACTCGTGCCGATCTACCCCGAGGAGCGGGAGTACAGCGCCCGTTGCGGGGGCAAGAGGCTTTTGGAGCTGTTCGCGGAGTCCGGTGTCACCGAGGTGGTGAACGTGAATCGAGCGAACGTGTGCCGGAACGCTTGACGGGGGACTGTAGCAACGGCATTTCACGGGATTCGCCCGCGTCGGCATATATCCGCGTAACGCGGATATATGCGGGCTAGAGGTGCCGTGATGGCGGGACGAGAAAACGACGGTGAGGGCGACAGGCTCGGCGCGGCGGAAGCTACCGGAGCGCGCGAAGCGGCAGACACGGCTTCCTCCGCCTCAGCCGCGGCAGACACGGCTTCCTCAATAGAAATCTTGACCGATTCGACTTTCTCCTCGGAATCCGAGGTCGGTGTTTCTTCAGTCACGGAAACCTCAGGCGTCACGGCATCACTTCCGGATGCTGCGGAAGCCGAGCGTTCCGACGAGGGATTGGGCAACAGCCCCGGCGGCAAAGGCGCCGCCCTTAGCGCTTCGACTCCCCGCGAGAAGGGCTTCGCGAGGCTCATGTTCTGGGTGAGCCTCCTGGGCCTCGCGCTCCCCTTAGCCGCCCTCGCTTTGGCGGCGACAGTCTTCCTTTCGCTCCCCAGGTTCGGGGCGCTCCCGTCTGGCGAGAGGATGCGGCGGGCCGAGGGCTCGCCGCTTTATCGCGACGGGGTTTTCCTGAACGAGATCCCCACTTCCAGGAGCGCCGAGGGGACGGGTGTCCTGGAAATGCTCTCCCGCGCCCTGGATCCGGCCCCCCGCAAAGTCCCGGCCGTGCCGCTCCCGACTCGGAAGTCTGACCTCAAAAGCCTTCCCGAGGGGAGCCTGGTCTGGCTGGGGCACTCGTCATTCGTGCTGAGGCTGGCGGGGGCCACGGTCGCGGCCGACCCTGTCCTGGGCCGTTACGCCTCCCCGGTAAAATACGTGAACGGGGCCTTTCCGGGGACGGAGATCTACTCGGCCGAGGACTTCCCCGAGATAGACATCCTTCTGATAAGTCACGACCACTTCGATCACCTTGATCAGGCCGCCGCAGTCGCGCTCCGGGAGCGCACCCGCGCGGTCGTATGCGGGCTGGGCACGGGGGCGCACCTGGAACGCTGGGGCTGGGACCCAGAGAGGATCCGCGAGGGCCTGTGGTGGGACAGCTTCCGGATAGGAGGCCTGGAGGTGGCGCTCGTTCCTGCCCGCCATGGCTCCAACCGGGGAGTGCGCATGGACAGGGCGCTTTGGACGGGCTTCGCGGTGTCGGGGGGCGGCAGGAAGATCTTCTACAGCGGCGATTCCGGCTACGGGCCGCACTTCATGGAGGCTGGCGACAGGCTGGGACCTTTCGATCTGGGGCTTCTGGACGCGGGGCAGTATGATTTCGCCTGGCCGGAGATTCACATGACGCCAGAGGAGGCCCTGACGGCGGCGCTGGATTTGAGGCTCAGACGCTATATGCCAGTGCATCTGGGAAAGTTCGCGATAGCGGTGCATCCCTGGGACGAGCCGCTGGAGCGTGCCTTTGACGGGGCCGCGCGGACAAGCGCCTTCCGTCTCGTGACGCCGCTTATCGGGGAGACGGTGCTTCTGGACGATGAGCAGGCGCTGTACAGGCCATGGTGGCGCGGTATCCCTTAGGTGGCGGGGCGATGGCTTGGCCAAAACCCTTTGTCATGAAACGCTTTCCCGTGCATCGTTGCCTTGGCCCCCCACCGTATTGTGAAGCCCCGACATGTTTCATCCGCCGGGGTGTTGAGAATCAACATGAACGTGTAGGGGGATTCCGGGAACTGAAGTCCCCGCATGGATGGGCGAGACGCCTGGCGGCCCCGCATGGATGGGCGAGACGCCTGGCGGCCCTGTAGGGATCGGCAGTTGCCCTGTGACCTTCGGGGCGCGGAGAGACGTCGTGGAGCTTTTGGCGTGTCGAAGGCTCCTGTGAAGTTGCCGTAAGCCTTTGGGCGGTTCGTTCCGCGTGACCTTCAGGCCGCTCTGTTGGCCGGGGCAATCTCCTTTATTTTATGAGTAATTTCAGTTAGTTAAAAGAAGCACGCTGTCCAGGGCTTTCCCGGCGGTGGAGCGGCAAGCCTCCCAAACCTGGAACTTTTCTTCAGGTATGTTGGTTAGTTGGGCAGTGCAATACCCGCTCCCCCCGGTCCCTGAGGAGCCATGCCCTGATTCCATCCCTATCCTGGCCAAGCTTGATGGCTTTCCCTGCGCTGAGGGGTTTGGAGCCTGCACTGAGAGGTCTGGCGATTGCTGAAGCGCAAAAAAAAAATTATCTGTTATTTCAGTATGTTGCCCTAAAAATGCTCTACAAGGGCCATTTTTCAAGGTAATGGCGCGGGGAAATGGTTGACAGGATGCATTTGATGCAATAATATATCATTGCATTCAACGAGACCTCCCAATAACAAGGTAACGCCTTTGCTCGAAAGGCTTGCGGGAGCGCTCCCCGCAAGCCCCCGTCCTCCTAACGGAGGGACCGTAGCTCGACCTGTTCGACACGGCTTTGAGGCCATGCCATAAGACACCGCTTCCCAGCGGGGCTCCGCCGAAGGCTAGCCCCGCCGGGGCGGCATCCTTGAAGCGCACCATTGTTAATGCGTGGAGGAGTGGCGCTTCTACAACCCGAAAGGAGGACCGAAAACACCGCGCAAGCGATGCACCTTCAAAACGAGCGATCCGGGGGCAGGGCGTTGCTGCCTCCGGGGCCATGAAGCGCGGGGGAGCTGTCGCCCCCGCGCTTTTATCTTAAGGTCTTATGCCGATTCGGGCCCTCTGCCGCCATCCGTTACGCTGTCAGGCCCTATCCTCGGCAATTCCGGCAACTTCGCCGTCCGGCATTCGGGGCCTTCCCCGTCTCGGGGTGATTGGTCGCCTTTCGGGGTGATTGGTCGCGCTTCCGCGCGTCGGGCGAGTGCGCCTCCCCCTCGGAGCCTGTGGAAACCTCTGCCGAGGGCGAGCTTTTGCCTGTCATGGCGCCATGGCATTGTCCCGCTTGACAAAGGCACGTTGTTGCAATAGTATATCATACTGTCTCCGGATAATATATCGTAGTGGGGCTCGGCATCGGGCACCCGCCTTGCCCGGGACAACGGTCGCGGATTCAGGCGCCGGGTCTCCGGCCCATCGCCCTGGCGTCTGCGGCCCCGCCGGTACGGGGGCCTCCCTGCGCCCGAGTCCGGCGGCCGCAAATCCAAGCCCGCAGGCGTCAGGACGTCCAGAGCCCTCAAAACACGCGGGACGGTCACGCCCGCGATCCATCAGGAGCTTTTCATGAACTCGAAAGCATTAGCCCTTCTGGCCTTCGCGCCGTTGCTTCCTTTCCTGGCCCCCGCCACACTCCTGGCCCAGGGCGAGACCCACGGCCCTCACGTGCATGGCGCAGCGACACTCAACATAACAGTCGAAGACGCGTCCATAGACATCGACCTCGACGGGCCGCTTGCCAGTTTCATCTCCTTCGAGCATGTCCCCAGCACCCCGGAGCAGACGGCGGAGATGAAGGCCATGGTGGACAAGCTGAACGGATCGGGCAGCCTGTTCGCCTTCCCCGCAGCCTGGGGCTGCAAGCCTTCCGGCGTGACGCTGGACGGGGAGAACATACCCGAGGATATCCTGGGCCATCCCCACAGCGCCGAAGGCCACGGCCACGGCCACGAGGGCGAGGAGGGCCACAGCCACGATGGCGAGGATGAGGGCCACGAGCATGCGGACGGCGAGGTCCATTCGGATCTGGAGGCCGAGTTCGAATTCGCCTGCACCACGACCGTCGGCGACGGCGCCCTCATCGATGCCGCAGGCCTCTTCGAGGCCTTTCCGAGCCTCCTTGACGTAGACGTCCAGCTGGTCTCGTCCAAGGGCCAGAAAGGCGCCGAGTTGAGCCCGACCGGCACCAAAATCACATGGTAACGTCCCCTGACGTTGCCGTCTGCGGGGCGCCCTCGGGATGCCGCGGGCCGGGTATTCCCGGCCCCGTTTCGGAGGGTGCCCCCCGCAACGCCCTCGTTTCGGGCCCCAGGCACGATGGCGGCCCCGACCCGGAGGCATCGGCCATGGACTCCGTTGCGGATGCCGTTTTTGACTCTCCAAGCGACGTTCCGATTTCCGCTGACTCCGACGCCGATCCTCCCGACCTCGGCTCGCCGGCCGAAGCGGTCGGGTCCGAGTCTTCGGCTTCTGGCGGCCCCCGGGCTGATACCGGCGGCGAGGCCGTTGCGGTGGACGTGAGGGGGATCACGTTTGCCTGGCCTAAGGGCGGAGGTCCGGTCTTCGAGGGGCTCGATCTGAGGCTCGGACGCGGAGAGCGGCTTTTCATCACCGGGCCCAGCGGTTGCGGCAAGAGCACCCTCCTGAGCCTCGTGGCCGGGATCATCGCACCCGACTCCGGAGAGATCGAGGTGGGGGGCAGGAACCTCTCCAGGCTCTCCGGGCCGGCTCGGGATCGCCTGCGCGGGGACGACATCGGTTACGTCTTCCAGCAGTTCAACCTGGTCCCGTACCTGAGCGCAGTCGAGAACGTGCTTCTCCCCTGCGGCTTCTCGAAGGCCCGCCGCAAAAGGGCGGTGGCCTCCGCCGCGACCCCCGCCCTGGCAGCCGGACGGCTCCTGGAGAGGCTGGGCATCCCGGAGGATCTGTGGGGCAGGAAGGCCACCCGGCTCTCCGTGGGACAGCAGCAGAGGGTGGCTGCCGCCAGGGCGCTCATAGGCTCCCCGCCCCTTTTGATCGCGGACGAACCCACATCCGCGCTGGACGAGGAGACCGGCCTGACCTTCCTCAGGCTTTTGCTGAAGGAATGCGCCCTGGCAGGGTCGAGTCTGATGTTCGTGAGCCACGACACGAAGCTGGCGGAAGAGTTCGAGCGCCGTTTCTCGCTGTCGGGTTGCAGCGGCTAGGAGTCCTGCCCCAGGAATGCGGGGCCGCCGCCCTGCGGCGGCGGCCCCGGGCCCCCCCGGCGCCGCGCCTTTGAGGCGTCTCTCCAACCGGACCGTTCCGCCGCTCTACCCAGCCTGTCCCTGAGCGGCGGAGGCCGGGATCGCCCTGGCAGGCCCGGGGGGTGCTTATTTTTGCCTGGCTGTCCCCGAAGGAGCACCGCCAGGTGACCCGCTCCGAGACGGTGTGCGCCGATCAAGCCGCTCCGAGACGGTGCACGCCGATCAAGCCGTTCCGAGACGATGTGCGCCGCTCAAGCCGCTCCGAGACGACGTGCGCCGCTCAAGCCGCTTCGAGACGACGTGCGCCGCTCAAGCCGCTTCGAGACGGCGTGCGCCGCTCAAGCCGCTTCGAGACGGCGTGTGCCGTCCGCATCCTGGCCCTCGCGGTGGCGTATGTCTCCGGGACGGTCGGAAGCTCCAAAGCACAGGAAGGCCACATGCAGAGACTTTCATCGCTGTTCCTCCTGGCCATCAAGAGCGCCTGGAACCGCCGGTTCACCCTGGCACTGGTCATGCTCTCGGTGAGCCTCTCCACCGCCCTGCTGGTTGGCATAGAGAGGGTGAGGAGCCAGGTGAGGCTGGGCTTCACGGGGGCCGTGTCAGGGACCGATCTGGTGGTGGGGGCCAGGGGCGGGCCGGTGCAGCTCATGCTTTACGCCGTCTTCCATCTGGGCGGGGCGTCCAACAACATCGGGTGGGATTCGGCGAAGATGATAGCCTCGCGGCCGGAGGTGCTCTGGACGGTTCCCCTGTCCATGGGCGACAGCCACCGGGGCTATCCGGTTGTGGGGACCTCGGGCGACTTCTTCTCCCGGTTCCGGTACCGGGGCGGGAGGGAGCTTTCGCTCGCGTCGGGCAGGGCGTTCGGGGACGTCTTCGAGACTGTGCTGGGCTCCGAGGTGGCCTCGCGGCTGGGCTACCGAGAGGGGGACAGCATCGTCCTCGCCCATGGCGGCGGCCCACACGCGCGGTTGCACGACGACAAGCCCTTCACCGTGACGGGGGTGCTCGCGCCCACTGGCTCACCCGTTGACCGCTCGCTCTACATCAGCCTCGAGTCGATGGAGGCCATCCACATCGATTGGCAGGGCGGGGCGCCAATCAGGGGCTTCTCGGTCTCCGCCGATCAGGCGCGGCGCTTCAATCTGGAGCCCAAGGCGGTGACCGCCGTGCTGGTGGGACTGAAGAACCGCCGCGCCGTCTTCGCGGTGCAGCGCGACCTCCAGGAGTACAGGGGCGAGGCTTTGACGGCCGTGATGCCCGGAGTGGCACTGGACCAGCTTTGGGGCCTTTTGGGAGGCTGGGAGAGGGCGCTCGTGGCGGTCTCGCTCCTGGTCACCTTCACTGGCCTCGCGGGCCTGGGCTCGACCATCCTGGCATGCCTGGGCGAGCGCCGCCGGGAGCTGGCGGTATTGCGCTCCGCCGGCGCCGGCCCGCTGGACGTGACGGCGCTCCTCTCATTCGAAGGGCTGCTCCTAACCCTCTGCGGGATAGCCGTGGGCATCGCGGCGCTCACCGTTGCCACGGCGCTCATGGCCCCCTGGCTCCTGGACCGCTTCGGTCTGGCCTTCGATGTGGGGATCCCGACGGCCCGCGAGTGGCTGATCATGGCGGGCATCCTGGTCCTTGGGCTCCTGACCAGCCTCGTCCCCGCCGTGCGGGCATATTTCCTGAGCCTGTCCGATGGGCTCTCGCCCTCGTCCTGAGCCTGCCGGACTAAATCCAGGCACGGGGCTCCCGCGCGCGGCCCCTCGTTCCGCGCGTTGCGCCTTGATCTAGGCGTATCGCCTCTTTCGAGGGTGATGTCTCTCTCCAGGCACAACGCCTTCTTTCTCCAGGCATAACGCCTCGCTCCATGCGTAACGCCTCGCTCCGACCGTGTCGGCTTTGACACTTCCCGACCGGCTTCTGCCGGTGATCAGGAGGATCGACATGCCACCATCGACAGCGGCAGTTCTCGAAACGGCCCCTCGACCTGAGGCCGCGTCAAGGCAGGTTGCCCGCGCACGCGCCCGCCGGGTAGCCAGGTTTCTCGCGGGCTTTTTGGTCGCGGCCCTCCTGGCGGCGCCCTGTACGCCCCGGGCCTCCGCCGTCGCGGACGGGGCATACACGGAGAACGGCTGGCTCATCTGGGACGAGCTGGTGGACCCCGGCTGGGATCCCGCCGCGATATTCCAGGAACTCGGCATCGACAAGATGCGGGACGACGATCCCGGGGCCGAGGAGGCAGTCAGGGAATTCATGGCGCGCTGGGCCCAGGCGCCCATCAACAAGGCCATGGGGGGCAAGAGGATCAAGATCCCGGGCTTCGTGGTTCCCCTGGATCTCGAGAGCACGGAGATCAAGGAGTTCTTCCTGGTCCCGTATTTCGGCGCCTGCATCCACGTGCCGCCTCCCCCTCCCAACCAGATCGTGTTCGTGCGGAGCAATCAGGCCTTGGACGGGATAGGGGTTATGGATGTGGTCTGGGTCTATGGTATGATGAGGGCGGAGCGGTTTCAGACCGACCTGGGGGACGCGGGCTACACCCTCCCCGCAGACAAGGTCGAGCCCTACAGGGAGGATGGCTGAACGCACCGCCGACCTTCAACGGACCCGCCCATCCCGGTGAAAAATGGAGACAGAGACGGCAGAAGCGAAAGTCAAAAGGCTCCTGGACGAGGCCGAGAGCTACTGCGCCGCACAGGGTACGCAGCTCACCCAGCTGAGGAGGCTGGTGCTGGAGACCCTCATCACGGCCACCGGCCCGGTCAAGGCCTACGATCTGCTCGACACCCTGCGCGAGAAGGGCCACCGTCTCACCCCGGCCACCGTCTACCGCATCCTGGAGTTTTTCCTCCATAACGGCCTGGTCCACCGCGTGAACGCGCTTAACGCGTTCGTGGCCTGCTCGGATAGCCACCTTCCCTTGCACAACCCCCTCATCATCGTCTGCCCCGGTTGCCAGACCACCACCGAAATCAACGACGAGGGGCTGTACACCTCCATTTTCCACCGCCTGAGCGCGCTGGGGTTCGAGATCAAGGACGGTTCCGTCGAGGTGCGCGGGGTCTGCCGCAAGTGCGCCAAGGATGGCGTCGCCTGAGCCCTGGCCCTCCTGTGCCCTGTCCGCCGCCCGGTATTCCGGACCGCCTCGCCAGGCACTTGTCACCCTGACCGGCGCCTGCCTCCGCCCCACACCGGCGCCCGTAACGGTCATGACGGCCTCGCCCCGCCCGCCTGCCCCTCAACCGGCCTACCTGCATTCGTCTGCCTATTTTCGACTTTTCCCGCCAGAACGCCTGCGGCCCATCCGCCAGCACCTATCCGCCGGCGCCGTGTCAAGCCGATATGGAAGGGCTCCGGCCCTTCCCCGCTTCCGATATCTGCCCCGGAACAGATCCGGAACAGAACCGGAGCGCGCGGCTCTCCCGTTTTGCCCCGGATTCCTGCCCCGGCCCCGGCAACTTGAGCGTACGCGTCCTTGCCGCCGGCCGCGGGAGCGGCCTCGGGCAGGAGCCCCGCGATCTGCCGGCAGGATCTCCGGCAAGCCCGAAAGGCAGTGCGGCGCGGGCTCTCATGCGCGGAAGCCATGGGCGAAGCCCGTCTGATCAGGACGATCGCCCGTCCCCGTTCGCGAGGGACTCGATAGCGTCAAGCGCGTCCGTCATCTTGGCCAGCAGGCATGCCCGCTCGTCCCTGAACTGCCGTATAGTCTCCTCGGGGGAAGCGACGATCTCCGAAGCGCGGTCGTAACCGCAGAGGTTGAGATCGAAGTTGCGGGCCGCAAGCTCCCGGCCCGTGTAGCGTCGGGCCTTGGGAACGCCGCCCGGAGACAGCTCCTTCCGGCTTCGCCACCATTCCTCGATCGGGACCAGGTGCTCTGGCGTCATCGGCCTTGTCCTGGAGAAGCGGCCGTTGCCGTCCGGCGGGTCCAGGCGGTAGAACCATGTGGCCGTCCGAACGGTCCGCTGGCCGTCGAAGAAAAGGATGTTGGTCGCGATGCGGGTGTGGGGCGCGAAGACCGAGACGGGTAGCCGCACGACCGTATGGAGGTCGAATTTCTGGACGATCGCTTGCCTGACTGCGGTCCTGACGGCGCCCGTCCCGGACATGAATCCGTCCGGGACCAGGACGGCGGCCCGGCCGCATCGGCTCAGGCGGCTCATGACGAGCCCCAGGAACCCGTCGAGGGCATCCCCGGCGTGCAGTCGCTCCCCGGTGACATCCGCCTTTGCCGCCGGTCTACGGACGCCGCCGTACGGCGGGTTCATGAGGATCACGCCGAAGCGCTCGTCGCCGCGGCACCCGGGGATCCGGCCGTCGAGGGAGTCGCCGAGAACGACATCGGGCTTTGATATCCCGTGCGCCAGCAGGTTGGCCAGGCACAGCATGTGAGGCACGGGACTCTTCTCGACGCCGAAGACCGAGCGCTCGCGGATCCTCCCGTCTTCCGCTGACTTGAGCTGCCCGTCCAGCTCGTTTAAGGCGGAGGACAGGAACCCGCCAGTGCCGCAGGCGAAATCGGCCACCCTCTCGCCTAGGCGCGGGGCAGTCATGCGAGCCATGAAGTCCGTGACGGGCCGGGGGGTGTAGAACTCGCCCAACGAACTCGACTGGCCCAGGCCGTGCAGGAAGCCCTCGTAGATCGACCCCATGGGATGGTACACGCCGCGGAAGCTCAAGTCGAGGCCGCCTATGAGGTCGATGACCTGCCTCAGGAGGACTCCGTCCTTCATGTAGTTGCGGGCGGACATGAAGGCGGCTTTGACCACGCCGTTGGCAGAAAGCGCGCCTCCCGGAGTCTTCAGATCCCGCAAGGCGGGGAAGAGCCGGTTGTCCACGAAGTCGAGCAGGGTGTCCCCGGTCATCGTCTTGCCGTCCCTCCGGCAGGCGGCCCAGGCGTCCCAGCGGAATTTCCGGGGGACGGCAGAGGCGATGCCCTTGACTCCGGCGTCCGGGCGTTCCGAGGGGGAGCCGCAGGCCCAGAGGAACAGGAGCCAGGCAGTCTGGGCGACGCACTGGGCATCGCCGTTGACGCCGGAGTCCGACTTCATTATGTCCTTGATCTTCCTGATGAAACCGTCCAACTCCACGGGCATCTCCTTGAGGGGGCGGAACGCCGGGAGCGGGGCGACGCACCCGGATCGGCCTCTGGCGGGCGCTCCGGCATCGCGGCCGCTTCGGCGAGCCAAAGCCGTTGACCTTTGAAGGCTACGTTCGACCGAAGGCTACGTTTCAGCCGGGATATCGTTCATCGGGTCGCTCCGGGATAGACGTCGATCGGGAGTGGGCAGCGGACGGCTCGCGGGATGCGCATGCGGGGCGGATGATGTGGATGACAGATTCGTGGATGCGCGACGGCTTCAAGTCGACTGGCCGACCGTGCCGGGAATGAGGGGGAGTAGCCTTTTAAGCCGCAGGACCATGCGGCGCTGTTCGGAAAGTGGCGGAATCGGAACCGGCGTCAGCTTGAAATTCTGCAAGGTGATCGTTTTCATGGCGGAACCGGTTGCCCTGCTGAAAATTTCGCGGGTTCGCTGGAGGAGGACGAAATACAGATATTCAGTGATAACTGTGTCATACGGGATTATGGCGAAGAGGTTGTTGTTGATGCATAGAGGATTTGCCGTGACAGCGGTGCATTGAGATTCGGGGAGAGAGGAAAAAACGACGGAGTCTGCCGGAACGATTCTCAGGGGAGCGCGTTTGACCGCCCGTTCGGTGATCATCCTCTCGCCTCCGCTGACGAGCATGCCGGGGTTCCGCCTGATGTCGAAAGCCGAAATGAACGGTATGTTGCCGTCGATGAAGTTGTCGGGATTTTCCGTGGCACGACATGAGCCTTTGATGATTTGGCCGAGAGTCGACAGGCGGGCCCATTCCCACGTGCCGGGAATTTCGAAAGGCAAATCATCTGTGACGTCGACGGCGGGACGTCCAGGCACGTCCTCCAGAAAGCGGCAGCGCTCGTCAGGGAGGCGTCCGACGTGATTCGCGGCACGGACAATCCTTGACGTGTCGGCGATAAAACGGGATGTGGCGACGATATTCCGTCGGCTGCGGCGCAGGTGATCGAGGAGGAAGCGCGCTGGGTCATCGTCGGTCTCCTGTGCCGTCAGCTTGCCGTGAACGGCGGTCTGCAAGAACGATTCCCGGAGGCTGACCGAGAAACGGGATTCGATGTCGGTCATTTCCGCTTCCATGGCGGCATAATCGTCGATGAGAGGCAATATCCTGTCCAGTCTGGCTACGATACGCTTCTGTTCGGCCAAAGGAGGAATAGGGACAAGCGTCTGCCCCAGGACGCCGGAATTGATATTCGGGTGAATTTCCCCTCTGGCCATGCTCCTGATATGCGGCGTTCTTTCAATCAGGCAGTAGTAGAGATACGGAACGATCCCAGAGACATATGGAGCGATGGACCTCAATTGGTTGCTTGTGCATAACGGGTTGCCGGCTATCGCGATGCGGCCTATCCCCTGGACCGCGCAATAGACGATGGAACCTTCGGGAATCATAGATTTCTGGTACACCTTCATGCCGCGTTCAGTGATGTATTCCTTGCCGCTGTATATAAATTTTCCGGAAACTTCGTTCATGTCCGATGATGTAAGCCAGGGTATGTCGCCGTGCCAGAAGTCAGGGTTGTCCCTTCTGGGAGTGTGGCCTCCGAGAATCATGCCAAGCGATTCAAGGCGGGCCCACTCCCAAGACGGAGGCACCCCGAAGGGAATCTCGCCCGTCACGTCCGGCTCGTCACCGCGGTCGTTCTTTTCGACGAAGCGGCAAGAAATGCCGTCTTCCGCCGTTGGGGAGCCGTCATGGATTCTGACAATCCTTGAGGATCGGATCGAACCTTTGGAGGTTCCGCAGTTGTACCGCCCTGTCCTGGCGGCATCGATCCGCTCCAGCAGGATCACGGCCGGTTCGTCGCGTATGTCCTGGTGAGCGAGTTTACCCCTCACCGCGGCCTGAAGAACCGATAATTTCAGCCGTGCCGCTATCACGCGTTCTCCTCCAGTATTGCCTCGATCTCCGCGAGCTTGCGTTCCAATGACCCGCTCCTTTCAGTCATAACGTCACGCTGGAGCCGTATCAAATCCCGAGGCGAAGGGTAGGTTTCCTCCGAATAGGCCGAGAACCCGCAGACATCTAGATTGAAGTTGGAGGCGGCAATTTCCTCTCTCGTGACCCGTCTGGCCTTGTGAAGGCCGTTTACGGAAATTTCCTCGCGTCTATGCCACCAATCGATGATCTGTCGGAAATGTTCTGATGTCAGCGGCTTTTCAGCGGTGAAGTTCCTGGCACCCTGCGGCATGTCCAGGCGATAAACCCAGATGGCTTCGGTCATTCCTCTGCGGTCGAAAAAAATAATGTTGGTCGCGGTCTGGCTGAACGGCGCAAAAACGGAATTGGGCAAGCGGATCACGGTGTGTAGGTTGAATTCGTTTACGAGTCTTTTCTTGATCGCTGTCTTGATCTTGTCCGTTCCGTACATGAACGAATCCTGGACGAGCACCGATGCCCGTCCGTTAGGCTTGAGGCGATACATCGCCAGAGTCAGGAACAGATCCGCGGTTTTGGTCGAACGTAGACTCGATGGGAAATTGAACCTGACGGAATCCTTTTCATTGCCTGCGAAGGTCGGGTTCATGAGGATCAAGTCACATAATTCGTCGCTGGAGTAGTCCCTTAAATTTTTAGAGAGCGAGTTGTCGTGCCATATTTCCGCATCGACTATTCCGTGAAGGAACAGGTTCGTCATGCACAGAAGGTAGGGAAATGATTTCTTTTCAATTCCGAAAAAGGTCCTGTCAAGCGATCTCAAGTCCGTAGACGACTTGACCTGATCTCCAAGGAGTTTCAGGGACGAGATCATGAATCCGCCGGTACCGCACGCAAAATCAGCTATCCTGTCACCGATCTTAGGTTCCGTCATCCGCGCCATGAAGTCGGTAATCGGGCGGGGGCTGTAGAAGACCCCGGTGGATTTTTCGGACTGAAGGCTCTGCAGAATCTTTTCGAAGATACAGGTAAAGTCTTGACGCGCGTCTTCAGTATCGAGTTTCAAGCGGTCAATGACGTTGACGATCTGCCGAAGCAATATGCCGTCCTTCATGTAGTTGTTCAAGTCCTCGAACACCGACTTGACGGCGATCTTTCGAAAAGGCATCGCCCGCACGACCGCGATCGACTTCAGTGCGGGCAACAGCCTGTCGTTGACGAAAGACAGAAGGGCATCCGAAGTCAATGCCTTGCCGTCCATATGGTCTACCGCCCAATTCCGCCAACGGAACTCTTCCGGTATTACCGATGAGAAATCGAGGTCGATGAGCTCCCATTCCTCTTCCAGGATGTCGTAAAGCTTAAGGAACAGGATCCAGATCGTCTGCTCGATCCGTTGCACGGAATCGCTTACTCCGACGTCGTTTTTGATGATATCGTTCACGCTCTTGATGAAGCTGTTGATGTCCATGATTGCTTGCCGTCAGTAGGTGCTTATGAAAAGCATGTGCCGCGCGGTATGCCGTTTCCGGCGGCGGGACCGTTTCCACGGTCTGTCCGAACGATTTGCCGGTCGTAAGGACAGTTCCGCATGATTCACTCAAGGCAATGCCCAAGAAGAGGCGAAAGTGCCGCTCTGGATATCCTGAAGTGCCCTGAAACGACGATCATGATTCCCCGTGAATAGGGATGACTCCCCGATACGATGCCGATAAATATTATGCTGTTTGGTACCCATTAGCAGTGAAAAAGGCGCCGACGCATCCGATTATCGGGGAAGCCTTGCCCCAAGGAGGCCGGATATCGCCATTCCTCCAACCGGAAAGTCCAGGTTCCTGGCTATGGTATCGAATACAGTGCCGTCCGCAGCCGGTGGACTTCGTCGATGAAATTTTGTCTTCCTCCGAATGCTTCAACTATGGCTTTCAGGTTGCCGAATGACGGAAACGGCTCGATCTTGAGGATCCGGAGATCTTCGAGATCCGCTATTCCGTTTTCGACATATTTGTCAATCAAGGCGTCCATCACCTTGCATGCTTTGCCGCGATACCTGTCCAGAATCCCGTCCTCACGGATCTTCTTAGCCCTCTCTTCTCTCGTCAACATCGGCATGCCGTATGCGATGCTCGAGAAAATATCAAAATCGTCGATTTTCCCTTCGATGGTCTCCCGCAAAGCGATTAGGAGTACGCCATGTTCCTGCAGGGTTTCGATTATCTCGTTTTTGACGCGACAATCGTTCCAGGCAGATAGGAATCCATCGCGCGTCGGATATAGCTTAAGGAAATTTCTCTTGGAGTATCCTGAAACACTCTCCGACACCAACTGTCCTGCGCCGTCGTAGAATTTGACCGTTTCCCTGTCAACCGTCACTTCAACGCCTTCGACGCAGAATTTTACGGCATGTCCCTTGCCTGTACTCCTTTCTCCGGATTCTATTTCTTTCGGGAAACCGCTGCTTCCGGAACCGTTCTCTAATGAGCTCCCGTAGGAATTCCCGCCGGAGCCAAGGCTCGCCAATTTCTTGGTGATTTCCCTGTCTTTGATGGGCAAGGGTTCACCGTTGAACTCCTTGTCCTCGAAAATTTTGCTGGCGCCTCGGAAGTCGATGATCGTGAAGAATGACTTTTCGCGTTTTTCTCCGTCAACGATGTACTCTGGGACCAGCCTCGTGCCCCGCCCGATAATCTGCTTGAATTCCGACGTGGATTGAATGTTGGTGTCTATCACGATGACCTTGCAGGTTCTGGTGTCGACCCCTGTCGTCATCATCCGGCAGACAGTGACTATGACCGGGTACTTGCTTTGCGGGTCGATGAAATCTTCCAGCAGGTTTTCAGCGCCGATATCGCCGCTTGTGATTCGCGCCACGTAGTTGCCGTTTTCCGACATCAGATCGGGGTTTTCCTGTGCCAGAAAGCCTCGCATTTCCTCGGCATATTCAATCGTCGGGCAGACCACCATGGTCTTGTTGAAACGGTCGGTGGATTTCAAGTAATCGCTCACCCATCTCGCGATGAGCTGAGTGCGGCTCCGGAGCGTGATTGACCCTCCGAAGTCTTTCCTTGCGTACCGCTTTTCCGTGATCTCCTTTCCGTCCTTGTCGGTTTCGCCCGGGTACGGAGTCCAACCTTCCAAGTCGACGTCTATATCGACCTGAATGACCATGAACGGCGCTAGGAATCCGTCTTCTATGCCGTTTTTAAGGCTGTATACGTATACGGGCTCCCCGAAGTATCCGGTGCTGGAGACGGATCTTGTTTCCTTCGGAGTGGCCGTCATGCCGATCTGGATGGCATCGTCGAAATGCTCCAGTATCTCGCGCCAAACCGAATCGTCTTTCGCGCTGCCCCTGTGGCATTCATCGATAATGATAAGGTCAAAGAAGTCTTTCTTGAACTCCCTGAACCTTTCTTTTCCTGGCATACCGCCAAGTTGCTGGTACAGCGACATGTATATCTCATAAGAGCTGTCTAGGGAATTGCAGGAGATTTTGATTAATTTCTGTTTGAAATGCTTGAAATCTCCCTGAATTGTCTGGTCGATAATGATGTTACGATCGGCCAGATACAAAACTTTATTGATGTAGCCTGCATCCTTGAGCCGGTGAATTATTTCGAACGCCGTAAGAGTTTTCCCTGTCCCCGTCGCCATCACGAGCAAGATGCGCTTTTCGCCCCGTGACACGGCCTCAACAGCCAGATTGACCGCATTCGCCTGGTAATACCGAAGCGTCTTTCCTCCTTTGGAATCGCTGAACGGCGTGGTGTTGATCCTGGTCTGATTCGGTGTCCAATTTTTGTTTCGCGACATCCTGTACAGCAGCTCTTCCGCGCTTGGGAATTGTATCATGTCGAATTCCCTCTCCGTCCCCGTCAGGCTGTCGAACTCCCGTACCTGTTGTCCGTTGGTGCTGAACGCGAAATTGACGTTGAGATCCTTGGCATAGGCCTTGGCCTGTTGCAAGCCCATCCCTGACGGCATGGCGTATGCCTTGGCCTCGATGATGCCTATGGGGATATTTGGCGCGCACAAGAGCATGTAATCTACCCTTTTCCCCCTCCCGCGAGTCACCCCGTATTCGCCTATCGTGATCTTACCGTTCGTGTAATAGTATTCCGCCCGGATCTGGTTGTCGGAATACTTTTCCCTTAACACAGGGTCAATGAATCTTGCCCTTGTTTCGGCCTCGTTCGGATACAGGCCGATCCCGTCCGGCACGTTCCTTTCCGAGCATCCGGTTGACGGTTGCGTTTTAACCGGGCTTTCCGGATATGCTTCGGCATCGGATTGGCTTGACCCGAATTCAATGCCTATGTGTCTGTAGAGGGGAGATCCAACCATCCCTATTGGGAGGAAGAGTCTGGTGCCGCTGTCAAAATCGAACATATACCCGTCGAAAATCGTCTTGAAGGCCATTGCGCTGCCTTGATGCCTTAAATTCAAGTCTAACTTCCCGTTCCAGGACGGGACGGGATTCGTCGCCTTTGCGGCAAGCCGCGTTTGTGTTCCTCTCACGGCCTGCGCCTGACATGGAAGCCAAAGGCAGATCACCGCAAGACATGATAGGGCCGCCGCCGTGACAAGGAGAGTCATGATGCCTGGTACCGGCAATTTCCCGGTTGCCGTTCGACCGCGCGTGCCACGCGGGCCGGTGCCGGTTCCCGCGTCTTCCGTCGCGAGCCTGACGGTGCCGGATTCCGGCTGAATTCCGTTCGGCGTGACCGCTGGCAGGCTCCGGGCTATCGGGGTAGGTGGCCCGGAGGGCACTGCCGACTCTCCACCCGTCCCTTTCGCTTTAGAGACGGCATCAGTCCCGCAGGTTTCCTGGCCGCGTTCTCCGCCTGAATCCTGCCCGATCCCGGCGGGGTCGGCATGCCGGATCGTGTCGGCCTTGACGACCGGGTCCGTCACGCCTTCCGGACGCACGGAGACGCGCGGGGACGCATCGAGCCGCAACAGGTTGCCTGCCGTGACAGTTTCCCCGTCTTTGGGCAGCTCGGTCGGGTGACCGTTTCCGGTCGTTATGGTTATCGCGTGGTCCATCGAGTTTGCCTTGTCGATAGGGTCCGAGGTCTGAGGCAGGGTGAAGCCGGTCTGCGGAACGGGTTGCCACGGGCGCCAGACGGTTGCCGCGCCGTCTTGACCGTCGGGAGCGACCATGTGCCCTTGCATGGCCTTGCCGCCCCCGGAGGTACGGTTTAGCATGCGACCCCCTGGTTTCACCGTCTGTCAAGTTCAGATGCCAACTTGGCGGGCCTGTCGACAAGCCGGCTGGTGAAGGCGGTCGAGCTTTCTTTTCCGGTCCGGAGGAGGAGCTGGAGTTCAGGCAGATGGGATACGTTAAACCTGTCGGGCAGGCAAACGCAAGAAGCCGTGCGAATCGCCTTTGCGAAACGTATTTCGGTCGTGATTTCAATATTTTACGCAGTTAGGGCAGCTCAGTGTTTGTGGCCGGGGATCGTCCGCGTCCGGGTGAAGCCTTCAAGGTCTTACGGGACAAGCATTTGCCAATGCCAGATATCGGCAAGATTTTTCCCTCCTGATTTTCGCATGAAATTCGTATTTTCGCATATATTTTGTCAAGTGTACTTTATATCATGGTTTGTCTTGTCTGATTATTTGGGCAGTTTAAGATATTGCCAATGATCCCCTTTGATTCATAAGCATTATTGTTTATCCATTATTCAAATTCTTTATATTTCTGCTATCCTCTCGTTCCATTTTATCAATGCCAGATAACACCGATGTTCCAAAGGGCAATTGCTAGAAATGCCGAATATATAAGGAATCAGTTGCCGATCGTGACGAAAACCAGCTGATTCCCCTGCCAACCATCTGAATAATTAGAATCATTGGCAATCGTCGTTTCATTCAGATTCGTATATTTTCGCAAATCTATTTGTTATGTTCCGAAAACTTTCTGCGTGACGGGCTCTTATTTTTTGGGGGTCTCCCCCTTTTTACTGGTTGATTGGGTGTGCTTTTATCGACCGCGGTCATTTTTTGGGAGGGAGAGGGTTGCCGATCTGGCTACGGCGTGTCCGAGGGAGCCGATTTGGTTGCGGTGCCCTCAGGGCGTAGAAAGAGTAATGTGACAGGAAGTTTTGGAGAATGCTGGGTCGGAAGCGGGTTTTGGAGAGATGCCCCGAGGAGCTTGGGAGGGCTATCTGGTTTGGGTCCTCCTGATCTTCAGGTTCTGCCGGAGCCTGAGGGCGATCGGCACCGCAGTCGAGGCCCCTTCCCCATGGTATTGGTCATGACCATGCGCGTGCGGCACCAGGCATAGCACATTTGGATTTTTCTGAAGAGTTCCTCGGCATATTGACGAGCTCCCCGGAGGCAGCCTCGATGGCGGCAAGGCCGGCGGCGGCGGCCTGGGCATCTGATGGAAACGCCCGGAGTACTTCGTTCTGCCTTCGGCAACATGGGATAATATCGCCCCTTCCCCGCAACCGTCCCCGAGCGCAGGATGGCGGATACCGGATCCTCACCGAGACATATGGCATCGGGGCAGAAAGAGCCGCCGATGGCTGGCAGGCCTTAAGCGCCGAACAGGGAGGCCTCCGTGTCCTCGCGGTTGCCCGGGCGGCGTTTCGCGGTTGCGAGGACGGACGCGGTCGAAGGGAGGCCGGATACCCGCAACCGGGGTCGCGTTCGGCTTCCGCGTGGGTTTCCCCGAGGACGATAAACGCCTCGGACATCCCCCATCGAAGCGAGGGCATGAGCCTGGCGGTCGACCGACATGAACATCCCGTCCTGAGGCGCCCCCTGTCCGCTATTCCGACCGTTGCGGCCGAGGCGGAGCGCGGGAGGTAAATGTCAACGCCTCCCGGGGGGAACGGCCTTTGTCCTGCCATGGCCGAACCATGTCGGTAACTCCGACCCCGGGCTGCCGCGTGCATAGCCTTCATGAGGCGACTAACTGGAGGGCATTCCGCATCGTCGGCCCTGCGCCGGCTCGCCTTTCTGCCATGGAGGTTCCGGTGACATCGGCTATCCCGCACCATGGGGAACGCAAAGGATTTAGGGCCGGATGCCGCCTCCTGATCCGTCGGGCGGGCAGTCAGGGGAGCCGCTCGATAGTCTCCCTAAGGGATGCCAGTAATTGCAGGATGCAGGCCTGGGTTTCGGAGTTCCCTTTCCTGGCATACGCTACCAGATTGCTGAGCCCGGCCTGGATCCCCGGAGCCTCGCGGTCGCCCATTCCCGGGGACCGGACGATTTCGGCAAACAGGCTTTCCGTGAGCTCTGGCAACGATCCGTTGCCCCGCATGACCAGGGCCCTGAAGCAGGAGGCGATGGACTTCAGGAAGGGGGCCGGGCTCCGGGCCCCCTGGCCGGCCGTCACGTGTCCGATCTTAGGATCTGGCAAGAGGTCCGGGGCGGGGAGGGCGTTTTCTGCTGGCAGGGGCGCCGACTCGGTCAGGCGGTTACGCAGATACTCTGGACCTCCTCTCTCCATAAGATCTTTGATGAACTGGATGTTGTCGCGGACGGTTGCGGCAAGCTCCTCCAAGCCGATGAGGTCGAGCTGGGGAAGGGCTCGCTCGTAGTTCGCCTTCGAGGCTGCCGGATCGCCGTTCGGGTATTGCACGGACGCGAGGCATGACGCGGACTTTGGCGGCTTCCGCTCGCCGTGCGCCGATGCGCTCCGGGGATTCGGGCGCTGCGGGGGCTCCTCGAGGACGCGCAGAAGGACCTCGAGGACCATGCTGGCTCCGGAGAGTCGCCCAAGCGATTCAAGCGCTCCGGCAATGCCTTCCCGCGACTTCACCTGGCGGGGATGGGCCGGATCGTCCGGCGGTTTGATACTGAGCGCGGAAAATAGCCGGTGGTACTGTTCCAGCGCCCGCTGGCTGCAGCCTGCCACGAGAAGCGCGTCGGACAGGCTCTCGATCGCGACGACAGTGTCAGGTTTGGAGCTGGCCCTTGCGCCTTCGGGCGTCGGACATGACCTTTTCCAGGTACCCGACGGCCTCTCTCGCCCTCCCCCCGGACAGAGGGCGCGGAGAGCTGACTCGGTCATAGCTATGAGAGTCTCCTGGCTCTCGCCGAAGTCATCCCCCTGGATGGAGGTCAGGGCGGCGATGAGTATCTTGAACTCTTCCGCCGCTTCTTCGAACCTTACCAGGTCCGCCATCTTGAACGCCAGCGTCCACCTGCCGGCCAGGGCGCTCTCGTGCGAAGCCCCCAAAACACCGGAGTCCCTCTCGACCAGTCTGCCATAGACTGGAGTCCATTCGGCGAACCGCTCAAGTCTGTACAGGGCATCGGCGTGGAGGACCATCGCCTTTCTGGCGAGGTCGCTGTCCTTCTCTAGGAGCCGGTTGCATAAATCGCTACAGTATTGGCATGAATCTGGTGGTTGTGCAGGGATTGACTCCTGCCTGCCACATCCGGAGCCACTCCCTTCTTCAAAACCCTTTATGCAACAGGCTCCTAGGGCGATGGGGTCGAGTCGGGATAACCTTCCGCGATGGGTGTGGAGAGCCCCGGTGGATGGACGCGGCAGCGGTAATTCCGGGCCCTGCAGGAGGCAGGCTCTTGAAAAGCTATGTTGGGAATGACCCGGTCGCGGACACGGGAACCGGGCGTGACTGTCCTAATAGGCACGCCCGGCTGTCACCGTCGGAGAGAGAAGAGGCATAGAGAGGTGAAGTGTGGAGAGAGGCGAGGCGTAGAGAGCAAACAGGGCAAAGAGAGAGAAAGGGAGTATGTGCAGGAAAGCCTTCCGAAAGAGGTGCCGGAAGGCTTGCCTATGGGCCAGGGTGCTGCCTGGCATGTCAGGGGATCGGGAAAGCCTTCGGGGCTGAGGATGCGGAATGGTTCCGGGGTCTGCACCGGAAGACTTTCAGGTGGGGGCAGGGTTCCGGGCACGTGTCCGGAAGGCCTTCTGGCGGGCAAGGCGAAACGGGGCTCTGCGGGTTGCAAGGAAGCCGTTCGAGTGGGGGAAGGCTGACGGTCACGTGTCCGGAAGGCCTTCGGGTGAAAATTTCGAGAGGGGCTCGGACCGAGGCGGGGAAGCCATTTGGAGTGGAGGGATTTGAACGGTTAGGGGAAGGTCCCGAGAAGGCCCTTCGAAAAGGCGAGCCAAACGTGAAAGGGATGGGGTGCGGGCCGGGCTTGGGCATTACGCGATGTCGACGGGGCCTGTCGGGTTAAGCGGACGCGGGGGGAATCAGGTCTCGTCCGGCCAGACGACGCCTATCTCCTCGCCCAGATCCAGGAGCCTTTTCAGGGCGCTCGCCGTCTCGGGAGAGCGGCCTTCCGGGTAGGGGGACAGAGCCGATGCGGCTTTCAGGATCACCACTTCCGCCTCCGCCGCGCGTCCGAGCATAACAAGCGCCGAGGCGAGCGAAAGAGCGCAGTCCAGGGTGCGGGGGTGATCCGGCCCGAAGGAGGTCCGGCAGATTTCCGAGGCGATGGATAGTGCTGAGGCCGCCTTGGCGAAGTCGCCTGAGGCGGCGAGAATTTCTCCCTTGACGGCGGTAGCGGCGCCTGACAACGGGTGGAGTTCGCCCAGTCCGGCCATGGCCGAGGCGGTGGATACGCGGGCCATGCAGAGCGCGTCCTTGAAGCGACCGGCGCGGCCTAGCTCGCGGGCGTAGCTTATCCTGTCGTTGACGGTGAAACGGTGGCCGGGTCCGTATGTCGTCATGTCCCTGGCCAGCAGAAGCCCGAGCTGCTCCAGGGCCAGGGCGGAGTGCCCGCTCCTGGAGGCGATGGCGGCCCGGAACGCGATGGATCTGAGGCACTGGGGGCTGCAGGGGCCGAGCAGTTGTCCTGACCTATGCGCGACGTCGGCGAGTACCGCGTCCCCGCTTTCCCAGTTCGAGCAGGCACAGTCGATTAGCGCTATCGTCTCCTCGCAGAACAGTGCCTCCTCGGGGTTCCGAGTGAGCCCGGAAAGCAGGTGCCGTAAGCCTTTGAAGGCCGCGAGCGATGCGGCTGCGATGTCGCCGCGTATGAGGAGGAGCCTCGCGAGCCTGTTCAGTACGGTGCCCTCGCCGGGGCTGTCGGACAGGCCCGGCGGGCAGTCCGCACCGCTCCAGTCATGTTCCAGCCAGGAGTAGTCGCCTTCCTTGCTGATCATGTCCCCCAGACTGCCCTTGGGCGGGAGCGTGTGCGGTGCGCTCACTTCCCGCGCCATCCAAAGCAGGGTCAAACCGTCGCCGGACATGACCCAGTAGAAGAACGGGAGCCTGACGCGGTCGGTAAGGGTTTCAGGGATGATGGAGACGGGGTCGGGGAGAATGCCATCGGGTACGTTTCTGATGGGCACGATGTAGTCGGGTACCGAGTAGTCCGGGACGGTGCGGCAGGGGGCGCCGCGACGCGTGACGTTGCGGCCGGAGACAAAGCGCGATGGGAAACCGCTGCGGAATGCTTCAGAGGGGTACGTTGTCAATAGGTCACGGCGGTAGCCCTGCCTGCGGTTTCTGGTCATCGCATTTTTCCGCATGGTCCTGAAAGGTCCTGAAAGGAAGTCAGCTATCGGCACGGGCCGGGCGGCGGGCTATGGCCGCCGCCCGGCATCGGCTCTGGGTGGAGTATTTCCGGTCGGAGGAGTGATTTTGGGGGAGCGTCCATGGCCTCTGAGGACGGGGAGGCCGGAACGACGTGCAGCACGGGAGGGTGGACTGAAACACGTGCAGTAGATCGGCAAAGTCACGCAGGACGTCAAGCCTACATGGCGAGCGCCAGCCAGCCCTCCTCACCGGGCTCGAGGATGCCCATGTCCTCCATGAGGAACCAGAGCCTTTCCCTGGCTTCCTCGGCTTCCGCGGCAGCGAGGGAAGTGCGGGTCCCGACGGGTTCGCTCGCGAGCGCGGCGGCTCGAAGCGTCCTCTCCGCCTCTTTGGTGGAGCCGCAGTGAAGGAGGGCGAGGGCAAGGGACGTGCGGCAGTTGAGTGTCCGGGGGTGATCCTCCCCGAAAACCGCCGCGTGAAGCCTTGCCGCGAGCCGAAGGTGCTTGACTGCTTGATGCGAGACGCCCAAGGCGGAGAGGAACTGGCCGGTGCGGGCAGCCGCCATGCACCGTAACCGGTGCAAGGACCCGAGGGAGACCAGGGCATCCTCCTCGCAGGAGCGGGAAAGCGAGAGGGCGTAGACGAGGTCACCCGCGAGGGCAATCTCGACCGCGCGGTTCAGCCTGTCGCTTATAGTGAAGGGGTGCGAGATTCCGTAGGCCTTTACGCTCCTCTCCACGAGGAGATTGTGGAGCTCAATGGACAGATCGCGTCCCTCAACCTCAGCCGCTATGGCGGCCCTCCCGGCGAGCGCGCTCATGGCCAGAAGGCCCAGTGGGCCGCCGAGCAGCTCGGCCCTGTCGGCTATGTCCTGCAGGGCCGAGTCGGCCTTAGACCAGCCGCAGGAATGGAAAGCCGACAGCGCCAGGGTCGTCTCGCAGAAGATCGACTCTGCCGAGTTGTTGGTCAAGCGGTACGACATTACCGGGTGGACAATGGACGCCGTGGTTTCTGCGGCCTCAAGATCGCCGAGCCAGAACTCGCGTCTCGCCAGACGGTTCATGAAGAGGTAGGGGATCAGGGAGCCCGCATAGCCCTTGGCCATTAAGTCCATCCAGTCCTTACGGAGCTGGACGCGGTCAACGTCACGCGAGACCTCGCTCCCAAACTGTTCGGCAATCAGGGGAATGGGCGGGCTCGTCATCTCTCGGGGTGGCTCTGCCTTGAGGACGTCCGCCGTGTACGTGAACAAGCCTTCGGCCTTCAGCACTGGACGGATCCCGAAGTCTTCGACGGAAATTTCGGTGTTGGCGACGGACGGCTGGGCGTCGGATGGTGTTGAGGCGGTTGGGTCTGGGGAGTTCAAATCTGGTACCTCGAAGGGGCGGCGGAGGAAAGCCTACGCCGACTGCGGACGCCAGGTTTTTCCGGCGATGGTTTGAAACAATGATTCGATAAAGTCAACGAGCGTCTTTTCGTAGCCCGGAGTCGGGATATAGGCTGTAGCGTGTCCCTGAGTGTCGGCTTATGACGCGCGTCGGGATGGAGGCACCTTGGGCTGGGGGCCTGAAGTCCGTGTTCGGGTCGAACCAGGCGTGAAAGCGCATCGATACTGAGTCCCTGAGGGAAAAGGACAGCCGGATAAGGCGAAAATTCCGTCGGATCAGGAGTGATACGCTGGCGATCGATAAGAAACCGAGAGAGATTCGTTTCGGAGATGCGGAATCGAAAAAAGTTTCAAGGACAACCGTTTCTGTGAAGACGCAAAGTTGAGGAGCGCTAAAGTGATCGTTCGTACTCGTAAGACATGTGGATGGCCGGTAACGAAATCAACGAGTTCCGACAGGGTTGTTCGGCGGTGAACGTATTCCGTGCTCACTTTGCGGGGAAGGCCAAGGAAACGCGTAAGGGCAGGGCATGGAGTAACCCGTCAGACGAGGGGATTCCGCCCCTCATGTCAACGGGGTGGAGTTGTCCGTGGAGTGGCGGGTGGTTGCTCGAAGGAAGAGGAAAAGGGCTGGCGCGGGAATGAATCGGCGGACATCGGCGGAAGAGGGAAAACTCTGGACATGAAACAAAGCTCCGAAAGGGAAAGGCTGTCGGCCTGGGGCCATGAGCAGGATAATTCACGATGATCGGCTAGGCTGAAGGGCTAGTTGCGGATGGCGACGCCTGATCGGGTCATCTTTGCCCCACGATCAAAAAGTAATCATTGGGAGAGCTGTTGTCAAGCGGCTGAGGCTGGGGATGGCAAAGTTTTTTGAAAATGTGGAGCGGCATGATATTCCAAGAAAGAACAAGTTGGAGATTGTCCGCATTACCGGGAATTTGAGGTCAGTAGTCCGCTCTGGCAGGTACTTTTGGATCCTGCAACGCTCCATCGTGCGCGGGACGGATGGAGCTTCCGGAGTGGTTGAACTGGTTCGTGCTGGGAGCATGGTGCGCTTCTTGCGAAAGCTTCCGCGGCGTACCGTTCACGGCGTTGGCTTGGATAAGGGGCAATGACCTTTCCGAATTATCCTGACTATGACAAGAGATTATATCCACTATATGAGGTGCATTGGCTGGGGTTTCACCGCCAGGTCCGACCCTGAGGGAAGTATGCCTTGTCAACGGAGCAATTCGAAGTGGGTAACCATGTCCGTTGCGGACTGCGATGCCGGACCTGTGCGCGGCAGGGGGGGCATAAGGTGATGAATTCAGTGTGTATTCCGTGGCAGAGAAAGTCCGGCAGTACGTCTGGCCTATACGGCGGTCGCCGGTCGCCCTCCTCCGCGGTCTAGTGGATACCCATGATCTCCATGAGGAACCAGAGCCTTTCCCTGGCCCCTTCGGCATCCTCTGCTTCGCGAGGCGTGAGGTTACTGACGGGTTCGCTTGCGCGCGAGGCGGCGCGGAGCGTCATCTTGGCCTTTTTGAGGGAGCCGCAACGCAGGAGGGCGAAGGCTTCGGACGTGCGGCAGTCCAGTGTCCTGTGGTGGCCATCCCCGAAAACAACCGCGTGAAGACTTGACGCGAATCGCAGGCGCATGACCGCCAGATACGATTCGCCCAAGGCGGATAGGATCTGACCGGTACGTGCAGCCGCCATACACCGTAAAGGGTGCGAGGATCCAAGGCAGTCCAGGGCATCTTCCTCGCAGGAGCGGGAAAGCGAGAGGGCGTGGACGAGGTCACCCGCGAGGGCGGTCTCGACCGCGAGGTTCAGTCGGTCGTTTATCGTGAAGCGATGCGAGAACCCGTAGGCCTTGACGTCGTTTTTCACGAGGAGTTTGTGGAGCTCAAGGGATAGAGCCCTAGCGCCGACTTCCGATGCTATGGCGGCCCGGTTGGCAAGCGCACTCATGGCCTGAAGGCTCAGTTGGCCGTAGAGCAGCCCGGCCCTGTGGGCCACGTCCTCCAATGCCGAGTTTGTCTTTGACCAGCCGCAAGAACGGTAAGCGGCCAGAGCCAGGGTCTCCTCGCAGAACAGCGTCTCCTCCGAGTTCTTGCTTGTGAAGTACGACAGGTACTGGAAGGAAGCGGACGCCATGTCTTCTGCGGCTTTGGACGCATCGAGCAAGAACCATAATCTTGCCTCACGGCTCATGTAGAAGTAGTGGCGCAGGGTGCCGGTCACGATGCCGTCCTTCAAGGCCATCAAGTCGTTGAAGAGATGGGCGGAGTCATCGACCCGCGAGTCCTTGCTGCACTCCAAGCGGTGGGTCAAGTGGCGAATGGACGGGGCCCACATCTCTCTGGGCTTGTATTTCTGGAGGTAGTTGAGCCCGAACGAGTGAAGCCTGTAGGGCGGGAGTATGATCTTGGAACTGAGTCTTTCTTCCAAAATGGAAAATTTGGCGGCGGACTTCTTTTCGGTGTAGATGGCCGAGGCGGTTGTTTCTGAGGAGATCAAATAATTTTCCTCTTAGGGGCGGCGGATGAGAGTCTCCGCAGGGTACGGACGCCAGGCATTTTCGCTGATGTCATGTAACAATGATTGGACAACGTAACGTGCGTCAGTTCGCAACCAGGAACGGTGGCTTCGGTTGTCGAGGGCCCCTGCGTGTCGGCTTCTGCTGAAGCTCGTTGCGGGAGAAGACGGCATCTTTACGAGCGTGTCTTGAGTCCGTATCCGGGACGGACCAAGCTCGAGAGCGGATCGGCCTTATGTTCCGACGGGTAAAGGACCGCCGAATAATGCGAAATGACGCCTGTTCCGGCGTAACGCGTGGGAGGAGGGAAAGAAATCCTTTAAATCTCCTTTGGAGATGCTGAGTCTCCAAAGGTTCCGCGACAACTGTCAGGGTGAATCCGAAAGTTAGGGGACGTCAGAGCGATCGTTTGTGCGGTTGATGACACGCGGAGCGCCGAAAACGACCTTAACGACTCGGGGCAAGACGATTGCGCACGCATCCCGTGGCGCCAATATGAGGTGCGCCAGGAAACGCGTCAGGGCAACGGGCTCATACGGAGCGTGTCCTGCCAGATGGCGGGCTCACGCCCGCATGTCAGCGGGCTGGAGTCGAGCGTTGAATTGCGGATGGCTGCTTGAAGGAAGAGGGAAAAGGGCGGCGCGGGAAAGAATCGGCGGGAATCGCCAGAAGGGGATAAACTCTTGACATGAATCAAAACTCCGAACGGGAAAGGCCTGGGCATGGGCACTGAGCATCAAAAGGTGAACGGTGAACAGCGAGGCTTGGATGAAGATGCCGGAACGGGTCATCTCTGCCCCACGATGCAAAAATAGCGTTTTGCGGAACATTTGTCAACACCAAAGTTTTGGGTGGGGGGAATTTGTATGAAATGGCAGTGCGCCGCACATTCGCGGTATGGAGAGTTGTCCGTAGTATACTTTTGACGTCTTACTACAAAATGCAGTCCACTGGGTATTCAGAGATTGTATTATGAGTGACTATCAGCTGCCATCTGTCGATTTGTGTAAAATTATGCAAAAATAATCAAATAGATTATGTTCCCATTCCCTGAAATTTGAGAAGGGTTTTCCGATACGTTGAGTGACGTTGTGATCCTGTTGCGTTCGATCGTGTTCGAGACAGGTGGAGCTTTCTGAGTGGGGGAGCGGGTGGAGCGCATAGAGCGCTGTGCATTACGCGGGAAAGTTTTTTGCGACGGTGCCTTTCACGGAATCGTTATGCTTAAGGGGCAATCACCGTACCGCGTATCCGGAAAATGACAATGACCATCTCCCCTAAATGCGTTGCTCTGGCTACTGTCCCGCGGTGAGATCGGCGGGCGCGAGGCTGAAACGATACGAGATCGCTTGCCTGAGAGAAATTCGTTCGCACGGCGGGTTGTCCATGCTCAAGATGTGTCATTCTGTCTCGACCGGCGCGGGTGGTGTTAGTCAGCCTCCACCGTATCGAGCCAACGCTACACGCAGGATGGCAGGAGCCGTGGCGGAGACGCTGATGACTGGCGGCAACATCGCAACGGCATGGTCGGCAGAATGATGGATGGAGTCGTCGGTGCGGGAGAGGATAAGGCTGGCGGTTGCTTCACGGCTGATGTTGGACATCCGTTTGAACCCTTGAGGTAACCCCTTTAAGGCGTGGACACAGGGCTAAGGCCTGACGAAGGATCTGGAGGCACAGGCGAAACGATCGGTTTTCGATTTGAGGGTATTACGTTTGGAAATTTTAAAATATTGAGGCAACGGAAGATCATTACAGGCAAACGTTTGATACTTTTCCAGACTTGGTAATCATGATCGGCAAACCTATCACCATATGCGATATATGGCTAGAAAATCGTAATCAATCTCGTGCTAATGGTTAACCTGATTCGATTTTCCAAAATTTTATCCAATAAGTCTGCTGTTGACAATTATCCTGAACCTGGATTTTCCACTGTGGTTCCGGGACGCCGATGTGGACGCAAGCCGTTCCCTACTAACGTCTTGTGCGGAACTGAGCACATTAGAGGAAATTCATGTTCGGACGCGCAAGGCATATCCCTGCACGTGTAGCTCACAGATTAGCGAACCTGCCCAGTCAAACAGCCAATCCCGTGTCGCCCAGGTATCCTCCGCCGTTTTCTTAGGTGGAAATGTCCTGATGGACCGTCCACTATCCGCCCGTCCTATTCCGCGTACGATCCAAGGTCTAGAGGAAGGCTGATGCCGCAATCTGCGGCATTCGTAGGCACAATCTCTATTCAGGCAAAATTGTTTAGCATCGTTAAAAATTATTGTTTGAAATCTATTCCCCTATGGAGCCGTCCTGTTGGGCCTCATGCCCCTCTTCTCGCCACCGGCACCTTATCCGGGGCTCGTCTCGGAGAAGCTTGCTTTGCCTTGTGCGTTGACGGTTTTCCTACGAAGCGGCTTAGCGATAGCGGCGCGAAAAGGCCTGGAATAAGTTGAGGATGGGAGGCAAGGGCAACACTATCGTAATGCGCACAATTCATGCAGAAAGAATTATATTAGCGGTGCCCCCAATCCGTTGGCTCGCCCTACATTGCTGAATTTTTGAAGTCGTTGGCCGTTCTAGAGGGTTATCCAGGTATCCGGATGGTATCCAGGTATCCGGATGGTATCCAGAGGACTTTTCCGCTTCGGCATCCGAAGCGGACTGCTGGACTCCGGGTGTCTGTCTCCCTTATCGCTTGCCGAGAACGGAAAATCTCTCGGGGCCATGTATACCGTATCGGCAAGCGACTGGAACTAGTTTCAGGATCGTCCGAAAGCCTTACAGCCTTGCATGGTGACCAACCGGAATAGAGACATTCGCCAAGAAACCGAAAGGCCGTCCGATGCGGCAGGGACGATCGTCCGATACGCCTGGCCGGGGGTTCGCCAAGGGGGCAGGACGGTGGCCGGACGCGGCCAGGATGTCGCACGGGAGATGTCTTGAGCAAGCCTTTAGGTGCAAGACCGGTGAGGCACAAGGGAAGTGGACGTGACGGAGTTGCGCATGACCGCGATGGCGCTCGGGCGGGCGCGGCCAACGGCTCCGTAAGAGGTAGACAGACCTGCGGTCGCTAATTCGTGAAGAGGGTATAGTCGACGGATACGCCGGTAGTGTTGCTGACCCTCAGGCTGTATTCCCCTGTCTTTTCCGGTACCCAGGTGCAGGCGCCCGTGCTTTCGAGGCCGTTGTCGTAGGCCACGATACTGCCGTTCTGGTCGAACACGAAGAGGTCGACGTCCTGGCCCGATCCGGTCACGACGGTGGCCCGGGCCGTAACCCCTCCAGGGAATCTCACGTTGTAGATGTCGGTGCTGTGGGGCATCACGCGGTCGCTGTGGCTTTCGCCGCGGCCCCTCGCCCCCCTGCGGCCGTTTCCCTTTAATGATGTCAGGGCCGCGGACTCTATGGCGGCGGCCAGGGGCTCGTTAGAGTCCTCCCTTGCAATGGCGGCGGCTTCGACGAAAAGGGCTTGGGGGTCCCCCGACCTGTCGGAGATGGGCATCGGGGAGTTGGACGTGGAGGCGCCGTCGGGTCCGGTCTCGACGGTCTTGCCGCGTTTCACTTCTGGGACCTGGGAGCCCGCCATGATTTCCGCCGCGGCTGCGAGCGTGAGCGCAGAGCGGTTTTTCCGACCTTCCTCGGCCAGCCGTGAGGCCAGGGTGAGGCCGGCCACCCTGTCGGGGCCGTTCACGGCGCGGGGCTTGGGCGGGGTCTGGTTCTGGGTCTGGGGCTCCGCAGGTGCGCCGTCTGCCGGGGCGGCGAATACGGAGGCTGACAGCGTCAGGGCCGCCAGCAGTATGGCTGCCCAGGTCAGGCCGGGGATTCGGGGCGTCGTTTCGGTTGTCAAGCTGTCCTCCTGCGGCCGTAAGGCCCCGGCCAACGGGATAGCCGCTCCGGCGTCGCGCGCGAAGGGTTGCTCTGAAGTGAGTATGGTTCCATGACGCTTTGTCGTTTGCCTTATGGTACGCGATTTCAATAGTGAAGCCCATTATACACCTCAATCAGGCAGGAGAAAACCTTCCGACAGCTTTTTTGTCGCTCGTATCTGCGGCTTGAAGCCGCCAAGGGCCCTTGGTCCGCAGACTTCTCGATGTCGAGGGACGCCTTTCACCGGAACCGAGGGGCTGACCTTCTGCCGTCCGGGCGCGAACCGAATCCGTTCTCGATCCTGATGTCAGCCCTTCTCCGTCCACGGAGGCGGACAAGACATCCGAACGGGAACCCGCGGATGTTCCGCGACTCCTGCTGAACGTCCCCTGCCTAGCCATCTTCCGCTGCGCCGCAATCCGAGCCCCGAGGTGACGCCCGCCGACCGTCTGGCCTGCAGTGTTCCTTCCGGCGTTTCCCTCAGGGACCCCGCTATCTTGGCCGTGTGGCGAGCAAGGTTTCACCCTATGGGCTGGGTGGGCAACCTGGCCGGCATTCGCCTCCATCAGGTAGCTCCAGGTTCCAGGCCTCCGCGAGGGAGGTGCTCCAATCTCCTCGCAAGGCTAGCCTCCGGTCAGAACAGTCTCGGGGATAGCCTTTTTCCTGGCGGTCTCGCGGGGGCGATGCCCAGTGCGGCGTGCCCAGGCGAGTCGGGACGGTCAGCGGGCGGATTTTCGTCCGCCTTGCCGATTATGTCTGCAAGGCTTCGCTGGAGGCTTCTTGATTACGTCCTGCCACCACGGCCCGCCCCTGGAATAACGCGTGCGGCGGATATCGGTATCATTTCGCGTCAACACCTGAGGACGCGTTCGTTTGTATTCTGCATGATGCGGAGAGAGATGGCAATGTTCGGGACAGTGATGGCTGCCATGGTCGCCCTCAAAATGAGCGGGGCTCCGGGGGAAGGGGTTCGGGAGTCTCCAGAGTTGCGGGTGCCGTTGCGGACGTCATTGCCCCCCGGACCCCAATAGTCTTCGGCTGGAATTTGCGATACTAATTTTGTTGCGCGGGGGGACGAGGTTGCTTCGGCTCAGGAAATCCCGAGCGAGGTGAGAATTTGAGGGGGATAAGGCTCTAGAGATTGGCGTATTCCTCGACAGCGGGCCCGATAGTCTGCCTTCGATCGTGGAAATGAAGCGCCGTAGGGCGGTCGGGCGGCAAGCCGCAGGAGAAGGAGGAAACCGTTCAGGTGCTTCTCGGCTTGTCGGCACGAGCGATAGTGTGACAAAAGTTCGCCGCGTTGTCTCGTTCTCCCTGTTTACCAGCTCTTTAGGGTTGACTTCTCAAAAGACACATGTTGGCCGTCCTGAGCGATCCAGTAGGCTCGATAGGGATCTAGCGGTTGTCTCGTCTTGTAGCTTCTTTGAGTATCGCGGGTATCCGGGTATATCGGGTATCCGGGTATATCGGGTATCCGGGTATATCGGGTATCCGGGTATATCGGGTATCCGGGTATCCGGGTATATCGGGTATCCGGGTATATCGGGTATATCGGGTATCCGGGTATATCGGGTATCCGGGTATATCGGGTATATCGGGTATATCGGGTATCGCGGGTATCTGGGTAACGCGGGTATCGCGGGTATCTGGGTAACGCGGGTATCGAAAGGACGCGGTCGCCTTGACCATTTCCGGGGAAAGTGGTAAGTGATCCGCTCATGGGGGAGTTGCGCCCCCGTGCCGATTCCGGAGCCGTGCCGTATCGGCATGGCGGGCCACCGTCCCGCGTCCATATGAGACGCCGGTCGCCGCGCGGCATCCGGCTTCCGCTACCGTATCGCATTGCCGAGCGGGGCTCGGTTTCAGACGTCCTGCCGCTGCGGCGGATGCTTCTTGGTTTATCATCCCGGAGGCAACGGCCCGCGTCATCCTCGGGGAGAAGGTCCAGCGCATGGTAGCCTCCCGTCAGCCTCGCCCTTACTCCCTCAAGGGCTCGGTGCTCTTCCAGGGGGACGCGCTTGCGGCGCTCAGGCGCCTGCCCTCCGGTGCCGTGCGCTGTTGCGTCACCTCGCCGCCCTACTGGGGGCTGAGGGATTACGGCATAGAGGGCCAGATGGGCCTGGAGCCCACTCCCGAGCTCTTCATAGGGAGACTGGTGAGCGTGTTCGCGGAGCTTAGGCGCTCGCTTTCGGACGACGGCACCCTCTGGATAAACATCGGGGACGGCTACACGAGCGGCAACCGCGGCTGGAGGGCTCCTGACAGGAAGAACCGGGCCCGGGCCATGGAGGTTCGCCCGGACACCCCGGAAGGCCTGAAGCCCAAGGATCTCCTGGGAATTCCCTGGAGGCTGGCCTTCGCGCTGCAGGAGGACGGCTGGTATCTGAGGAGCGATGTGGTCTGGCACAAGCCCAACGCCATGCCGGAGAGCGTCAAGGACCGCCCGACCAGGGCCCACGAGTACGTCTTCATGTTCACGAAGTCCCAGGCCTACCACTACGATTGGGACGCCGTGCGCGAGCCGGCGGACGGGGGAGGTTGGCGGGCCTTGCGCACGGTGTGGCGGCTCCCGACCAAGCCCTTCACCGGCGCACACTTCGCCACCTTCCCGCCGGAACTCGTGTTGCCTTGCGTCCTCGCCTCCTCGGAGCGTGGCGACTTCGTGATCGACCCGTTCTTCGGATCGGGCACGGTCGGCCAAGTGTGCCGGAAGACGGGCCGGAAATACGTGGGGATCGAGCTCAATCCCGAATACGTGGAACTCGCACGCAAGCGGCTCGTTCTGGATGGGGTTACCGGGGCCAGGATAGTGGTCGTTTGAGGTCAGGGCAACTCTGAGCGTCCGTCCGATTCAGTCTGTCCATCCCGTCCGATATCGTCCGTCTGAAGCGTCCGCCGGCGAGTTAGCCCTTCCTCCCGGAACCGTCAGCTCTGGCCGGTGGTGGCGCCATAGATCGACTCGGCGAGTTTCGCGAGGATGGCCTTGCCCAAGAACCTCGCCACGGGCAACGCCACGGCATCGCCCATAGCCCTGTAGGCATCGTTGGGGCGCACTGGCAGGACGAAGCCATCCGGTGCTCCCATGAGTCTCGCCGTCTCCCGCGGGGACAGGAGCCGCGCCCCTGCCCGGCCGTTTTTCTTCACGACAAGGAACTGCTTACTGCTCCCCCCGTCAGGGGTGCGCAGGCACCCCGCCATGCCATCGAAACGGAGCTCGAGAAGCTGTCGGCCGTTCCGGGTGCGGCGGTAGCCCGTGGATACGGCGTTCTCCAGCGCGTCCAGAGCCGCCTTGTGGCGCGGTCCAAGAAGCCGGAGCACCCCGTCCCTGTCGAAGGGCAGATCCGGCTCCAGGATGTCATTGAGGCGGGGCCGCCGGATCTCCGGTTCGGGTGCGCTCCACCAGATCCAGTCCGGAAGCGAGGCCCCGAGCGAGGACGCCGCAGAGCTGTGGAGCCAGCACGGGCCCTTGGACACGAGCTCCTCCGGGACTCTCGCTCCGGCGGTCACGGCTATCACGAAGACCCGTGGCCTGGACTGCGGCAGGAAAATCGCGGCGTCCAGGACCACGGCGCCCGCCCGATAGCCGGCCTCCCCCAGCGCCACGTGGAGCTTGCGGAAGTGTTCTCCCCCGCCTGCCGAGAGGAGACCCGTCACGTTCTCCATGACGAGCAGGGCCGGTCGTGGGGAGGTCTCGCGAACCACGCGCAGCCATTCCCAGACGAGCCCGCTCCTTGAAGCCTCGATGCCGCCCATTGGCCCGGCGAGGGAGAGGTCCTGACAGGGGAAACTCGCCCAGGACAGGTGGGCGAACGGGAGATCCAGCCCGCGCACGTTGCGTACGTCCCCCAGGACGAAATGCTCGCCGCACGAATTTGACCGATAGACATCGGCCTTCCTGGGGCAGGAGTCGTTGGCCCATATCGGTCGGAACATGCCCGCGAGCCCGAGCCCCACCAGCCCGCTGCCTGCGAAGAAGTCATGCATCAGCCATGGCGTTGGGCTGTGAACCGCAGGCACGCGCGA
This sequence comes from Deltaproteobacteria bacterium, assembly GCA_031263485.1. Taxonomy (GTDB): domain Bacteria; phylum Desulfobacterota; class Desulfarculia; order Adiutricales; family Adiutricaceae; genus JAIRZX01. The sequence continues at coordinate 13,303 of JAISFS010000099.1, read as the reverse complement.
TGCCGGGTCGCGCGAAGAGGGCCTGTGAGCCACAGGTCCGCGAGATGATGGTCTGCGAGACCCTGGCTCGCGCGATGAGGGGCCGTGCGGCGCATGCATCTGCAAGGGGGCTGGGTTGCGGGCGACGTGTCGCTTGGGTTCTTCCGGCATGGCCTATCCGTTTCGACCTGATCTGGGTACAGCATGGCGCGTTGCGTAATGAAGGGCTTTACGTCCAGTCCCCGCTGAGGACCAGGGACGCCCAGTAGCGCGGGTGCGACAGGGACACTTCAGCCCTGCCGGACGTAGCCTTCTCCAGGACCGCCAGTTGCGCCCCCTGGAGCGCTTCCGCCTTGCTTTTGCCCTCGTCCGCCCGAAGATGGACGAACTCGCCCACCAGAGTGCCTGCGGACTCGTCCGCGGCGCTCCACAACGGCTCGAGTGCGGCGGCACAGCCGCGCGCCTGGAGGAGGTCGCTAAGGATCTCTATCTCGGCGCCGTTGGTAGAACCGCAGTATTCCACATCGCTTCCCACGAACGCCATGAGATCCAGGCCACGCAGGTCCAAGGACGGATCTCTCAGAAAGTCGAAGAGTCTGAGTCTTTTCCCGTTCCCCATGACGAGCGAGGAGCCGCCGGCGGTGCCAGGCGCGTACGCCAGCGGGTTAGCCACCCGGAGTTGCCTTGCGGCGGAACCTGCGGCGCGGATGAGGCTACGCCTGAATTCCGTCTCGTCCCGTACGACTTCCCAGGCCGTCTCGAGATCCGGTGCCCCCGTTACGGTCGGCAAGGGCGGGGTCCCCCGCATGAGTCGGGCAACCGTGGAGGCGGTCACGACGGCTGTAGGGCGCTTCTCCGCGAACCATTGCTTGCCGTCCCACAGCGCTGCCGGAGGGACGAAGCGGAGGAGGCCGTCCAGCAAGAACGCGATGGTCACTGCTCCGTCCTTGTCGATGAGGCCCTCCAGAGGCTTTATCGCGATGTCGTAGAGCGTTTTCGCCGTCTCCTTCGGATCGCTTCGGGGATCCGTGAGCTCCTTGAGGAAGCGATGCACGATCTCCCATAGGACGTCCCGGCGTATCTCCACCCTGCCGCGGAAGGTGCCGGAGGGTGTCACGAGCGACACGAACATGAACCTGTCGGAGGGGATGAGGGAGACCAGCGCCGACCCGCCGGAGGATCGGGCTAGTTCAGCCTGAAGAAAGCGGAGGCGTTCGGCAGGCGGCGGCATGGCTTCAGATTCGAGGCGCTCCGCTTCTGCCTTGCGCTCCGCTTCTGCCTTGCGTTCAGCTTCTGCTCGGCGGTTGGATGCGATACGGAATCCAGCCTCGATGCGGCGCCAGTCCTCTTCCCGACGCTCGGCCTCTGCCTCGGCGCGGCGCTTAGCCTCTTCCCGGCGCTTAAGTACAGACAGTTGCGCTACCTCGCGCTTGCGTGCGGTTTCGGTTCGGCGGTTGGCCTCGGCCCGGAGTTCGGTTTGGGCCCGGTGACCGGCAATAAGCCGACGCTCGGCCTCCGTCTGGAGCCTGGACGCCGAAGGGCGGTTTTCCCGGGCACTGCGCGAATCGCCGGGCTGGCGATCGGGCTTCGCCCGGAGCGCCTGTTCAGCCCTGCGTTCAGCCTTCTCAGTCAGCCGGTCCAGCTCGGCCTGGCACTCGTCCCAGGCAGGATGCGTTGATTTCTTCGGGCTCTGTGTATCGGGCACCCACGGTGCAGTAGACTTGAGCTTCGCGTCCGCCAGTCGCTTCATCTTCGCGCGGCCCGCCGCCGCCATCCGCTCCAGTTCCGCCCGTTTCAACGTTTCAGGTGACGTTGCCGCCTCTTTCCGGGACGCGTCTTCGGTACGCCTGTCTTTAGGTCCGCTCATCGCCTGGTTGCCCCCGCCCCTTTGTGCAAACCCGGTCCGCCCGCACGACCCGCATCTGCCGTCCCGGCCAGTGGCGTCTCCCGCGTCTCGTCAGCCGTCTTAGCCAGCGTGTCCTCCTGCGCGGGAAGTTTCGGAACCGAAGGCATTTCAGGCCTGACCGCCCGTCCTGCGGCCTTCTCCAGCGCCGCCGTCGGCCAGTAGTGCCGTTGGACCCGCGTCAGCATTTCCAGGAGCCTTCGCCCGGCACCCGCCAGAGCCTGGTCGGCGGCGATCTCGTCTGTCCGCTCGCGGTCGCGCTGCGCCTTCAAGGGTCTTTTCAGTGTAGCGGAGCGCCTCGCCGCCGCCTTGCCCAAGACGTCAAGCGTCCCGGCAGCGGCTGCATAGACGGCGTATGCCGCCTCATCGGGGGTCCCGGCCCAGAGGGCCTCGGCAAGCCAGGCGTCCGCCTCGCTTGAAGCCGACGCTGGCGGCCGGTTCCCGGGCGCGACCGCGCCCTTTGCGGCGCTTCGAGGCGCTTCGGGACGCGACGGCTCCATGGTGCCTACCGTTTCCGCGAGTTCCTCGCGTTTCATGGCCTCCAGCACGGTCAGCGCCTCGGAAGTCCGCGTTTCTATCAGTAGGGCCTCGAAGAGAGAGCGGTACCGGTCCCCCATCGCCTCATCCCAGTCCTGCTCAAAGGGGGATCCGGCCAAGAAGAGCTCCCTGCGGGCATCGGTGCCGGAGAGCGCGGCGGCGACCGCCAGCTTGTGGAAAAAGATGGCCGTCCTGATGTCCCTCCCTTCCTCGAAGAGGTCGCCAAGCGCGGCGGCGGCGAGCGCCTCCCCCGCGCTGCCGCGGCCCGAGGTCCGGATCGCCGACTCCAGCGCTCGGTGGAGCGGGGAGAAGGCCTCCTTAAGCTCCCCCGCCGTGCGCAACCCCTTGGCAAGGCTCACGAGGCAACGGAAGGTTTCGGGGTGATCCGGCCCCCGACCGGCTTCCGTGCGCTCTAGCCTGAGCATGAGTTCTGAAGTCCGGGTGCGCTTCTCCTGCTCACGGATGGCGGCGGCCAGCATGCTCATGGGGGCATGGTCCGCGATTGGCCTCACCCGGGCCTTCTCGGGAGGCATGGGGTAGGGCGTTGTGCGTCGGGGGCCGGGCCGAGACTTTGTGAGGGGCCCGGAGCCCCGCCAGGGTCTCCGGCCCTTCGACGGATGCACTGGTTTCGGGGTTGCGTCGCGGTTCCCCCCGAGGAGGGCCACAGCCCTCTCGAGCGCCCGGATTTTCCGTTTCTCCAGAGCCCGCAGGGCGGCGAGCCGCAGGCGGCTGGCCCCCTCCTCGTCCCCCTGGCCCATGAGAATCCCGGAGAGGAGCCACAGAAGGCGTACCGTTTTCGGATGTTCCGGGCCCTGCCGGGTGAGCCTCCGTGAGAGGGCCTTTTCGGCCTTGGCTCTCGCTCTTATGAAGTTTCCCGATTTAGCGAGGATTTCCGCCATGCCTTCGGCGCAGTCCACAGCTAGTGGGTTGTTCCTGTTGCCCGGGGAGCTTGCGAGGGTTTCCGCCTCCGTCATGATCTCCGCTGCCCGCTTGAGCTCACCCAGCCTCAGGTGGGCCAGTGCCAGGTGCATCTTGAAACAGGCGGTGCGCATGTCCCTCGGTCCCGCGAGCCGAATCTGGCCTTCCAGGGCCCTGGCGTGCCAGAGCTTCGCGGCCTTGTGGTTGCCTTTCATGGCGAAGGCGAGCCCTAAGGCATGGTTCGCCTCCATGAGAATGGAGTCTTCCATTGACTGTCCCTTGGCGCGGTCCTCCAGGACGGGCTCGAGCATGGCTCTGGCCTTGTCGGCATCTCCCGCGTCCAGCAACTTCAGGGCGGCAGCCAGGAGGGCTTGGATGGAAAGGCCAGTGTTGTCCGTGCTATTGAATATGGGCATATTCGTGGGAGTTCTCCCTGCCCGCCGTTGGTGACCTCGTGAGGGCCGGGCACTTGCCGGATGTGCCCCGTCAAGGCACGAGACCAAGGCCTTGCGGTCTGCCCGAACGTTCGCAGGGGCGGCATATGCGTGAGCGGCGTCTGAGGGAAAGGGACGGCAGGTAGACGCAGGATACGCGGGAAAGGCATGACAAGGCCCCGGGGATGATCCGGAGAATAACCAGAATTACCTTATTTTGCCCTTAGCGTCAATAGAATGCCCTAGGCCTTGACGGGCAAGGCTTTCAAGCGAAAGCCCATGGGCTGGGGGCGTACGAAGAGGGCGGCGCTTCTCCGGCAGCTGGTCAATCCGCAGGACTATCTGGCACAGGTGCCTTAAAAACGGATGGCTCCTGAAGCCGTTGCCGCCTGGCAGACCGGAGGGCCGTCACCCGAGATTTGGAGCAGGGTGCCGGGACCTCGGTTTCGCTTGGGGCCGCCATGAGGAGTCGAGCCATCAGTGGGTGGCAACTGCTGGGCCCGGGCAGGTGTCCCGGCGTCACGGGCGGGATCGCCGTGAGGGGGCCCTGGAAAAACTCTGTTGCTCTGTGCCGCAAGTGGCAACGCTGTCCTGGGGCAGGGATGCCGAGCGCGTAATCGGACGATATTCTGATATAAAATGGGAAAAATATTCGCGTTTGAGTGAAATTATAATTTCAGGGTGACATACTTATGGTATTGTGTGACATAAAGGCTGCGCTATTAATTTTTTAGGATATTTTATGTAGATGGTTCCAAGTTATCACCCTCACCCTTCGATGGCGATATGACGAAGTCGCATTGCCGAACTCGTCCAAGGGTACCTTGCCGCAGGCAAGTCTCTAGGGTTTAAGGGGCTTGCGCTCAATGGTGGCAAGGGTGCGTCAAACGGGGTCTATCTGTGGGGTTGCGGACTGGGGCAGGCGTTAAAGCATTCGACAACTCCCTGAGGGCCGCGTCCGCTTTCCTGCCAGGGTCTCGATAGCGAAGAACTGCCTGCTGTCACGTGCCTGAAATTCTCGCCGTGAACTATGGATGATGCGTTCGCAAAAAGTCACGAGACAGTGACATGCATCTCCGCCCCACGGCCTCCGGATTTGCGGTGCCCCGCATGGCCTCCGGGGGCCGACTCCCCCTCACGGTCCCCGGAACGGTGCCTCCGCGCAATAGCTCCGGGCGTCAACCCCCGGGTCGAGGGGTCCGAGCAAAGGCTTCCGGGCCGATGGCTCCGCGCATCGGAACCCGGATGTCTGAGTGAGTGGCGGGTGGAGGCGGGTAGGTCTCCCCCCTCTTAAGGATACTCTGGACTTTTTGGGAACGCATCATCAATGGTTTGCCCGAGACGGTTGCCATGGAACCCTTGCCGGAAATTGCTCGCTTGTCGGATTCGCGCATGCTTAAGACAGGAGTTTTGGGCCGCAGGGAGGCCGGAAGGCCTCATGTGCGGATATAGTTGCCAGTACGAACCGGCTTTTTCTTTCTCCGGCGGGGACCTCCGATGGTTCCTGACAGTAGGTCCACCTTCGCTTCAGCCAGGAACCTGCTGACAGTTGTGGTCGATATCCCGTGGGGGGGAGTTAGCCCTAGTTCCTCGAGCATGTCTGCCAGACGGCGATAACTCCATCTCTTAGCACCTGGAGGCGGCGGCGAACATGCCAAGGCAACCAACTTTGCCTTGAAAGCGTCATCGAAAGATGCGGGATCTCGCGGGATGTTCAGCTTCCTGAGTCCTATAGCGTAAGTAGCCCCTCCTACGTGAAACCGTTTTAGAAGTACATGTACGGCCGCTGGCGCAAGGTTGAGCTCGCGGCTTACTTCCCCGGGGGTCTGCTTAGCCCGGCCCTCGGGATGCTTATCGCAAAGCAAGAGAGCCAAGGCTTTCAGAATGGTAAAGCCAGGAAGATTCCCCTTCTTTACGATTTTATCGAGCATTGTCCGCTGCTGATTGGTGAGGGAAACACTGTAATCCATTGTCATTGCAACCTCCTTGAGCTGTGAACAGGATTATATACCTTTTCACGAAAATAGTCACTTCAAGGGCAGCTAGGAACATCAGTTTTATCCGGAAAGCCCATTGAGCTTCCGATCCAGCCTTCCGGGGCCGCAGGCCCGGCCCCCTCTCCCCTCCAGTGGAAAGGCATCGTATCAGCCACCTCCGGCAATGGCCGCCGACACTTCGGATTCACAATTTGGTCTTCATGGCGGGTTTCCGCCCCGATTATCGCAATGGAACGCGGTTTCGTCTATGATGAGGTTGTCAAAGCAATGTCAACAACTTAAAGGAAGCGGTTTTTTTATAAGTCGTTTAGGCCGTTGGTCTTTATGTTGACCAGGCAAAGTCATTCTGCCTTAAGACGTTGACATTGCATTGACAATGACCGAAACGACCTTACAACCTTCAATGGTTTGCCAGGGACGGCGTTCGGGTATGGACTTGCGCCGGAAGTCGGACCCTTGTCGGATTCGGCAATGCGAACGGCGGATTTTTTCGGGTCGAAGGGGCGGAAGTAGACATCAAGAACGTCCTTCAACTCCGTTCGGTGTCATTTCCGCCGGGAACTGGCAACAGTACCAGATTTGATGTCTATCCGCAATTTGTTGAGGTTCCTCATGACAATCGTGTGCGATATGCCATCGGGGCAATCCCCAGTTCCACGAGCTTGTTTGCCAGAAGATGCGCTGTCCATCTTGACGCTCCGGATGGCGGCGGAGAATGGGCTCAGGCGATCAGTTTTGTTTCGAACGTCTCGTCTATCTTGATCTTGGTTGAGCGGGCTCTTGCGCAGCTTCCGCATCCTAGGTCCAGGTTCGATTTTTTTAGAATCTTATAGACAGTCCCGAGCGATATCCCGCCGGGAGCAATCTCTTGTTCCACGAGCTTTTCCGCCAGAAGTTGCACGGTCCACCTTACCGCTCCCGGTGTCGTACTGGCTTAGGCAATAAGTCTTGCCTCGATTGCCCCATCGAACTTGGAGTTGTTTTTCATGACAGTCCTATGTCTTCTTTATGGTAAGCGAGGTCCCCCTCTTTCCGAATAATCGTCTTACAGGAAATTACGGGCTCAAGCAAAATGACGAGCTCGCGGCTGGCTCCCGCACAGATCTTCCTGGCTCGGGCCTCTAGGAGCCTGTTGCGTAAAGGGTTTTGATGAAGGGCATGACAATGAATGCGGTAGATGAGAGATAGCCAATCCACAACTAATTGACTCGCGACAATGCCGTCGCGATTTATGCAACAGGCTCCTTGGGCTCATACCGCAAAGTGGGGTTGGGACCCGAAAGATGATCCTGCCAGGGGCTTTTCCCTTCCGTGCGATGCCATCGAGGACCACTGTGTCTTCTTGGGGCGGTACCCGCCTTGGGTGACCACTGGAATTATACGCATATTTCAAGAAAAGTCATGCAATAAGTCGCGGGGTCTATCAGCCTCAGTAGTTAAAAGGGTCCGAGGCCTGGTCCAGGGCGTTTCTGGCCTTGACGGTGTCGGGATGGTTCGGGCCCAGAGTGCGCTCCAGCGACTCGAGCGCCAGCTTGGACTGTAGTACCGCCCCGTCCTGGTCGCCCAGGAGCATGAGGGAATAAGCGAGTCCCACTCGGGAGGCTACCGTATCTCTGTTGTCCGGGCCGAGAGTCTTCTCACGGGCCGCGAGTACCCGGACATAAAGGTCACGGGCGGCAGCCGGGTCGCCTAAGGAATTGTTGAGCGCGTTGGCAAGCGAGCTGGCCGCGAATAAGGTTTCGTGGTCGTCAGGGCCTTTGGCGGCCTCACGGGCAGCGAGCACAGCGCGGTAGTTCTCGATTGCGGCGGCTCTGTCGCCCCCCGAGAGAAGCGAGGACGCGAGCCCCAGCCTAGCGGAGAGCGCGTCGGGGTCATCGGGGCCATTGGCGGCCACCCGGACCGCGAGCACCTGTCCGTACAGGTCCGTAGCTTGGGGGTAGTCGCCCAAAGACCTCAGCACCCCGGCAAGCGCGGCCTTGGTCTGGAGTGCCTCCGGGCTGTCCGGGCCCTTGAGCCTCTCGCGGGCGGCTAGCGCCTCGGAGTAGCGGTCGCGGGCGGCTTCGCGTTCGCCTGCGGCGTTGAGCGTGTACGCCAGGGCCTCGCTCGCCGAGAGCGTGTCGGGGTCGTCTGGCCCCTTGGCGGCCTCGCGAGCCTCGAGTACCCTGATGTAGAGGACCTTCGCGGCATCCGTATCCCCGAGCGACCTCTGGAGCGGAGCGAGGGTCCACGCGTCCGCGATGGCGGCCGGGTGATCCGGTCCCTGGGTTCGATCCCGCGCGGCTAACGCCTCCACGAGCAGATCGCGGGCGGCCTCGCGGTCGCCGAGCGAGGCGAGGGACTTGGCAAGGCTTTCTTTGAGATCCAAGGTCGCGGGGCTGTCCGCGCCGCCCTGTTTCTCGGACTCCTTCAAGGCCTGCCCGAAGAGCCCGCGCGCCCCCTCCGCATCGCCCATCGCTGAAAGCGTCCGTGCGAGGGACACACGTGATGCCATGGTGTCCTCGTGGCCGGGCCCCAAGGTCTTCTCGCGGGAGGCGAGCACCTGGGCGTAGGCGTCTCGTGCGCTTTCGCGGTCACCCATGGCGTTAAGCGTCCAGGCGAGGTTGGACTTGGCGGCGAGGGTATCGGCGTTGTCCGGGCCCAGCTCGCGTTCGCGGCTCGCGACAGCCTTGAGGTAGAGCTCCTTGGCCTGGGGGTAGTCCTTGAGCGACCTGACGGCCGAAGCTAATGCCAGACGGACCGCCACGGTGTCCGGGTGGTCGGGGCCTTTGGCCTTTTCCAGGACAGCGAGCGCCCTCGCGTAAACCTCCCTCGCGCCCGTGTGGTCTCCCATTGAGTTCATCACGAAGGCCAGCTTGTTCTCGGCGCTTAAGGTCATCGTGTTGTCGGAGCCGAAAGCCTTTCTGCGGCCTTTCGCGAGTCGCGTCAGGAGGTCCCTGGCTTCGTTGAGGTCCCCGGCAGACAGATCGACCGTTGCGAGGGCGTCTGCAGTCGAAAGCGTGTCGGGGTGCTCGGGGCCTTGGAGACGCGTACGCGCCGCGAGCGTGGTCCTCAAAAGGGCCTGAGCGGATGCCAGCTCGCCTGCCTCGTCCAGCGCCTGGCCCAGTCCGTGGGCTATAGATAGCGTCTGAAGGTGATCCTCGCCCAAGGTCCTTTGGGAGATTTCGGAAAGCCTTTCCAGCTCGGTCCGGGCCGCCGGGGCCTCGCCGGTCGAGGCACGCGCCCGTGCCCATGTCTCATACGCGTAAAGGGCCTCCGGGCTCTCTGCGCCCAAAGCCTTGGCCAGGCTCTCGGCCGCCTCGCGTGCGACCGGTAGCGCGTCCTTGGGCCGCCCCATCTCAAGCAGTAGCCGCGCGGAACGGCTTCGCGCCGCTAGCTGTCTGGGAGATCCCGCCAGTCCGGGGATCCGCCTCATGCTGTTCGCGAGGGCATCCCAGGCAGCCTCGGACCGCGAGATCTGACCGCCGTCGGCCTCCCGTTCTGCCTCCCGCCTAAGGTTTTCGAGTGCCCTGTTCATGCCCCCGAAATTCCACTCTGGCCGCCAGGGGCCCGAGGGCCCGATGGGTTCGTTCGGAGCGGACGTTGCCTGGGCGTCTGGCACTGAGGTCTGGCCTTTGGGAGCGGCCAAGACGGGCTGTCCCGAGGAGGCTTGGGGGGCCGTGCTCTCGCCCTCTGTCTGGGCAGCCAGGGGGGTTGACATGAGCAGTGCGAGGATGAGGACGGCAAGTGGGCGCACTGGCGCTTCTGCGGGTATCATCGAGAAAATCCTCAGTCGTGTCGGGATCGTGCCGGAGCGCGATGAACCGGAGTTGACGATATGGAGTGTAGATTAAATTATAATGCCGGATCGGAGCTTGTCAACCTGCAGGATCTATAAAAACGATCGCATGCCTACAAGCTCCCGTGCGCCTCGGCAGGATGTTGGTCGAAGCGCCTCGGCGGGGGGCAGGCGAAGCCGAAACCCAGCGCAAGAAGGGGCATATTGATTTCCTTGGCGCTTGACATCGCTAAAAGCATGCAGAAAAATGGTTAGAGTGGGCGCAGATCCTGAGGCCGGACCGATAAGGTTCGCCCTTTCGCGGGGCTCGGCGAACATCGATGAGAGATGGAGTTGTAGCGGAGGGAGGGAATGTGAATGAGGTTCTGCAGAACTAAAGGATCAAGTACTGCAATGGGCTTGAGTCAGACCCCAACATCTTGATTAAAGGCTTTTTCCTGAACCAATGTCAACAACTTATCATGAAACGTTCTCTTGAGCGTCCCAGCCTTGGGCACCCATAATATTGTAGTGGCGTAACGTGGTTTCATGCGCCGGGGTGTTGACAATATGAACGTGTCAGGCAGAATTACATAACTCCGTCAATGAAAAGGCCAATATTATCATGGATTTACCATTCAAGAACTTCTTTTAGTTGTTGATATTTATCTCCTGAACTACTTTGAAAAGCAATGTCAACAACTTAAGAGGAGCGGAGTCTGGCAAGCAACTGATATCATAGATGAATATATCTGAGAAACTGCCGATTTCTGCCTTAAGTTGTTGACATTGCTTTGAAAAGGGCTCGCCGGGCGCTGGATAGACTCAGAGACCTTGTTGGGTATCGGGGACCACCCGAGAGCTTCCGCCAGGAGGCGGATGGAAGAGGCCTACTGTATCCTGGAAAAGCCTCACCGCTTGGAAGGCGAGCGCCCGTGGCTCCGGGTCATGGACGACCCGTCCATATCGGGTTTCCGCGACCTGCCCTGGCCTGAGGAGAGGGACAGTGCCATGGGTGCTATTCGGGGCATGGTTTGTCCGGACTTGATGCTGTGGGGCCCCGCAAGGAACCTGGACGCGGACTCCCATTTCAAGATCTGCGCTCCGCCCGCAAGCGAGGAACCCGGCGGTGCCGGACCTGGGAAGGATAGTCGTGACGGATCTGCGGTGGGCGGTCTCCCCGCTCATTAGCCTGATGCTTTTAGGTTTCGCCTAACTGACGCCAAACGCGTTTTAATCTTAAGGTATCCCGGATCCTGACGTTCGCCGGTTGCCGAAGGTCTTGCTCCGCTCGGTAAATGGACATTATGCTCAGGTTATTCCTCACGAACCTCTTGGGTTTGAGCTCAGATATCGTAGGCCTAGTCCTCAAGGGAAAGGAGAGGGATCCGTCCCTGGTTGCCGTGAGCCTCTCCCCATTGCCTCCCCGTCTCCGGGCGAGTCATTCGCTACCCGCGGCCTCGAACGGAGAATTTCTGTCCGGCAAAGGGCCTTACGCGGTATCGCTTGCCGCAGGCAATGTCCGGGCCGTCTTGAAAGTCTTCAGGATTCTGGGGTTAGACCGCCTCATCTCCTCTGAAGAATGCCGGGAACGCGAGATCGTCCTGGGACTCGTGGCGGCTTTTGTCCTCTACCCGTCCCGGGGCGATCTCCTGATCCAGGACATCTGGGCTGTATCTGCGCTGGCGGAGGAGCTAAGGTTGGACGGCGTTACCTCAGCGGACGCCAGCCGGGCCTTGGAATGGCTCGCGCCTCTACAGCCCGAGATCCAGCGAAAACTAGCTGCTCGGCACCTGGTGGACGGAGATCCGGTATTGACCGACCGCGCGACCGTGGCCTTTCCGGCGGCGCTGGTACGCGGCGTCACCAAGGCGGCCAAGCGGGGCGCTGGAACACTCATGGTACCGGGTCCTCCGGCCTCCAATAGCCTCCGGATCACGATAGCGCTAGCTGCGGACAGGGAGGGCCGCCCCGTCGCCGTCAGGGCTTTGCCTGGTAATTCCCAAGGCTCGTACGCCCTGCGTACGGTCTCGATCATGGTCTCGCTCGGCCTTAAGATCGCGGGCGCGGTGATGGTCGGAGATAGGAGGATGATCGACTCCGACAACGTGCGGTTCCTCAAGCAAAGGGGCATGGGGTGGCTGACTATGCTTACAGAGAACCAGGCGCGGCAGGCCTCCAGAGATGCCGCCGCTAAGTTCTTTTCTAAAAAGGACTCATTGGGGCCCGGGGAGAAGGGCCCTGGCCCAGTCCTGGAAATTAGTTCCAAGGATTTCCCTAGCGAGAGGCTGTTCAGGTACCTGAGGCCCCATCCCGGCACCGGGCCACGACCTCGCAGAAAAGGCGACAAGCCCGGCGTTGTCTGGCCGAAGAGCTTCCTGCCTGAACCTCCCAGGGACCCGATCCGTACCGTCCTGAGGACCAGCCTCCCGATCGGGCATATTAGCCCCGAGGAATGCGTGAGGCTCTTCGGCACGATTAAGGAGGTTCAGTCTGGACTGAGAATCATGAAACCCTTCCGGATCGAGCTCACAGGAAACAAGGCCGCGGACGACATGCTCATCAAGGGCTACACGGTTGTCTGGTTACTGTCTTCATACGTTGTCTTCCATATACGTGATGTCTGGCATCAGCTCGCAAGTGAGAACATATTGCCGAACACAACGTCCACGCTTCCCCCCTTGGAAGTGCAGACTCCCTCCGCAGATGCAGGCATCTCCCTAGAAGCTGGACGGACATCTCCCGATGCCGCGGGGACCTCCGCCGAAGCCGCGGGGACCTCCGCCGAAGCCGGACGGACATCTCCCGATGACGCGGCGATCTCCCCTGAAGACGGGCAGGCTTCTGCCGATGGCGCGGCGACATCCCCTGAAGACTGGCAGGCTTCTGCCGATGGCGCGGAGACCTCCCCTGAAGACGGGCGGGCTCCCTCCGAGGACGGGCGGATCGTCACGAACCGCTGGTGGCGTCTGGTGCTCGATGATCTCGCCAAATGCAGGTCCTACTACGAGGTGTCGTTCGAAGGGGGAGCCCTGAAACGGCGATTTCTGGACGCTGACGAAGCAACGCGTTTCCAGGCGAGGGCCCTGGAGCTTTTGGATGCGCTCAGGACTCCATGGGCAACGGACGACAATGCCTCCGGTATTGGAAACGGGTGAAGACTGTGGGCAATATCCCTTCGCGCTCTGCGGTCTTTAGGGCGCTTATGGTGGCGGTGGCGATTACATCTTGGAGTGTACGGCCTAGAACCATTTGACATCGTAACATACGCCTTATTCTGGCAGATCTCAGAAAAGTCTTCAGTCAGGCTTCAGTATTATAGGGGTGTAGCTATACACTCATTAGGCGAGGAAATTAGTGGTGAAACGTTGCGTCATGTCCGTTCCTTCTGTTTCAGAAATCCCCATGACGCAACTCCATGTTCTCATCGCATCTACGTTGTCGATCATTCTGCCTGAACATCACCCAGAAAGAGCATTTAACTCTGTTTCGCAATATTAGGCTGACTGTCATGTCGTTTCGTGAAATGGATCTCAACGCAAGTTGTCGTGTTGGGCACAGCTGTCCAAGATAAAATCCACTATTCGCATGCCTTTCCGGAAGGCAAATGATTCAATGCGTCGGCAATATACACATAATAAGCAAAATAATAGATCTTTCCATGACAGTTAGTCTCTTTGAGATCTAATTATCCTCATTATCCTCTTAATTCGGATTAGTAGAGTATGCTGACCAATTAAAAGTGGAAGCATTGTCTTGTCTTACAAAAATGTTATGATCT
>JAISFS010000061.1 GCA_031263485.1 Deltaproteobacteria bacterium | reverse complement strand
GCCCCCTTGAAGAGGGAAGACTTGTAAAGCGCCCGCACTTCCTGATTGGGATTCCGGAACGTGAACGCCTCTTCAAGGATCGGTTCGCCTTCGTCGTCGTTTTCGCCGGTGTCTTTGAGCTCTTTCTTGTCTATTGTCAGATAGCCGCTGTGAAAGAGGAGGGGGACGGCCTCAAGCGTACCGAGATCGGCTCTCCTGACATTCTGGGAAAAAAGACTGTCAACGCTCGGCTGAATGAACTCCAATGGCCGTTCCCTCACGAGAGCCATCAGATGGGAGGGATGTCCCGACAAGGGCCAATACCCGCGAAGATCTTTATCATCGAAAAAATTGAGTATGGAGTACGGGTTCAAGACATGTTCTGGACCTAGCCAGTTGTAGCCGTCATACCATTTCAGGATCACCGCCTTCAGCGCTTCCTTGTCGGCCCCCTGCCCTATTTGGCCCCTTGATTTCAGTCTGTCGAGCGTCTCGTCGAACCTGTCCCCGAAAAGGCTTTCGAGCTCGGAGACCGGAAAGCCGCAGATCCCGGAGAAATCGGATTTTAGCGAGATGTCCATGAAGTTGTTCGGTCCGGAGTCCAATGCGGTCATGGCGAATCTGGTGATGCCAGTGACGAGGGCGAAGCGGACGTGGCGTATGCCCTTTTTAAGGGACGTGTAAAATCCATGCAGGACTTTGCAGTTGTCCGCGGCCAGTCTCTGGTTGGATATGTTGCCGGCGACCGGGGCATCGTACTCGTCTATCAGGACAACGGCTCCGACCCCGTATTTGTCGCAAATGCCATCCAGAAGCTCAACCAACATCTCCCCATAGGAATCGGAGATCAATTCGATTTTTTCTTTTTTTGCCGCCAACCTTAAATCGGTCTCGATTCTAGCTTCAAGGTCATCCTTGGTGGAGATCTTGGTGTAGGTCATGCTGAATCTCAGAACCGGGTGCCTTACGAACTCGTATGAGCTGTCGGTGTCAATCCACAGGCCTTCGAAAAGCTCACTGTTGCCACTGAACAGCTCATCGACGGTATCAAGCAGGAGCGTCTTGCCGAACCGCCTGGGACGTGACAGGAAACAGCACTTGTATTTATCGATCATCTTGTGGATGTATATGGTCTTGTCGGCGTAAAGAAAGTTACCCTGAATGATTTCACGAAAGGTCGGGTCAAAAAGCGGCAGCTTTTTTTGTTCGTCGTTCATTCAGTGATACTCCGTTTCTCGGGTGAAGGACAGGAGACAAGTCCGTGGCGGCGTGAGCCGGTGCAGGCCGATGCCTGCCGAGAGCCGGTACAGCCGACAGCCGTAAGATGATTATATAAAAAAGAGGCCGTCACGACAAGCATCCGAACGCCAAGAATCCTAATCGTCCCGCGACTCCCCGCGTCCGGCTGTTCCTGACCGATATGCTGGAACGGGAGAAAGCCTCAGGATGCGTATTCCCGGGGACCTCGGGGGGGGCGGACCGAGTCCGCCCTCTGGAAGAGAAGGGCAGCATAGGGTAACGATTGGGAAAATTGAATCCTGCATATTGGGTATGCATATCATTATTACTACATATGTAGTTATCAGTCCTCCAAGGACCCCAACCCAATGCCAACGACCCTAAACATGTGGGGAGTTTGTTCGACCGCCGCAAGGACGGCAAGCTACATGAAGTTCCCGGCCACACTATCCCTCAACTCAACGGATACGGCCCGCGCACGGAAGGGCCGAGCGCGCCTTCGGGACAGGCTCGGGCGCTCGATCATCATACGCCCAGGCGAAATCGCCACGCTCATCCGTCCCAAGGTATTCAGCCAGGACGCGGACGGAAGGCTCCGGACGCGCTCCATCCTCCCCCTCAGGCGCGCTCTCGCGGACCTCCGCGCGTCCTGCGGCCAGGCGATGTCCGGGCCGGTCATGGGACGTCCCTCCAAAGTGGACGATCCCGTGTCCGTGAGCCGCGAGGTGAGATTGGTACCGGTACGCGTGGAGCGTTGCGCGCAGCCGACCCGCCGACCCTCTCCACCCGCGTCCGGCCACTTCCCGGAGCCGGGGCCGTCCGGCGCGGCGTCCCGGAGCCGGGACAGCCCGGCCGTTGCCCCGGGGCCCTGCCGGACCCGGCCCGAAAGAACCGGCGGATTCTCCCGCGACGCGCGGGAGGCTCGGACGAGGCCGGACGGGCTCCGGGAGTCCTCAGACCGGTTCGGAATCCAATGTCAACAACTTAAGAAGAGTGGCGTCTGGCAACCAGCTGATATCATTGATGAAAATATCTGATCAACAGTCGATTTCTGCCTTAAGTTGTTGACATTGGTTCGGAATCACGATCCCGCGCGACAATCAGGGAGGACGTCCTCGCCGCATCGGCGGATCGCGGCCACCTGCCCGCGCGTTCCGTCCGCGAGCCGTCCCCTGACGCTCACGGCGAGGCCGCTTCCGCCCGCCTGAAGCCCATTCGGAGCGCTGTCGCCCGCGTCCGCCGCATTCCGGACGACCTCGGCCGGGCAAGCCAGCGCATCGCGGACGCCCCGCCCGTCAGGGACGGCGCACGCGGCATGGGTGCCCCGCCGCTCGGAAAGGACGCGACCGGCCGACTCTTTCTGTCCGTCGTGAAGGATGTCCGCACTCCGGACGGCCCGACCGTCGGCAAGGACATGCGCGGCCCTGCGACGGATACGGGCCGGAAACCGAACCTTCCACGGAGACGGAGCCGGTCGGGACGGCGGATGCCGCCAGGGCGGCGGATGGCGTCTTGACGGCAGATGCCGCCAGGACGGAAGAAGCCGCCAGGGCGGTGTCCGAAGCGCGTACCCATATCATGCCGCTGGTCCTCCGGGGAGGCCTGCGGTGACATGACAGACGGATTCCACGCAGGCTGGCACCAAAGGGATGGAGGAATCCTGCAAGGGGACCGTCGGCCTCATGACGTTTACGTGCGGCTCAGGCCTTTTCGAGGCGTGGCGCGAATCGGAGACCGCCCCTTGGCGGTCCAGCCATCGGGACAGGCCGGCCCCGGACGTTGGCAGCACTCCGGGCGATGTCCGCCAAAGGAGCGGGCAAGGCGGCTCGAAGGGCATCCGCCCGCCCCGACCACACCGGGAGGGCACTGGCCCGCGGGAAAGGGAGACTGGGCGCCGCAGCCGAGACGACCGAAACCTGCCCTTACAGGCTTTTCCGCGAGGGGACCCCGTATGCCGACGGGAAAGGCGGGAGATCCTCGCGTGCGGAGCGCCGTGATCTGCGGCAGGAACCCAAGGGCCCGCCTCCTGGGTTGGGAAAGCGGGCCCCGTTCGCGGGAACACCGGCCCCCGGAAAGCCCGGGACGCGCACACGTGGCCAGACGATGACCAGGCGGTTTCGGACGGGAGTCTCATGACGGTGCCGACCCCCGGCAACGGCCGAGCGGACCGGCAAGGCGCGATCAGAAGTCCCGGAACCGTTCCGCACGCCGCGCCCGGTCACCCGGCGATCCACGCGCGAGCGAAGCCGAGGTCCAGCCTGAAGCTTCGCCCGTACAGTGAAAATCCGTTCCGGCACCACCGCAAGGTCAGGTGACGGCGAGTCCGCTCCGGTGGCTGGCGGATCTCCCCGCTGGCTCAATTTTAAGTCGGCCATGACCGGCGGACGTTCCCGAACTGGTGAGCCTCGGGCAGGGATCTGGCTTCTTCCTCTGCGAAGGCGGGAGCGCCGGGACCCTCTTCGCTCGTTCCCCCTTTCCGCGCCTTGGACATGAAGGGCTCGAGAGCGCCGAGCGGACTCCCGTGCTCCCCAGCGGCAGGGCGAAGCGGAACCTCGGACGCTGGTCCTTCCCCGCAGGCGGAATCCGCTTCGACCCGTCGCCCGACTCGGAGGATCGCGAGGCCATATTGCGGCTGGTCGGACCGACGGCGGCGGGAAGCGCGGCGGGAGTCCAGGCCGGAAAGGCTTCCCCGAAACCAGCCGGGCCGGAACGGTCCGAACGTCCCGGAAAATCGGCGTCCGGCGGGGCTGGATACCCCCACGGATACCCTTCCTGAAGTCACGCGGAACGGGAAAGGCCCCAAGGCCGGATTGGCGGCGCCCCGCGCGCCAACGGGCGAGGAGCCGCCTTGCGATGACAGTCTCCATGCGGGAACGACCTCTCCGCGACCGCCGTACGGCGGCGGGGAGGGGGAGGCGGAAGACCGCCGCGCGGCGTCCGGCAGGCTGATAGCGCCCGCCGCAACTCAGGAAGACGGCGGTCCGTCCGCTCCGTCGGGAGCCAGGAAGCGCGCCGCGACCTCGTCCCTGCCCCGGACGGCCAGGGCCAGGCAAATTATCTCGCTGGCGGAGAGCCTGAAGGACCCGGCGTAATGCTTTTCCCTTATGGCGTTCTCGGCCCTGTCCAGAGCCGCGGCAAGCTCCCTGGCCGCGCGGTCCTTGTCGCCGTCCCCTCCCTCGCCGCCTTTCTCTTCCGCCTTGACGTATTTCACCTCGATCACGACGCGGACCCTGCCGTCGAGGAAAATGGCCATGTCGGCATCGCCCCTGGAGCCCCCCTCATCGCTTCTGGCCTCAAGCCCGGCGGCGACGAATGACGCCTGAAACATTGAATGGTAAAAGCTTTCGTCCGATTTGTGGTGCAAGTGAACGATCGTGTAAAGAAGGTCACGGAGCGTCTCCGCCATTTTCCCGGAGTCCTTTTCCAGAAGGGCGCTTCTCAGGTTCCTGGCGAAGGTGCCGAAATATTCGTTCCGCAGGCCGAAAGCCCCCTTGAAGAGGGAAGACTTGTAAAGCGCCCGCACTTCCTGATTGGGATTCCGGAACGTGAACGCCTCTTCAAGGATCGGTTCGCCTTCGTCGTCGTTTTCGCCGGTGTCTTTGAG